>CAJLVH010000007.1 GCA_905210055.1 uncultured Enorma sp. | reverse complement strand
CCCCCCAGCCAATAACCCCCGTCCCCAATGGCTGGGCAGTGGCGGGCGTCCAAGATGTCGCCTGGTGGTTTACCTACGCTGCCCATGCTGTCCGTAGTCTTATACGTGTCAGATTCACCTACCAAAGGAGGCACGTATGAACGGCAAGAAGCAGAATGGTACGAGCGGGAATTTCGGCAAGACCGGTAAAACAGTCAAAGCCAGCAAGCACGACCGTAAGCGCCCGCAGCGCACGGAGCTCGTCTTCATCCTGGACGCGAGCGGATCCATGGGCGGGCTTGAAGACGACACCATCGGCGGCTTCAACACCATGATCGACGAGAATCGCGAGCTGCCGGGCGAGGCGAAGGTCTCGGTCGTCACGTTTAGCGACCGCTCGCGTGTGCTGTTCGACCGCGTGGACATCGCCGAGGTGCCGCACCTCACGCGCAAGACGTACCGCTGCAGCGGGTGCACGGCGCTCCTCGATGCGGTCGGCGGCGCCATCGAGCATATCGACCTCGTGCAGCGCGTCCAGCCGAAGGGCTACGAGGCGCAGAAGGTGCTCTTCGCCATCACCACCGACGGCATGGAGAACGCAAGCCGCGGGTACACGTACGCCCGCGTGAAGCGCCTCATCGAGCGCCACCGCGAGATGGGCTGGGAGTTCATTTTTATCGGCGCGAACATCGACGTGGAGGCCGAGGCGGATCGCCTGGGCATCGATTGTCAGCGCGCGGCACCCTACATCGCCGATGATTTCGGCACGGGCGCGGTGTATCGCGCGGCGAGCGGAGCGGTGCGTGCGGTGCGCTGCAACGCGTCGCTCGAGTTTAGCGGCTGGCGCGACGAGCTGGATGAAGACGTGCGCACGCGCGGAGGAAAGTAGGACAGCATGATGCCGACACTCCGCGATTGCATCTACGGTTAGGGGTTGGATGGGGACGGGTTCGTTTCATCCCCTTTCTCAGATACGGGGTACCCGCGCATCCGATGGCAGCGCCTACCGGTACAGATGCTCCAGCTCGATGAGCACCGTGCGCTCGTCGGCCTGCGCCTCGAACCCAGAGCGCGAGAAGAACCCGTACCTGTGGCACATGAGACCCGTCTGCTGCGCCTGCTCGACCTCGTCCTCGATCATTCGCTGCGTGACGGGCGTCGAGCGGAACTTAGCCTCGTAGAAGGCGTATCCGAGCGGGTCTCGGGTGACAACGTCGAACTCTCCGTTCGTCCTTGTCACCGGATCGTCGTAGGAATACGTGCCTATCAGGTCGAAGGGTGGCTCGATATTACCCGTGCGGTTCTGTCGTACGAGGTACTGGCGGCACACCTCCTCGAAGGCGCGGGGGACAAACTGGGTCTCAAAGTCGTCGTTCACGTAGCGGTCGTAGAAGACCTCGGGGTCAAGGACGCTGCGCTGCGACAGGTACCTGAAGACGTAGCGATAGTAGAACTTGGAGAGCCCGTCGCAGACGACGTATGAGGTGCGCTTCCTGTTGTCTGGATCGTTGATGGGCGAGCGCCGTTGGACAAGCTGCATCCCGATCAGCCTGTTGAGCACGTTGACCAGCGTCGCGCCGCTGGAGACGTGCGACTGGGCCAGGATGTCTCGGTAGCGGGCATGCCCGTCGACGAGCGCGGAGAAGATCTCGTGGGCGTTGCCGATCTTTGAGATCTCGGAGAGCAGGTAGGAGGGCACCTCGTCCTCAAGCCGCGCATCCGGCTCGAGAATCAGGTGAATGAGGTTCTCCCGAACCGATGCGTTCTTGTCAATGAGGCGGTTGTAGTACGGAATGCCGCCGAACACGCTGAAGAGACGAACCTTGTCCTCGCAGGAACGCTCCGGATAGAACTGCGCGGACTCGTAGTAGTCCATCGGCTGGAGGTTGATCTTGAGGTCGATGCGCCCATAGAGCGGGTTGTCTCGCTCCAGCAGGGACTTCATGACCTCTACGTACGATCCGCAGAGGATAAGCGAGAGGTGCGAGCGGTCGCGATACTCGTCGAGAAGAACCTGGAGGATGCTGTCCATTCCCTTCACGACGTCGCGGAGGTAGGGATACTCGTCGATGGCGAGCGCGATCTTCTCGCTGAGTGCCCGGTCGAAGACGAAGCGCAGGGCGGCCTCGATGTCGGAGAAGGCGAGCGGCGGCATATCGAAGGCCTCCGCGATGACCTCGGAGAGGTTTCTCGTGTTGTTCTCAGCGGTGGTCTGACGGCATTCGTAATAGATGGATCGAATGCCGCTCGCCTGCCGCATGGTGTGGAGGATGAGTTCGCTCTTGCCAACGCGGCGTCTGCCATAGAGGAGCGCTGCGTTTTGGGTGGAGGAGGAAAGCTGGGCCAGGAGCTTTTCCTGCTCTTTCGTTCGGCCGATGAATGTCATTTCTGCTCACCCCAGTTTACTCAAAAAAGTTGAGTCAAAAATATTGAGTAAAGTATAACAGATTAGCTTGGTAGGGGTTGCTTGGGGACGGGTTCGTTTCATCCTCCCAGGCACGAGGATTACCGAAGCTGACGCGCTCGACTCCGAGCTCGCCGTCCCCCCAGGCACAGGGAGCTACGGCTTACTCCCGCTGCGAATATGCGCCGTTCAGGTAACTACCCATCGAGTTCGGTGAGCAGCTCGAGCCCTTCCTCGGCGGTAATGCAGAAATCGCCTACGTGTCGCCTGAGCGCGTCGTCGTGCGTCATGAGGAAGCTCGCGTCGACGGCGTCGAGCGCGGCGAGGACGAGGTCATCTTCGAAGTCGTCGTGGATGCGCTTGTAGGTGAAGGCGCCGAGCACCTCCGTGCGGCTAACGGGTGCGACAAGGGCTTTTTCGAGAACGCTGCGCACACAGCCCCAGGAAACCTCGCGCGCGGCAGCGGCGATATCGGGCGAAATGTCCTTTCCGGCGCGCCGGGCGTCGAGTTTCATGAGGCTCGCCAGCTGATACGCGAGGTCCTTGAGCGAGAGCGATGGAACATAGAGCACGATGTCCTCGCGTTCGTAGGCCTTCGCTATAAACGCGCTCACCGCATGGTGATGCACGCCGCGCGCGAGGAAGTAGTCAAGCCAGATGTTGGTGTCGACGAGGATCTTGATGGGGAGGCGAGCGTCTTCGCGCGGGGACTTCGTCATGCGAGCCCCCATTTCTCGAGCTGCTCGGCCGCGGCAAGCTCGCGGAGTTCGTCGTAATCGACGGCGCCTTCCACGGGCTCCTCGATGCCGACCTTCTGGTAGAAGGACGAAACGATCGCAGCGCCTTCAGACATGCGGTCGGGAGTGCCGCTGTCCGCCGCGCCGGCAGCTTGATCGCCGCGTAGCAGGTGCGTCAAGGCGGGCGGGAGCGTGCCCTGCACGGTGGCGAATTCCCACAGCGCGCGCACGACCTGCGACGGCGTGTACCCAAGCTCGGCGATGACGGCGTTGCCAGATGCCTTGAGGGCGGAGTCCAAGCGGATGTTCATCTGTGCGGCAGACATGGCGGCCTCCTGCTATACATATCTTAGAATAAGTATAGCAAAGTGCGGAAACGGATTGCCTTCAGTGAGATCGCTCTGCCGCCTGCCGTTGCGCCCTCAGATGAGGCTTCCAGATCAAAGATTATTCTAGATAGAATTATTCTGCGGAGAATAATCTTGCTCTTGGAACGGAATGCGCACGTCGAAGATAAGCTGGTTGCAGTAGCTGCGCTCGAGCATCCGTTTTCGATGCAGTTCCTGCACAACAATACAGGGGACATCGCCCTTCTGTCGCGCCTTCGCTTCGATGTCGCGGGCACGGTTCATGCCCCGATACTCACCAACGCCTCCGCCGAATAGCCAAGCACGAGCAAATTGGTTTGCAGCCACCTCTTCGCTTTTTCGCTTGCTGGATGACGTATTGAATTCGAGCTGCGTTGTGGGGGTTTCATCATTAAGGATGTGGCCGAGCTCATGGAAGAGCGTCCAGATTACATGGTTGTTTTTCTTGCGGCGACCGGTGAGCTGAATTACGGGCACACCGTTGCGCGTCCAAATGACAATGCCGTAGATGGGGAACTTTTCGGGCGGCTCGATGAACTGGCATATCACTCCAACGCTATCGAGCAGCTGAATTATGTCGTCGAGCATAGTGTCATTGGCAGACAGAACGCGTTCCTTGAGTTGGGGGAGGAGCTTCTCCAGCCCGTTCCGATCGTATTTGAGGCAGTGGGCGCGTTTGTATGCGGCAGTATGCTCTCCGGCTGCGAGCCAGGTCATCATGAGCGCTTCGTCGTATGTAGCGCTGGACTCGCGGAGCGTCGAAAGCGCCGCGCCGAGCTTAATGGAGCAACCAGCAGAGAAGGATTCAAAGGTGCCGTAGCCGGTAAAGCTGAGCAGATCTGATAGAACCTGTGTCTTATCCCGCATGGTCGCCGTGGTGGCTCCCAACTTACGCAGGTACGCGCCAAGCTGAGGCGTGACAATGTCTTCATGCTGCTTCAGCTGCTGATCGTTTCGCAGGCGAGCACAATCATTTTGATACTGTGCTTCGTAGCGAAGCCATGCGTCACTTGGAATTGAGGTGACGCGGCCTAGCCTAATCGCGGTGTCTGGCGTAATCGGCGCTTTTCCATTAATAATCTCGTTAACAAGTTTTCTAGACACGTCAAGCTGCTGCGCAAGTTCTGCCTGGGTGATGCCGTTGCCTTCCTCCTCTATCCATTCCTGGAGGAACTCACCCGGCGCTACGGCATAGTTGGTAGGCATGAGTTATCATCTCCTCTTCCAGTGTTTAATTTTCAGGTATCGCTTTTAAGTTCGCCTTGCTTACTCTTCGTGATAATCAATTATTTCGACAACGTGCGCCTCGGTCGACCGCCTTTCCTCCTCGATATCGATAATCCGGACGCCATTTTTGAGCGGCTCGATGATGATTCGTTCGTTAGACGAGACGGCACCTGACCACTGACCCTTCCTGTTTTCCTTGAGTCGATGCCATTTTTCCTAACGGGTCGTTCACCTCTAGCTCTGCGATGGTGTTGTTCGCTTTAAGCGCGGCAATTCGAAGCCTTAGTTTTCGCTCGATGTCTGGTCGCCGCTTATGCATCTCGCGCTCGTCCTCGCAAAGCTTCTGGAGCTTCTTGGTTTGAAACGAGACTTTCATTGATCGCTGCCCATGAGGAGGGGATGATTGTGTGTCATGTTTACGCCACTCCTTTCATGTAACCTGATTAGTTACATGTAGTATAGGCGCTTTGCTTGTACATGTCTATAATGATGTAAAGTGATGGGTTACAGCATGTGAGTTAATTCGTAGACGCAATAGCGCTAAGCTGCAGGCCACAATACATGTAAATTACTAAGTTAGTAGACTTTGGAGATAGTAAAATGCAAGTGAAATATAAGGGTAATTCTTACGAGCTCACTCTATTTCACGCTTTTGGTTTTCATCTGAAAAGAGCCTGGTTTCCGCTTCGTAGATTCGGAAGGGCTGTAAAGAGGACAATTTACTCTCTGGGGAGCTGGATCTCAACGCTAGCTGTGTTTGTTCCAATATGCATCATCGTGTATTGGATTCTATTGAACAAAAAGGTTATAGAGCTGAATGCGTCTATTATCGAGCTAGTTTCAATCATCTTGGGCTCTTTTCTGCTTTTAGCAATTAAAGAAATACGGGATTCCGAGGTGCATCGCAGGACGGTTCTAAGGAAACAGTGGGAGTATTACGACTCATGGCGCTATGAGTTCGTGTATGCGTTAAAGGACTTTCTCCAGCACCTTGGTTTGAAAATAGCGGACTATTCCTTTTTGAATTCACTCGAAGAGTGGGAGTCATTCTTTCATGACTCTGCTGGCGTAGTCCCTTCGCCGGAATGCCTTGAAGACGATATTAAAGTAATCACAGATTTTATTGCGCTGGTAATTAAGACCGCGCGCGATGAAGGTTTTGTTGACTGGGATGTTGAGTTGGCAAACGAGCGGGCAAAGAGAATCGAGCAACTCGCTAACAGGCTTGCGCGGGACGTCCGGTCGGGCGAAACCGTGTTGGACGATGCAGATAGTCTTGGCAAATGTGCTACGGCATTGCTTGCACTAGTGAGACGCCTCTGGAGATACAGAAATGATATGGCTCATATGGAGTTGATTGAAAGACACCTAGACCAGTACGGCGCACGAATAAAACAATGATGACGGATAGCGATTTAAATTCAGGGAGAAGTCCAAGCAAAGAGCTCACCATGGATAAACACGAAATAGCGAGTTTCACTCGGGAACTCGGGGAACGGTTAGAGATATGGGGTGCCTCCGCGCTCGACCGCACGGACTGGGCGGAACGCTTCAGAGACTTCGGGTTCCATATGGACTGCGGCAACTCATATCAAAAGCGTTACGGGATGTTAATCGACGACGCGGAAGGGTTACGTCGCAACCTTGCACAGGTTGACGACATCCGGATTCTGGGCAATGCCGTTTTTTCGCAGTGTCGCTATATCACGCATTGGGCGTTGGGTGGTTGTGAGCGCGAGCTTGAGTGGTTGAAGCTGGCTCTGAAACGGCTTGAGGAGCTGACGAAATAGGAGGTTGGCTCGCAGGCGACGTGATGGTTCCATGCGGCGCTCGCCGCGATGGATGATGCGGTGACTGATGGGAATCTCTCCAATTCCTACTGCATCGTAAGGAGGTAATGACTGCGTTTGATGGGGAGCAGGCAAGACTTGATCTGAGATTCACTGTCAAGATTAAGGAGGATTACAAACGTATCAAGCGACAGGGCAGGAATCTAGCGAGCTGCTGGGGATGTAACTATTTGAGAAGTGAAGGCTATTTGACGGAGTTTCTCATGGAATCTGAAACATATACCGGAGAACTGAATTACCGGAACATTTTGTTCCAATTTGTATATGAACATGGCGAGCTAAGATTATATCCGGACGAGAAGGATAAAGAAGTCATCAGACTCAGATGGTTAATGAGCGCAGTGTCTCCCGGGGTTTATGTCGACGGAGATCCATTGCTCATGGAGGAGCCATTCCTTGAAGGTCGATGCCATGAGCTCCATGGAGGTATCGTATTCTTAACTCAGATTGGGTCTTCGGTTAGAAGCGTTAATTGCAATCTTGTTGTCACAGTTTTATCCATTATAAAAAAGATCAAAATATCTGAGACGACGACTCGTTTGTCATTATCCGGCCCCTGCATTGATTATGTCTTTCCCGTCAATCGCGCGTGGAGAAGTGAATATGACTGGGATGAGATGCAAGTTAACGGAGCTATTTCAATCACTACGTCCGGCTTTGATTCGACAACATCTGAGCGTTTTAATGTTCAAGTTGAGGGGAAAGAAGTCTGCGCATACTTTTCTGTTGGTTGGACGGTAAGCCACGGTATTGAGAATCCACCCATTACGCTTTCCGCAATCCTCTCGTTTGAATTCGAAGAGACAAACGACTATTCGTTTTTTCTTAAGCTTTGGTATCAAGCGGAACGATTCTTAGGTTTTATGACGGGCCAGAGCGAAGTTGGGCCTTTGAGCGGCCGTCTTGGCTGCCAGATGGAAAACGGAAAGTATCGGAATTATGCTGAAATGGAGCTTGCAGAGCAGCCGTCGGAGTTTGATGCAAAGCATCTATCCAAGGGACGTTATCTGACTTTGGATAAACTTGAGGGGAACGAAGAAAAGCTATTCCGGGACATTGCTGACAACAACATCTATCTCAGACACCTTCCTCGTACAAATAAAGACAAGCATGTTATAGATGCTGCTAGGTTTGTTTTAGTTACAGCAGCATTTGAATGGGAGTTTCAACGTCTTTATCCAGATGGAGTACCAAAGCGGGCTGCCCGCTTGAAGGGAGAGAAACGAGCTTTAGAAATAATAGAAAAAGAAATCGAATCAAGTACGGGAGAAATAAAGCAAGCGCTGAAGAGGGCAAAACTCAGCATCGGCTTCACTAATCTCCAATCAAAAGTAGTTTACGCGGCAAAGCAGTTTAGTTCAGTGATAGATGTGTTTGGAAAAAGGCTCTATGATCTGAATGAAGAAGAGTTTAAATGCTCTAAAATCGGCGAGCGTCTTGCCAATCAGAGAAATAATTTCGCCCATGGGAATATAGACAAAGATTTTGAGGGTGTGGCAATACTCGATTTGGTTTATCTTGGTTATTTGATTCTTGCTATGCAGTTACGAAATTGCGGTATTTCTGATAAAGGAATTCAAAGGGCAATTAATAGTCAGTTTGGTCTGCATATCGCGGTTTAGAGAGAGCGACGTTGCCGGAAAGTTTGCCGACAATGTCGCCTCGGGTGCCACGAACGGTGCGCAGCAGTTTGGCGCCTCGATTGCCGATGGAGCTGGAGCCTTGGGCGAGGCCGCGGCGCGCACGCTGCAGATCTGAGGCTGTCGTAGCCGGCCGGATCAAAGAGCTTGGAAAGGGCGTTGGTCGCATAGGCTTTGATAAGGCAACCGAGCCCCTTCCGTTTATGCTGCCATATAAACAATATCTGGAAGGCGGTTGCTAGGCTAGACGAATGTTTTGCGAACGTAGAGCTATATTGCAATCGTTCTACCGACGCAACATGTTGCGAGCAAATTAATAACTAGCAAAGTTCCATGACCTAGGCTTGTAAAGCCTAGGTCTGGTCGTGAGCATTTCGATTGTATGAGTCTAGTGTTGAGCAGGATCGGATTCTGCTGACGTGATGGATATTGCCGAGGTTAAGTCGTTCATCATGTCGGTCAGGCGTTTGATTAGCTCTGCGATATCACGCGAATCATTGCCGCTCAGGAGAGTGCGTTTGAGCTTCTCGTATTTCTTTCCTTTAGCGTGGGCCATACATGCCGAGCGCACATCCTGCAGATCTCGAAGGGGAGTGAGCTTAACATCTATACCCAACTTGCAAAGCGTAGCTTCAAGTTTGTTTATCCCTCCCGCCATGTCTGTGGTTGTTAGGGCGGAATCGTTTATGTAGTCGATACAATATTTGGTCAGGTTGAGGATGACGGTGTCGAATTCCTGCCTGCTGTTTCCCGAAGGTATCCTGATTAGTTTCTCCATGTCGTTTTCGTCCGAGTGAGGCGGTCGATACAGCTGCTTGCCATATTTAGCCGTCCAAACGTCATTCAGTTTGTTGCGAGCATCTATGAGCGCGGCGATTGGACCCATAGGCGCGTTGAACGAGCAGTGGAAATCCTGGGCAAGCGCAGTTTCAGATATACGTTGACCGCTTGGAGATATTTCATGGGCAAGAAAGTGCATTCTTTCGCTTTGAGGCAGGTCTCTACCCAAATCGCCGAGATAAACCATGACTCGTTCGGGGATAACATTATCAATTTCTATGCCCCATTGAGACCCGCATGAAAGATAGCGTTCAGTCACCTCAAAAAGTGGACTAGCACGATACCGATTGAGTACGTCTGGCTTAAAGAATACTTGAGTTAAGTAATGTGGGGCACCAGGGTTTGCTCCGAAATAGTTACTGAGTTTACTGGGGTCGCAAGAATAACGCCTATAGCTTCCGTTGGGAAGCTCTTCGACTATAAACTCCGGAAATTGCTCATCAGCCTTTTTGGAATAAGGCCAGACGTTGCAGGTATCAACGTCATTGGGATATACAATGCTACGAGCAAACAGCATCGAGAACAGGTAATCGCGCTTCTCTGTGCTCTGATAGGTTACCTCGTAGTGGTAGCAATCGCTTCTGGTATTATCGCTTCCGATAGGTACCGCATCGATTGGGTAGTCGGGTTTTGAAGAACGTCTTGAATCTACGAATTGCAAGTATAGCATCTGTTTTGCGGCAATATAACGCATAAGATAGCTTGTTTTGATCCTGACTTCATTCTCGCTGATTTCAACGACTTTACTCTGTTGGCCACATTCATCAATGGCGTAGTAACAGCCGTCTTTCCCGCGAAACAAATCAAATAAGAGAACGAACTCTTGGTTAATATGAAGTTGCTTGATAGCTAGACTATGAAAATAGATTTCCTTAACAATGAAGTCATAGCCGTCACTTCTGCCGTTTTCATAGTAAGTATTATTTGCGGTTTCACAGAATCCAGGGCAGAAATCCTGGGGATGACGGAGCCACCACGTTTCGTCTAGGAGTTCATCTCTAAGGTCGATATTTGCTAGACATGAAAAGATCGCCGGTTCGTTGAAAATGCTTTCGCCTATTTGTTAGACGGTTGTCCAGACATTTCCAAAAGGGTTCTCAACAAGCTTGATGACATCAGCATGTTTGAAAAACGATGCTTGAAGATTAAGCTTTTGAATTATGTCGTCGTAATCTTCTAGTATATTTTCCACATATGCTCCTTGGTCGCTTTTTTGATTTCAATAAGGCTTTGGAAGATAAAAAGCTAGACGCTTTGTATTAACAACTGAATTACACCACCGGTGCATTTTGTTGTGGCTGCGTTGCACATCAAGCAATGCTCTTCAAAAAGCCTAAGACTATGAGGCCTCCTATCATCAAATGGTAGCCGCATTATTCTATTTCAAAGCTTGAGTGCCAGTGACTTTGTCTCGGAATTCAAGAAAGCGAAGATAGTCATCAAGCATCTCGGAACTGGAGCGCGATAGGGAGTCGATACGTTCTTGCATAGTTGTGAATTTTGATGCGTCGATGTCCTCGTGACCGACGACAAGGTCGATGGAGCAGCCCAGCTTGTCGGCTATTTGCCAGGCGGCGGGCAGAGGGATGCCGCAGTCGGCGCCGTCGCCGGCGCGCTCGTAGCGCGCGTAGGTGGAGCTGGGAATGCCGAGAGCCTCGGCAAACTCCTTCGCGGAGCGGTATCCAGCCTCGCGGCGCAGGCGCTGGAGTGTTCTTCTGCCGCTTATGGCCTTGTAGGTGGTTTGGGTGGGCGCGAGTGATGACATATACTGTCACCGTCCTTTCTGGATTTACCTCTTGACCGGACGCCGGGCCCGTGGGAGTGCCAGCTCCTGCGGACCCACCTGTTTTTATGCCTTTATGCTTCCGCATCACCGTCCCTCCAACTCGCCTCGGAGTCGTATTCAACCATGATGCCGTGGTCGACGGAACCCCACATCACGTGCATGCTGTCGAGCTCGAACTCGCCATGCGTGCGGTCGTAGGTCGCCATGATCTTCTCGATAGTTCTGTTGTCGATGACCTCCTGCGCCTTGAGCGGGTGCTCGCCGCGCTTCTTCGCAGCCTGCTCCCGGAGGAAGGACTCGAAGGTAGCGCGGGCGGCCTCGGCGCTTTCGAACGCGACGAGCTCGCCGAAGGCGGCGCTCGCGCCCATCTCCGCGAGCATCTGGCGCTCGTACTGGTAGCAGAGGGCTTCGTAGGGGCGCTCCTCCTCGCGGCGGCGGCGCTCGCGAATCGTGGCATCCTTCATGAGCACGAACTCGCGGAGCTCGTCGGCCAGCGTCCGCGCTTCGGGTGTGAGGCCGTCGTACTCGAGTTGCACCTCGCCACGCATGCACGCGGGGTCGGGTGCCTCGCGGTCGACGATGGCGTCGATACTGGTGCCGAAGATGTCCGCGAGCTGCCATGCTCGATCCATGGGGATCTTGTCGGGGTTGGATTCGTAGCGCGCGTAGGTGGAGGCAGGGATCTTGTGCTCCTCCGCGAACTCACCGGCATTCTTGTATCCCGCCGACCTACGGAGCTTCAGAAGGTTGCTAGCCATGTCCATCTCCTCAGCAACTGAAGTTGAAACTGCTCAATTAATGATATTATTTTCAATTATTGGTAAATATTATAATTATTGACCACTATAAAACTTAGCAAATTACTATAAAAATACCCATGTAACGATACTCAAAAGATTCTTTTAGGATAGAATTGCTTGATGCATCGAGGCGAATGAAGAAGTAATCTATAAATCTAGCGAAATGCGTTTTGCCGATCTGCTTCTGCGCGATGTTTGCAAAGCTAAGTGTCGCTTTGTCTGTCTCTCGCATACCGCTCTTCTTGCTCTGATAGAATGAAGCCTTGGATGTTGACATCCAAGGTTTTGAGATTCGAGAGGAGGGGCTATGTATTGCACAAAGTGCAATCGCTTTACCGACAGCGACGTCTGTCCCGAATGCGGCGAAAAGACTGTCGAGGAAGCCCCTCACGTTGTTTATTGGTGCAATGAGTGCAACGTCCCGATTGTTCAAATCCCTAGCGGCCCTCATTCAGTTTGCCCCCTCTGCGGAGGCGCTACTCGCTATCTGTGCACGGACTTACGTCCTGTCTTTCCTGAGGAAAGGCTTCTTTTTGAGGTGATGACTGGCGAGCCGTTCCTTCACAAGAACGCCTCTGTATGGGCTTCCGGCAGCAAGTATTACGTAGACGGCTCTCCGACTAGCATAACCGTCGCTGAAATACTCGCCTCTGATCCCGATGCCGTTCGCGCAGAGCTTGACTCGGTTTCTGATCAGAACGACTACTTGTCGTTTGATTCGTATATCGAGCGGTTTGTACGGGCTAACCGTGCTCATCTGGACTCCCTTGTTCACGAAGCTTGCGATTTCATCGTTGATGCAGCACAAGGCTATCCAGAAGAAAACCTAGTCGTCTCCTTTTCGGGAGGCAAAGACTCGACCGTTACCGCCGATCTTGCGGTGAGGGCTCTGAGCAACCCTTACCTCGTTCACATTTTCGGTGACACGACGCTTGAGTTTCCGAGCACCATCGAGTATGCAAGGCGCTTCCGAGAGAGCCACCCGCTCGCGATTTTCAAGACGGCTAGGAATAGCGAGCAGGTTTTCTACGACGTTGCCGAGGAGATAGGGCCACCCGCACGAATGATGCGGTGGTGCTGCTCTATGTTCAAGACCGGCCCGATATCGAGGGCATTCAAGGGGCTGTTTGGCGACCAGCCGATACTCACCTTCTATGGAATCCGGAAAGGAGAGTCCGTCGCCCGCAGCAAGTACAACAGAGTCGAGGACAGCGCAGAGTCGGTGAAGATCCAGAGGCAGAAGGTTGCCGCTCCGATCTTCTACTGGAACGACATCGATGTCTGGCTCTACATCCTCTCCGAGGGAATCGACTTCAACGACGCTTACAGGCTTGGATACGAACGCGTCGGCTGCTGGTGCTGCCCCAACAACAACCCAAGGGCCCAGTTCCTTTCGCAGGTTTACATGCCTGAGGCTTCGAAGAAATGGCGCGACTTCCTTATCGGCTTCGCCAAAAGAATTGGCAAGCCCGACCCCGAGGTATATGTAGGCACCGGAAAGTGGAAGGCTCGCCAGGGCGGCAACGGCGTCGCCGCAGCACGGTCTGTGCTCGTGGAGGCCAGCCATTGCGCAACCGAAGACAACGCGATGATCTTCGCGCTCGAGCGGCCGTACTCCGACGAGCTCGTCGGGCTCATGACACCAATCGGCGACTACGCACCGGGACTCGGAAGAGCGCTGCTCGACGAGAAGGTCATCGTCGACCACAAGACGCGCGAGCCCCTCATCGCGCTCATGCCCTTCAGCCAGCCAGGTTACGAGTATGCGGCGAAAATACGCATTCTCAAGGAGGATGACGGGGAGTCCCTGCTCCGCATGGCCAAGTATCAGGTCGTCAAGTTCAACGCGTGCCGCCAGTGCCTAAAGTGCGAGGCCCTCTGTCGGTTCGGCGCGATCTCGATCAGCTCAGACGGCTATCGCATCGATCCGGCAAAGTGCGTCCACTGCAGGCAGTGCGTGACGGACAAGTACCTCGAGGGCGGCTGCCTCATGCGCAAGTACCTCAGAACACAGGAAGAGTAGTCCGATGCAGATGAAATTCAAAGCACACCAGTCCTTCTTCATCCGCAAGGGGTGGCTCAGCAAGGGGCTGCACGCGGTCAGCTCCCCGGACAAGAAGGCCATCTTCATGCCCAGCAACAGCAGGCTCGCCATGGACGAACTCGGGCTTGGCTCCAACCAGGTCGTCGCTTTGCGCTACTGGCTGCAGGTGACTGACCTCATTGAGTGCGCGAGGGACAAGCGCAACGGGCATGTTGTTACCGACCTGGGCCGCCTCATCCTCGACGAGGACCCCTACATGGAGGAGGCGGGCACGCTGTGGGCGCTCCACTGCAACCTCGCCTCGTCCCGGGAAGAGGCTGCGGCTTGGTACTTCTTCTTCAACGAGTTCAGCATGGGCGTCTTCAAGAAGGACGACTTCACAAGAGCCCTTGAGCGCTACGTCTTCACGTTCAACGACAAGAAGGAGATCGCGCTCACCTCGCTCGACGCCGACTTCAGCTGCATCCTGAGTACGTATATCCCGCACGAGCGAACCAGCAGGAAGGCGGTCTCGCCAGAGAGCGTCATCGACTGCCCCCTCGGTGAGCTGGGGCTGCTCGACGTCGAAAGCCGTGCCGACAAGACCTATCGGAAGATTCCCGCGAACCCGCGGACCCTTCCTCCTCTTCTCGTCCTCTACGCAATCTGCTCCATGCGGGAGCACCTCCAAAACGATGGGGTCGACCTTTCCGACGAAATGAGGATGGAGACCCTTCTTGACGACCCCTACTCCCCGGGCAGGATCTTCACGCTCGACTCCATCGGGCTGCTCGACAAGCTTTACGAGCTCGAGAACGACGGCTACCTGCGAATCAACCGAACCGCAGGCCTTGACGTCGTCCGTCTTTCGGACGCCGATCTCAGCAGGCAAGACTGCCTCTCGCGCTACTACGACGTAATCGGTTAGGAACGTGGCCATGAGACTACAGGATGTGATTGTTCCCAACGAGGACTTCCAGACCTCGATCAACATAGACTTCGACTTCGGCTCGAAGTCGAAGGTCGAGGGGCTGATCCCGACCGATTCGGTTTGCCGCTACCTCGAAGAGATCCTCCGTGACGTCATCATGCCCTCCAACCATCGCGCGAAGCTCTTGGTCGGAGCCTACGGCAAGGGAAAGTCCCATGTCGTGCTCGCCGCGCTCACCGCGATGTGGATCAAGGACCCCTCCTCGTTCTCACGTATCGTCTCCGCATACAAGGATCGGGGCCTCGGCTTCGCGGACACGCTTCAGAAGTTCGTGTCGGACGGCAGAAGGATCCTTCCGGTCATCATCTCCGGGAGCACGTCGGACCTCAGGCACTCGCTCCTCTTCGCCCTTCGCAACGCCCTGAAGATGGCGGGGCTTTCCGATCTCATGCCCCAAACGAACTATGACGGAGCGCTCGCGACCCTCAGGATGTGGAGGGACGACTATCCCGAGACGCTGTCCAGGTTTGAGGATGCGACGGGATACAGCTACGAGCGGGCGACCTCCCTGCTCAACAATCTCGACACCGAGGCCTACGACGTGTTCGTCAAGGCCTATCCGGGCCTCACGTCGGGCAGCTCCTTCGACGTCCTTGACGGCACCGATGTCCTCAGCGTCTTCGACCACGTTCTCGGCGGCCTTCAGGCTCATGGCGTAAGCGGCGTGTACATCGTCTACGACGAGTTCAGCAAGTACCTCGAGACCAGCATTGGGCGCGCGACCGTAGAGGACACGCGACTGCTGCAAGACCTTGCCGAGGCCTGCAACAGAAGCGGGGCCGAAAGGCAGCTCCACCTGCTTCTCATCAGCCACAAGAGCCTCTCGAACTACATCGACGCCGACCTGCCGAAGGAGAAGGTCGACGGGTGGCGCGGCGTGTCGGGCCGCTTCGACGAGATCGAGATGGTCGATGACGAGAACCAGTACTACGAGCTCATGAGCACCGCGATCGCCAAGGACGATAGGACGTGGCGTGAGTGGTTGTCCGAAGGCCACGGAAGGAATCGCAGGGCCGTCGAGAAGGTGGGCGAACGCTACCTGAAAAACGGGCTCTTTGACAAGGCTATCGTCGAGACCGTGGCGTTCGGCTGCTTTCCCCTGCACCCGCTGACAGCGTACCTGTTGCCACGCCTCTCCGAGAAGGTCGCCCAAAACGAGAGGACTCTCTTCACCTTCATCTGCTCCGGAGGCGACCGCTCCCTTTCTGAGGCGCTGCTCTCCTGTCGATTCTTCGTCTCCCCAGACGCCGTATACGACTACTTCGAGCCCCTCCTCAGGAAGGAGTTCTACTCGAGCCCGCTTCATAAGACGTATGAGCTCGCCCGAGCATCCCTCGCACACGTCGAGAGAGGTTCCCTCGAAGCCCGGATCATCAAGACCGTCGCCGCAATTGACGTCGTCGGCCAGTATGACCGCGTCGCGCCCACGCGCCAAACCATAATCGAGCTGTTCTCCGATTGCGGATACCCCGAGCAGGAGGTCATATCCGCTCTCGAGAGCCTCGTTGCCGGCGACTCCATCGTATACCTCCGCAGGAGCAATTCCTTCCTCAAGCTGAAGGAGACCACCGGGGTTCGCATCGACAGCGAGGTGACTGATCGTGCCGAGTCCCTCCGCAGCTCTCTGACCTGCGCTCAGATTCTTAACAAGGAGATGCTCGGCCGAGCCTTCTACCCGTCCCGATATAACGAGGAGCGCGGGATAGTCAGGTACTTCGACTGCGAGTTCGTCGATAGGGAGGGAATTGAATCCTGGAAGCCGGGGCGGCGCATCATCCAGAGGCCCGATTCCGAAAGGGGTGATGGCGAGATTGTCGCCGTCTACTGCAGCTCACCCGACGAGATTGGCTCGCTCAAGCTCCTTGCGAAAGACCAGCTTTCCAGAGAGCCCATGACCGTGGTTGTCTTCCCGAAGGATTTCGTTCGCATCGATGACGCCCTTTTCCGTCTCGAGGCGGCGAGCCAGCTTAAGCGAGAGGCCGGCGGGGATGCGGCACTTGCCGAAGAGTACGAGATCGTCGTCGAGGACTACAGCGAGATTGTCCGGGATTTCATCGCGGGGTACTTCCAGCCCGAGCTTAACCGCTCGCTCTATTACGTTGACGGAACACGCAGGAACTCGATAAAGCGCAAGAGGCGCCTCTCCGAGGAACTCTCCGCGATGTGCGATGCCACCTATCGCAACACCCCCAGAATAACGAGCGAGAGCCTGAATAAGAACGATCTCACGGGCACCGCCTTCAGCAGCAGGACCAAAATCATCAAGGCCCTTTGCGCCCCCGTGCTTCAGCGCAACTTAGGTTTTGTCGGCAATGGCCAGGAAACCTCTATGGCCAGAAGCGCCCTCGAACGTACGGGCTTGATTAGAGACATCGAGGATAGCGTCAACGAGCCTGGAGAGCACACGCGCGAAATCGACGTCGTCATCAAAACGATACGGGACTTCATCGAAGGAGCGAACGACACCTCGTTCCAAGTCTTGTTCGACCTTCTCACTGGCAGGGAGCTTGGAATCGGGCTACGGCGCGGGCCGTTGCCGCTCTTCCTCGCTTTCGTGCTCCGGGACTACCGTGACGAAGTCAAAATCACTCGAGATGGCGAGGAGCGCCCTCTGAACGAGGAGACCCTCGATGACCTTTCGAAGCGACCCGATGCCTATGCGCTGACCAGAATCAACTGGTCCCCGGAGATGGGGGAATACATCAGCGAGCTCTCGAGGGCGTTCGAGGTTAATTCGGACTCTCCCTCTCGAGCCGATCTTGCGGAAGCGATGCGGCTCTGGTTCGCGGGGCTGCCACAGATGACGAGGAACTGTCGCTATGACCATACAACCGGCGCCGGAAAGGACAGGATCCCTCCCGAGCGGGATGGCTTCTTCAGGGCAATCAGGAGAATCGACACCGACACCGACAAGCTCCTCTTCGAGGAGCTGCCCCGGGTCTTTGGTAAGCCGCTCGGCTCCCCGTCACTCGTCGAGTCCATCAAAGCCGAGAAGCTCGCGTGTGACGAGTGCCTCTCGGACACCATCAAGGCTCTTTCCTCAACCGTCGCCGCGCTTTTCGAACCCAGAGTCCACGACGAAGCCTCCCTCTCCTCCGTTCTCCGAGACTGGGTTGACTCCCATCCCGTGCTCGAATCCCACGTCTTCACGGGGGTGAACAACCAGATTCTGAGCGCCATGCGAGCGGCCAGTGGAGACGACTATGTTACCGTGGGGAGAATCGCCAAGGCGGCAATCTCCCTGCGAGTTGACGATTGGAACGACGCCAGGTTCTCCGATTTCGTGAACGTCCTCACGGAGATGAAGCATGAGGTCGAGGGCGTTGACGAACAGGCAGAGAACGATGCTGGGAAGATGATTGAGATCTCGTTCGTCGACGACCAGGGCAGCTTGCGCCGGAGGACGTTCAAGCCCGTTGCCGCTGGTGGGCGCTCCAGGATTCTTAAGAACAGCATCCGCGCCTGCCTGAGCGAGATGGGAGGCGCCCTCTCGCCCGAGGAAAAGCGCCAGGTCGTCTTTGAGGTCCTCGAGGAGCTCTGCTGACAATGTCTGATGTTGCTTATTTCGACAACGCTGCCACGACCTTCCCTAAGCCGGAATGCGTCTACGACTTCGCCGATTCGTTCTACCGCAGCTCAGGCGGCAACATCGGACGTGGCGGGAACGCCCTCGCGGTCGCTGCGGGCGACATTGCGAGAAAGGCAAAGGACAACCTCAGGAAGCTTTATGCCTGCCCAGCAAGCGAGGTTGTGTTCACCTCGTCTGCAACCGATGCCCTCAACCGGATACTTCTTGGGCTAGACCTTAAGCCCGGCGATCATGTCTACGTCACCCCGTTCGAGCACAATGCGGTGACCAGGCCCCTCCACCACCTCGTCAAGACCAAGGGGATCGAGATCGACGTTCTCCCCTTTGACGGGGAGACCCTTTTCCCTTGCCTTGCTGCGGTCTCGGACGCATTTCAGGCGGCACCGCCGCGCATGGTCGTCCTCACCCATGCGAGCAACGTCTGCGGAGCGGTTATCCCCGTAGAGGAAATCTGCGAGCTTGCAAAAGAGCACGGGGCGACAACCGTGCTCGACATGAGCCAGACTTTCGGGCTTCTCCCGCTTGACCTCGCAAACGATATCTTCGATTTCGCTGTGTTCGCTGGACACAAGACGCTCTACGGGCCCTTTGGCATCGGGGGATTTATCTGCAGGCGAGGGACGAGGCTTCGCGCGGTCTACTTTGGTGGCAACGGCATCAACTCCGTAGAGCAGGACATGCCAGACGAGATTGTCCAAATGGAGGAAATCGCCAGTCAGAATACGTATGCGATCGCGGGCCTCAAGGCGTCGACGGACTGGATCCTGCGCGAGGGAATGAGCTCCGTGCGCGAAGCGGAGGCGGTCAACCGAGATGCCCTCCTTACGCTTCTGCGTCAGTGTCGAGCGCTGTCTATCGTCAAAGACCAAATGACCTGCGAGCGCATCGGCGTTGTCTCCGCATTATTTGACGGGCTGTCTCCCGACGAGGCGGAGCTTGTGCTCGGGCGCCTTGGGGTTGCCGTGCGTTCGGGCATCCAATGCGCGCCGTTCGCCCACAGGTTCCTTGGGACTCTTCCCGGAGGGACGGTCAGGTTCAGCGTAAGCGCGATCACCAACCACCGCGATTTTGTAGTGCTTGGTACTGCTCTCAATACAATTGAGGCCCAGCTCTAACCCCCGCCCCCTCACACACCTCCATTTCTTGGCGAATTCGACCACAAGGTGAGCGTTTGCTCGCTCAGTAGGCCGTTTTCAGGCATATAATTAGAACTTACTGAGCGGAGGTGTGTTTCGTGGCATTCACTGATTTAGACATCAAGCGTGAATACCGCTCTTTGACACGTAACGTTGTCAAAGATTTCTATACGCCCGTTCTCTCTGAATCAATTCGTTACTGCCGGGCAGTGGGATTCTTCTCTTCAACTGCGCTTATAAGTCTCACGGAAGGCATTAAGGGGCTGGTAAATAACGGAGGGGTCATCGAGGTTGTTGCCTCTCCGCGACTGTCTGAGGAAGATTACGCAGCTATCAGAGATGGGTTTGAAAGACGAAATGAAGTCATCCTCGATTGCTTGCTTCGCGAGCTAGATGAGCCTTCTGGCAAGTTCGAAGAGGATCGTCTAAACCTGCTCTCCAACCTGATTGCCTCTGGAGTAATGACGATTAAAATCGCGCTTCTCGAGTCCGGCAATGAAGTCGGAATGTTTCACGAGAAGCTCGGCTTGATGTTCGATGACTCAGGCAACGTCATCGCTTTCTCGGGATCCATGAACGAGAGCGCCAACGCCTATTTCAAGAACTATGAATCAATCGACGTCTTCACCTCTTGGTCTGACGATGAAGGGCGAGTGCGCGATAAGCGGGCTGCATTTTCTGCGATGTGGCACAACACCGAACCGGGCGTTAACGTTCTTGACTTTCCCGAGATTTCGCAGGCGATTATAAAAAGATACAAGGTACGCGATGGTATTGACCTTAGCGATCTTGATTCCAACCCTAGCGATGATCGCGATGTTGTCCCGCTTTCTGAACCAGCCACTCGAAATGTTCCACGCATTCCTTCCGGCATCACATTGAGGGGCTATCAGCTTGAGGCTATCGATGCGTGGGAACGTAATCATTTCCATGGCGTATTCGACATGGCGACCGGAACGGGCAAAACATACACAGCCCTCGCCGCGATTTGCCGCCTTTCTGATGCGCTCGACCACTCCATGGCTGTCATTATTGTCTGTCCATATCAGCATTTGGTCGATCAGTGGGTGGAGGATATCGAACTCTTCAACATTGACCCCATTATTGGCTATAGTTCATCCCCTCAAAAAGACTGGGAATCACGTCTTGATAGGGCGATTCGTGACCAAAGATTTGGGGTCGCAGGATCAAAGTTCCTATGCTTTGTATGCACCAACGGAACCTTTGCCACTGGGCGCGTGCAAAGCCTTATCGACAGAATCAGAAAGCCGAAGCTCCTCGTTGTCGACGAAGCGCATAACTTTGGGGCCGAGTATTTGAGGTCGCTTCTCCGCGACGACTTCCATTTTCGTCTGGCTCTTTCGGCGACCATCGAACGATACGGCGACCAGGAGGGCACCAACGCTCTGTTCACTTTTTTTGGCAAACGGTGCATTGAGTACACGCTTGAAGAGGCGATTTACGGCAGGGGTGATGAACCGCCGTGCTTAACGCCTTATCGCTATTATCCCGTTATTGTCTATCTCGAGGACGACGAGAGGGAGAAGTACTCGGAGTTGTCGCTTGAAATCGCAAAAGCGGTACGGATTGACAAGAATGGGAAGAGGGGGCTTTCCGAGCGAGGGAAGAAGCTCGCCCTTAAGCGTGCGAGGCTCGTCGCTGCTGCCCACCAAAAATTGTCTGCACTCAAGCGTGAGATAGCTCCTTATATTGATGACGACTACATTCTCATCTATTGTGGCGCCACAAAGGTCGAAGTCGATGCCGATGAGATAGACGGCGTCGATGATTATGAGCTTCGTCAAATCGATGCCGTCACCCACCTTCTAGGTGACGAGCTGGATATGCGCGTAAGGCAGTTCACCTCTCGCGAGAACAGCGCTGAGCGCGAGGAAATCAAGCGAATGTTCGCCAACGCGGATTTGCAGGCGTTGATTGCAATCAAATGTCTCGATGAGGGCGTTAACATCCCGATGATTCGGACCGCCTTCATCCTTGCGTCTACGACTAACCCAAGAGAGTATGTCCAGCGAAGAGGACGTCTGTTGCGGAAGGATAAGTACGGTCTCAAGAAACGTGCCGAGATCTTCGACTTCATCACTTTGACCCGCCCCGCAAGCGAGGCATCTGTTCTTCCTGACGAAGACACGCGTGGAGAGAAAAGGCTCGCCTATAACGAACTCGTAAGGGCATACGAATTTGCCAACCTTGCTGAAAACAGAGCTCAGGTGGTCCAAGTCCTTGACGAAATCCAGGAGGGCTTCTTTGGTCTTGCGGGCATGGATTCTTATCAGACGGAAGAGGAGGACTAAGATGTCTGACAATACGGTCTCTACATCGATAGACGAAGTCGATTTGTCCAAAGCAAACGGCATCATAAAATGGCTCCTTGATATCGAGGACGAAAACGACAAGACCAAGAAGTACGGCGATTCGGAGATGATTCAGAAAATCGGCAAGCGAATCCAGGATGATGTCAAATGCTTATAAGATCGATTACTGTTGAGAACTTCCTTCCCTTCCAAGGGAAGCAGAGAGTCGATTTCTCGACCGACCCGGATAAAAACGTCACCTTGATTATGGGTAACAACGGAGCCGGCAAGACATCGCTTGCCCAGGCCTTTGAGTGGTGCCTGTACGGACGTGCCCCAAAGGATTCCGACCGGGTAATCAACGCTTATGTACGCGACCACATTGCGCCAGGCTACGAGCGCTATGCGTCCGTTGAGATTGAGCTGGAGAAGGACGGTACCGTATATACCATTTCAAGAAAGCAGCGGTACTCTCGAAAAGAATCTGGCATCCTAGACAAGCCTGGCCAGCACGAGTTTGTCATCTTCTACAAGGAAAATGGCGAGACGAAGCAGGTTTCAGCGGGCGACCAAAAGAACACTATCAACAGGCTGCTTTCAAACCAGCTCTCACACTACTTCTTTTTTGACGGCGAGCATGTCAAGAACATGCGCGCAGAAATCGAGCACGGAAAAAGTAGCGACTTTGCCGACGCCGTCAAAACCATACTCGGCCTGCAGCCGATCGCTTCGGCCCTTGGACACCTCAAGTCAACAGGACCCAAGCTTTCAGTCGAACGATGGTTTCGCAAGCAATTCGACCTTGCAGGAGATCAAGACCTTGAGGCGAAGAGCCGCAGAATCGAGACTCTTGAGAAAACGATTGCGCGCAACCAGGAAGACCTTGAAAACGCGCAGGCCGACGAAGAGGCTGCAAAGGAGAATGTCGCGAAGTGGCAGCAGCTACTTAGAGAAAATGCCGAAAGCGAACAGGCACAAAAAGACGTTGAGAAGGCTGCTCGCCAGCAGCAGGCCGCTCGCAGTGCTTTCGCTGCGAGGCGCGACGACCTGTTCCGTCTCTTTCGGAAGGACCACTACCGCTTCCTGATGGAGAGGTGCATCCGGGACGCACGAGCTGAGCTTGCGGACGAGGATAAGATCAGCAAGGGAATCCCGAGTGTAGACGACA
This sequence comes from uncultured Enorma sp., assembly GCA_905210055.1. Classification (GTDB taxonomy): domain Bacteria; phylum Actinomycetota; class Coriobacteriia; order Coriobacteriales; family Coriobacteriaceae; genus Enorma. The sequence goes on along the minus strand of CAJLVH010000007.1, from coordinate 5,838 downwards.
AGACCATCAAATTCATTCTTGATAGGCATGAGTGTATCTGTGGCACGAAGTTTGAGACGGGCGATGAGATAGCCCAGCATCTGTACGCGCTCCTCGAGTACGTGCCCCCCAAGGATCTTGGAACCTACATCTCGGAGTTTGACAAGGAATGCCGAGTCAGAACTGAGGGGACCTCCTCCTTCTTCGCCGACCTAGGCAACGCGTACGCAAACTTTAGCAACGCCGCAAAGGCCATCGAGACCGCCGATGCCGCGCACAACGCCGCGAAAGCGTTTCTTGAGAGCCTTAACAATGTCGACGTGAGCATTCTGAGGAAAAACCTAAATACGGCGGAGCATGACAGGTCGCGTGCTGCTGGTCGTGCGGATGCGGCTCGCCGTACAATAGCAAGCTCCAAATCCCAGATTGAGCAGCTCAACGCTGATATTAGAGCATACAGCGTAAAGAACGAGAAAAACCGGGAAATCAAGCGCTGCCTTCAGTATGTTGAGTTCATCTACAACTACCTGAGCGATTTCTACCGTAATAAAGAGGCCGCCACTAGGTCTCAGCTAGGAGAGACCGTAAACAAGTTCTTCTCCGAGATGTACGATGGCGAGCTTCATCTGGAGCTTGACGAAAACTATGGCGTCACGGTAACCGTCGACGATATCGATACGAAAGACGATGTTTGGAAGACCTCCTCGGGACAGACGCTCGCAATCATATTAGCTTTCATTCTCGGCATTCTCGATATTGCCAAGGAGAGCGATGCCGACCCGGACAGCCTGCTCAAGGGCGACACTTATCCTCTTGTAATGGACGCACCGCTGTCAGACTTCGACAAAACGAGAATTGGGACGATCTGCAATCTGCTTCCCGCCGTTGCCAAGCAGGTGATCATTATCATCAAAGACACCGATGGCGATCTTGCCGAAGAGCACATGAAGGACAGGATTGGTCGTCGCTACACCATCGAGCGTATGCGCGACTATGATTCGGTGATTAAGGAATAGCCATGGCAGATATCTTTAGGTCTCAGGTCAGGTTTTATGGAAAACATGGGCAGTATCTCGAAGCCCTTACTCCTGGCACTGAGAAGGCGAAGGACACCAGCCTTTCCGAAATTGAGAGAAACAAGTATCTGTTTGACACGGTTGTCGATATTTATGTCGTTGCACCAATTGTCGGATACCTCTACCAACGCAAGGCTCCTCGCGACGGAAATGAAGCAACCAAGAACATCATGGAAGGTGCTCTTGCCTCCCACCACGACAAGCTCGTATTCAGCTATGAGCTCCTCATGATTCTTGATAAACAAAGCGAACCCGACCTTAACGAACGAATCCGCAGAGCATTCCGCGCCAACGACGAGCTCGTTAAAGAAGGAATGGCAGTATACGACGAATATGCTCGCGGTGGTATTGAGGTTCTCTACGAGAAGCTTGTGACAGGTGCTGCGTCACCAGACGATCTTGTAAGAAATCTCATGGACTTCTGTGAGGAGTGGGAAGACAAATTCTCAGGAGACGGCTCCATTAAGGACGCCAGCGATATCGACATCGAAGCGATGCTAAAGCACTGACCAGCAAGTTCAATCCAGATCGACTGGATTCGACGTCGCTCTCTTGGCGTGCTAATAGCCTGTGCCCATTGTCTGGGTGCGGGCTATTTCTCTATCCGCATGATTTGAAGGTGAGGGTAGATGGATGGCTTAGAGGCCGAGGCGAAGCCCGAAGAGCTGGATGCGAGGCGGCGGTGTCGCCAATACCGGAGCTGCGCGGCGTGTCTGATGAGGCATACTGGCGCGCTGCACGTTCGACGTAGCTGAATTGTCCGCGCTGCATGGCGTGCGGGGTGCAACACTAAGAAGATTGTGATTCCGAAGACTGAGGCGACGGATCTGGCGACTATGTCCGTAGCACGGGCTTCAAGACCGGATCGATCGTCTACGAGTTTGAGGCCAAAATGTTCCACCGACGTCAGCGGGATTTAGTTCTTCGCTGGTGCTCATGCAGGATGTGTCTCTGCTTGATCCGCAGCGCATCGCTTGGGGGTCGATGAGGTACCACCGCAACAACCGGTCGTATCAGATTCTGATGAACGTTTGCTATCTGGCGTTACACGAGCTGCTGCTCAGAGACGAGCGGGGAGAGGTCCGGCTTGCCGACGTCTTGAGCGGCGACTCCCTGCATTGGCTGTACGAGAAATTCATCCTTGAGTACTACCGCAAGCACTGGAGCTGGCTGCATCCTGCGGCGCGAGAGATTGATCATGGGATAGACGAGTCAGCGCCGGATTTTCTGCCGCGTATGCTCACGGACGTGACGCTGACCAACGGGAATAAGTGTCTCATCATCGATGCCAAATGCTACGGAACGATTCTGGGCACCCACTACGATAAGGAGATTCTCTCACCGGCGAACTTGAACCAAATCTTCTCGTATGTCATGCATGCGGCGAACGCGTTTGACGGCGAAGTCTCGGGCATGCTGCTCTATGCGAAGGCGGAGGGCGCGGAACTCGAGAGCGAAAGCTGGCTGGAGCTGGGTCATACCTACCATGTGCGAACGCTCGATTTGAACCAGGACTTTGCTGGCATCGCCGCTCAGCTCGATGCGATTGCGGGACTGGTGGGTTAAGGCTGGGCTTCAAAACCCCTCTCAAATCCGGAACGCACTCCGGGCTTGAGAGGGTTTTGCAAACAGGATGAACCGCACTTCCCCTACCTATACATCACCAGCGTATGGAACCCCTCCATGCTGCCGGTGAGCCCCTGGCCTTGGATCGAATTGAACTTTACGTCCAAGATTTCATAGCCGTCGTCTTGCATGGCGCTGATGATCGCGTCGATCTGTCCGGTGTACTTGTTCTCGCACTCGAACGTCTGGTTCAGGAACTTCGAGAAGCTGTTCAGCATCACGACGTGTACCTTGCCGTCTTTGGGCGCGAGGCTTGCGCGCACGGTCTCGGCGTATTGGAACATGCCGTCACTCCGGTACTGCTGCGCCTTGTTTTCGAGCTTTTCTTTACGCGAGCCGAAGATTCCCATGATGTGTCCTTTCAAACGCCGGGCGGTGGCGAGCTTGCGTCTTTAGGACATCGTATCGCATGGGGACGACTGCGGTCTTTGAGCACATGGGTGAGCGGTCTGCAAGTTGGGAGACAAACAGCCGTATAGCTCATCCTGCTTCTGTGCTACTATCACTACAGTGATACTTCAGATACAGAAGCGAAGGCGGTGGCGCCATGATCCTCTGGCACGGGGCGTCCGAAATCGTTAAGCAACCGCGCTTGGAGCTGTGCCGTCCATACAACGACTTCGGCGCGGGCTTCTATTGTACCGAGCATGAAGACCTTGCAAAGGAATGGGCGTGTCCTGGTGAAGCGGATGGGTTTGCGAATCGCTATGAGCTTGCTACGGACAAGCTCGCCATCCTCGACCTTTCTAGTTCGGAATATTCGGTGCTCGCTTGGCTCGCTTTGTTGCTCGCAAATCGCCGCGTCGACCTCTCGAATGCCATCGCTCGCACCGCTCGCGACTACCTGCTCGATCGCTTTCTCATCGATACGTCGGGTTTCGATATCATCCGCGGATACCGTGCAGACGATTCGTACTTTTCGTTCGCGCGGGCGTTTTTGAACAACACGATTTCCGTAGCGCAGCTTTCCGAGGCTATGCGGTTGGGAAATCTGGGCGAGCAGGTTGCGCTTACCAGTGCGAAGGCGTTCGAGCGCATCCAATGTACCGGCTATGAACTTGCGTCTTGCGAGATCTATCATGCGCGTAGGGCTGAACGCGATCGCCGTGGGCGGAGCCAATACCAATCTCTTTGCGTGCAGCTCGATCGCACCGGGCTGTATGTTCGCGATATCCTGCTCGAGGAGGTCGATCCCCATGACCCACGTCTCTTCTAAAGGCCGCGACGTCGCTGCCCGCGCGTACGACGTCCTCTACCTAGAAGACGCCATGTCCTGTCTTGCATGCTTCTTCGACTATGCGGTCTGGGACTACGGTGCTGAAGGATTTGAGGTTGCGAACCTTTTTGCGTCGAGCCAGCTCGCCCGGCAGTTCGAAGCGGGAGCACCGTGGGTGGTTTCCGGGCGGTCGGGCATCGAGCTCTTCTGGGACATGTGCTGCGAGCTTGGTTACGACGATGAGCGGGCGATGATCGAGCAGGGCTTTCGACCAGACAGGACGCCTGAGTATTGGGCGGGCTGGATCGCGGCGTACCTCCAATGGCGGTTTGCGCTTACGTTCCGTACGGTTTTCGATGTGCTGCCGTTCGATGTGCTTGTCGACTTGTACGACCCGTGGCACGAAGCATCCGAAGAGCGTGTGGCTCAGTTGTTTGCGGAGCGGATGACAAGCTATCGGGGGCAGACGAACCTCGCGCGCATGCGGAGTGCCTGTGGGTACACACAGCGTGAACTCGCCGAGCTATCTGGTGTTTCACTGCGGTCGATACAGATGTATGAGCAGCGCAACAAGGATATCAACCGGGCGCAAGCTTCCGCCGTGGCGCAGATCGCTCGCGTGCTTCACTGCCGGGTAGAGGATCTGCTCGAACCGGTTGTTGCGGTGGCGTAGCCCGGTATGCGACGTCTGCGGGGCGCAGCGCTCTACCGCTCAACCTTCCGCACGACCTCAATCTCCGGCGCGACCTCGGCGGCAAACTCGTCGAAGTTCTCCGGCACGCCCACGATGCTGCCGTAATGGATAGGCACTACGGTTTTCGGGTGCAGCGCGTTTACGAACGCCGCGGCCTGATGCGGGTCGCACGTGTACGTCCCGCCGATGGGCACGAGCGCCACATCGCACGCCACCTGCTCGTTATCCGGGTTCTGGTCGGTGTCGCCCGCCGCGTAGTAGCGCACGCCGTCGACGGTGAGCGCATAGCCCAGCCAGCCGTTCGCCTGCGGGTGCATGCCCAGGCGCTCCGGCTCCACGTTGTATGCAGGCGCGGCCTCGACGGCAACGCCGGGCAGCTCGAGCCGCCCGCCCGCTTGCAGCAGGTGCACCGCCGTCGCCCCAATCTCATCCGCCACACGGGCCACCTCGGCACCCATGCTTGCCGGTGCCACGAGCTCGGTGTGGTCGCCCGCCACACGCGCGATGTCCTCCGGCGAGAAGTGGTCGAAGTGCGCGTGGGTTATGAACACGTAGTCCGCATCGTGCGCCGCCTCGGCATCCGTGAGGCTGAAGGGGTCGAGGTAGATGACCACGCCGTCCTTGTTCTGGATGCGGATGGCGCTCTGCGTGAACACGCGGATGTTCTCGAGGCTGGTCATGGGTGCTCCTCCTTGGGTTGTTCTGCGCCCGGCATATCCCGTTCATACCCCATTTGCGCGCTCAGAGCCGCGGCAGATTCTCTCAGCTTTTTCTCAGGTTCCTTCGGCATTATGACCATGCGCCCAGAGGAAGGCGCAAGGATTAGCGAAAACCGCTCGAAGCGGAACGCAAGAGAAGGAGGACATCATGAAGAAGCTCGACCTCGCCAACCCCAAGCTCGCCCTCGTCCCCCTGTGTATGATCGGCCTGTGCGGCATGCTCTTCCTGACCGGCTGCGATACGTCGGCGGCAAGCGCTCTGGTTTCAGGTGCGACGAAGGGACAGAGTGTGGTAGCAAGCAGCGACGACGCCAATGGCGCGAACCAGGCTCCGGCGACCACGCAGGCTCCCGCCCCAGGTGCTACGGACTACGACGATGGCAACACCAACTACGACGACGGCGCCACGGACTACGACGGCGCCACGGACTACGACGGCAACAGCGTGTACGAATCGGGCGACAGCCTCTACGACGATTCTTGGGATGACGGAAACAGCGGCTACGATGACGGCGCTTCCGCCTACGT
>CAJLVH010000006.1 GCA_905210055.1 uncultured Enorma sp. | reverse complement strand
GGCGGCGGCGCGCGGGAGCGGCAGCATCAGCCTCGGAAGCGCCCTTGGCACCGCGCTGACCCTTGCCCTTGCCGCGCGACGCCTCGGCAGGCGCGTCACCGCGGTCGCGCGAACGGCGACGACGCGGGCTATCGATCGAGATGCGGTCATCGCTCGAAAGGCCATCGCCCACATCGATGCCGTGCTCGCGGTCGAGTTCCATGAGCGCGAGCGCGATGTCCGGGCTCTCGAGGCGCTCGAGCACGTCGCGGGTCACGCAATCCGGACGGCAGGCACAGCCCTGCTCCTCGGCGCGCTGACGGGCAACATCCGAGCAGGTCATGGCGGACAAGTCGACGCGGAACACCTTACCGCTCTCCAAACGGAGCACGAGCTGCTCGCGCGGGGTGTCGTATTCCTGGATGCGCGCCTTGCCGAGCGGCGTGTCGATCACGGCTTTCTTCTTGGGCGCGCGGCTCTTGAAGTCCTTGTATGCCTCGAACTCGTAGCGCAGGCAGCACATGAGGCGGCCGCACACACCCGAGATCTTCGTAGAGTTGAGCGGCAGGTCCTGCTCTTTCGCCATGCGGATGGACACCGGCTCGAACTGCCCGCCGAAGCGCGTGCAGCACAGCTCCTGGCCGCAATGGGCGATGCCGCCTACAAGGCGCGTCTCGTCGCGCACGCCGATCTGGCGCATGTCGACGCGCGTGTGCAGCCGCGCGGAGAGGTCCTTCACGAGCTGGCGGAAGTCCACACGGTCTTCGGCAGCGAAATAGAACACGGCCTTCTCGCCGCCGAACAGATACTCCACGCCCACGGGCTTCATCTCGAGATCGTTCTGGCGCACGAGGTCGCGGAAATCGGTCATCGCGGCCTCGCCCTTGCGGGCAAGGTCGTCGGCACGGTCGAGGTCTTCCTCACTCGCGATGCGCAGCACGGGTTTGAGCGGCGCGCGGAGTTCCTTCTGCTCCACCTCGAAGGGGTCGGCGGTAACGAGGCCGATCTCCGTCCCCCGCTCCGTGGAGCAGATCGCGTAATCCGCCTCGACGATATCGAGCCCTTGCGGGTCGAACCAGAGGTCGCACGAGGCGAAGGGAAACTTGACGGGTACTACGACGGGCATGTGAGAGCCTTCCTGATATCGAAGAGCATGACCTCGAAGGCCAGCTGCGGAGTGACGTTGCGCGACACGGCGCGTTCGGCGGCTTCCACCGCCTCGAGCGCATGCACGGCCGAGACGGACGATGCCATCTCGGAGGCGAGGCGGCCCACGATGTCCTCGACGTCGGCGTTGACGGGCTCCGATGAGATGCCCTCAACCCGCACCAGGGCATCGCGCAGCAGCGAGCGCGCGCAGGCGAGCACTTCCATGATACCCGAACGCTCGCGCGCCGTGAGTTCGCGCTTGTTGCGCTCCTCAATCTGCTTGAGGGCACCACGCGAGAGATACTCCTCGTCTCGCTTGAGGATCGCCTCTTGCGTTGATTTGACCTCGGCGAGCGGCGCCTTGACCGCAAGGGTGATCGCCTTCGCATGGAAGAGGACGTCCGCCTCGTCCGCATGGGCGAGCGAGTCGATCGCACGAAGCATCGCACGGCGCGCCTCCTGGCGGCTCGCGCTCTTGAGGAACTCCGTCGCACGTCCCGGACTCCCCGCGACGGCGACTGCCATGCGACACCGCTCGAGCGGGAACCCCGTCGCGCGCGTGACCGCTTGCGCCGCCGCCTCGGGTGAGATGAGGCGGAACGGCACGCATTGGCAGCGCGACACGATTGTGGGCAGGATGGTGTCGGCCGAGGTGCCCAAGAGGATGAACGTCACGTTTGCCGGCGGCTCTTCGAGGGTTTTGAGCAGGGCGTTCGCCGAACTCGCGCGAAGCTGGTCCGCACGGTCGATGATGTAGACCTTGCCATGCGCGCGCACCGGGGCAAGCGAGACCTCTTCGATAAGGTCGCGCACCTGCGCGATGAGGTAGCCTGTCGCGCTCTCGGGCGCGAGGTAGCGGACGTCTGGGTGCGTGCGGCGCGCGACGCGCACACACGCCTCGCAGGCACCGCAGCCTCCCTGCTCGCAGATGAGCGCTTGCGCGAGCGCCCAAGCTGCATCGAGCTTGCCGGATCCCGGTGCGCCCAGGAACAGATAGGCATGCGAGGTGCGCTGTGTCTCGATGGCGCGCGCAAGGAAGTCGCGCACGCGCGGCTGCGTATCGAGCTGCGCGAGCAGAGAACGCGATCGGTTGTCGTGCGCAGGCGCCATGGGGCCTCCCCTTTCGGCTGAACGGTAGGCTCTATCTTACCGCGCAGCCAAGACAGAGAGGCACATGGACGCCTTCGTGAAGAGATTCGACAAGTTTATGCACGAAGGACGAAGGGGCGGCACGCCTGCCACCCGTCGCGTTCGCTACACGATATCGAGCGGCGTGGGATACCCTGGCGCGGGGAACGAGCGCGAAAGCAGTGCGAGGTCATCGTCGCTCAACTCGATCTCGCAGGCGTGCACGTTCTCGAGCACATGCTCGGGCTTGCCGCTGCGTGGTATGGCGATCGCCATAGGGTCGCGCAGCACGAACGCCAAAAGAATCTGAAGCGGCGTGGCGTCGTGGCGGCGGGCAACTTCCACAACCGCCGGGTCGTTCGTCAAACCACGGCGCAAGTCACCCGCCTGAGCAAGCGGACAATATGCCATGAGCGGCATGCCGACCGACCGCATCCACGGCAGCACGGCGTACTCGACGCCGCGCGAACCCAGATGGTAGAGAACCTGGTTCACAGCGCACCGCTCGCCATCGGGCACAGCGAAGAGTTCTTCGAGGTCGTCCACATCGAAATTCGAGACGCCCCAATGGCGGATGAGCCCGTCCCCAACCAGCTGCTCCATGCATTCGACCGTCTCGGCAAGCGGTACCGCGCCGCGCCAATGGAGCAGATACATGTCGAGGTAATCCGTGCCCAAGCGCTCGAGCGACGCCTCCACGCTCTCAAAGATCTCTGGGTCGCCAGCGTTATGGGGGTACACCTTCGACACCAAGAAGAGGCTCTCCCGGTCGTATCCGCGAATCGCCTCTCCCACCAGGTGTTCGGCAGCTCCGCTCCCGTACATCTCGGCCGTGTCGATAAGCGTCACGCCAGCATCGAGGCCGGTTCGCAACGCGGCAAGCTCATCATCGTGCTTCGCGGCGCTCTCTCCCAAAAACCATGTGCCCATGCCAAACCGCGGCATGGGCGTGCCGTCCGGCAGCTCAACGGTATCGACAAAAGCCATGGCTGTACCCTTTCTCATAAGCGAAACGCATCTTCAGAATAGGCAATGCGGCACGCAAGAGTCCTGGGGTGCTTTTACATTCTCCAGAATGTTTAAAAACCCCTGGGGTAATTTTACATGCCTATAATAGGCGGCCGCATCGGGAGACACTTCGATGCGGCCGCAGGGGACGGAAAGAGGGATTTCCAAAAAAGCTAGAAGGTCTAGCCCTGGAGCTTCATGCCGTTGACCATCTCATACCACTCAGCGATACCGGAGTGGTCGTCCTTCTCGTGGCCGTGGGCCTTGAGAGACTGCATGATCTCCATGGCGAGCGAGCTGAACGGCACGCTTACGTTCACCTGGTGCGAGGTGTCCATGACGTTCTGAAGATCCTTGATGTGGAGCTCGATGCGGAAGCCCGGGGTGAAATCGCCATCGAAGATCTTCTGCGACTTCTGATCCATAACCGTGGAGCCGGCCAGGCCGGAGCGGATGGCCTCGTAGACGCGCGCCGGGTCGACGCCGGCCTTCTTGGCGAGGGAATACGCCTCGGAGACGGCGGCGATGTTGATGGCGACGATCATCTGGTTGGCAAGCTTGGTGATGTTGCCGGCGCCGACCTCGCCCACGAGGGTCACAGTCGAAGCCATGGTCTTGAGCAGCCCCTCGTATTTGTCGAAGACATCCTGCTTGCCGCCCACCATGACGGCGATGGTGCCGTCGATGGCCTTGGGCTCGCCGCCGGAAACGGGAGCGTCGAGGAAGTCGACGCCGATCTCCTCGAGGCGACGGGCGAAATCGCGGCTTGCGAGCGGAGCGATGGAGCTCATGTCGATGACGCACTTGCCAGCAGAGAGACCCTCGGCCAGACCGTTCGGGTCGAAGAGCGCGCTTTCGACGTTAGGCGAGTTCTGGAGCATGGTGATAACGACGTCGGCGTTCTCCGCGACCTCCTTGCCGCAGCTGCAGGCGATGCCTCCCAGCTCGACAAGATCCTTGGCGCGATCCATGTTGAAGTCGAACGCATAGACCTGATGTCCGGCCTTCTGCACGTTGATGGACATGGGCTTGCCCATGATGCCGAGTCCTACGAATCCTACCTTCATGTTCTTCCTTTCGATCGAACGTTACATACTTGCTATCAACACGCCCGCATCGCGAGCGAATGTTGGCTCTGTCAAATATGTCAAATCTTCGCTATGGCATTCCCGAGTTCCGTCTCCCCAAGCGGGTACTCGACGATTTCCAAACGCGGCACCTCGAGGCGAACGGCGTGAAACTCCGCTTCAACACGACGATCGGCCAGGCAATCTCGATCGACGACATGTTCGAAGACGGCTACCGCGCCGTGTTCGCCGGCACGGGCGTGTGGCGCCCGCACGCGCTGCGCATTCCCGGCGAGACGCTCGGAAACGTGCACTACGGCATCAACTATCTCGCCAATCCCGATAGCTTCAAGCTGGGTCGCCGCGTCGCGGTGATCGGCGTGGGCAACGCCGCCATGGATGTGGCGCGCACCGTGCTCCGGCATGGCGCGGAGCATGTGACCTGTTACGCGCAGTCATCGCACGTCGCGGCAAGCAATCACGAGCGCAGCTATGCGGAGCTCGAGGGCGTCGAGTTCGTGCTCAACCGCGCACCGGTGCGCATCACCGAAGAGGGACTCATCCTCATTGAGACCACCGGCTCCGAGATAAGCGAGAACGGTGAGCCGCCCACGCTGCGAGCCATCGAGGGCACGGAGAAGCTCTACCCTGCCGACAGCGTGATCATCTCCGCAGGGCAACGGCCCCTCGATCGCCTGGTAAGCACAACCGAGGGGCTCGAAACGAACAAACGCGGCCTGCTGCGCACGGACCTTGAGGGACACACCACCCGTCCCGGCGTCTTCGCCTGCGGCGATGTGTCCACGGGTGCGCGAACCGTGGTCGAGGCGGTCTCCGACGCCAAGCGCGTCGCGGACGCGATGGATCGCTACATGCAGGAGACCGCCAAGTAACCTGTCTGCCGGCTCGCGCCGCCTACGCCATGTAGCCGCCGTCGATGGCGGATGCCGCATGCTGCGTGTAGAACTTGAGCACGCCGTTCGTGTACTTCGCGGGACGCGGCTTCCATGCGGCGCGACGCTCCTCGAGCACGCGCGCGACCTCGTCGGCATCCATACGCACACCGGCGATGCCCACGATCTCGAGCCGGCGCGCCGGGATATCGATCTCGATGAGGTCGCCCTCCTCCACGAGCGCGATGGGCCCGCCCGCGGCGGCCTCGGGCGAAACGTGGCCGATCGCCGGGCCCTTCGACGCGCCCGAGAAGCGTCCGTCGGTGATGAGGGCAATCGACGCGCCCAGCTCGGCATCGGACGAAATCGCCTCGGTGGTGTAGAACATCTCGGGCATGCCCGAGCCCTTCGGTCCCTCATAGCGGATGATGACGGCATCACCAGGTTCGACCTCGTGGTGCAGCACCGCGGCAAGCGCCTCCTCCTCGCAGTCGAAGGGACGGGCGCGCAGCGTCGCTTGGAACATCTCTGCAGGCACGACGGTGTGCTTCACCACGGCGCCATCGGGCGCGAGGTTTCCATGCAGGATCGCGATGGAACCGTCCTTGCCGATAGGATCGCTCGCGGGGCGAATCACGTCCTCGCGCGTAAGGCCCCACGGTTCGAGCTCGCGCTCGCAGCGCTCGTAGTAGCCGGATTCTCGCAGCTCGTCGAGGTTCTCGCCGAGCGTCTTGCCCGTCACCGTCATCACGTCGAGGTGCAGGTGGTCGCGGATCTCTTCCATGATGCGCGGCACACCGCCCGCGTAGTGGAAGAACTGCGCCGGCCACTTCCCCGCGGGGCGGATATTGAGGAGATACACGGCGCCGCGATGCAGGCGGTCGAAGTCGTCCGCCGTGATCTTGATGCCGAACTCGCGGGCGATCGCGGGTATGTGCAGCAGCGAGTTCGTGGAGCCAGAGATGGCGGCATGCACAAGGATAAGGTTCTCGAAGCTCTCGCGCGTCACGATGTCGCGCGGGCACAGCCCCTCGCGCGCGAGCTCGACCGCGCGCTCGCCCGCCTTGCGCGCCATTTCGAACAGGTCTTTGCTTGTCGCCGGAAGCAGCGCCGTGCTGGGAAGCGCGAGGCCGAGCGCCTCCGCCGTGACCTGCATGGTGGTCGCCGTGCCCATAAACGAGCAAGCGCCGCAGCTTGGGCAGGCGTTGTGCTTGTAGAACTCGAATTCCTCGAGCCCGATCTCGCCGCGCTCGTACTGCGCCGAATACATCCCCAGCTGCTCGAGCGTAAGGAGGTTCGGGCCGGCGTCCATAACGCCGCCGGGAACCACGACGGGCGGGATGTTGAGGCGGCCTACCGCCATGAGGTTCGCGGGCATACCCTTGTCGCAGCTCGCCACGAACACGCCGGCGTCGAACGGCGTCGCATTCGCGTGGATCTCGATCATGTTGGCAATCGCATCACGCGACGGCAGCGAGTAGTTGATGCCGTCATGCCCCTGCGCCTCGCCGTCGCAGACATCGGTCGTGAAATAACGCGCCCCGTGGCCACCTGCGGAGGCAACGCCCTCGCGAACCGCCTCGACCACATCGAGCAAACCGACCGACCCCGGATGCGAATCGCCGAACGTGCTCTCGATGATTACCTGGGGTTTAGACAGATCCTCGACCGCCCAACCGGAACCGATCCTCAGCGGATCGAGCTCCGGGGAGAGAATGCGGTATTTCTGGCTTCGCAGCTCGCTGCGCTGCGGAGCATCCATTTCATTGTTTTCCATGTCTATCTCACCTTTCGAGAACCCTATAGCTACTAAAGCGCTGGCCCGCGCAGCTCGAGAACTTCCGATCCCGCACCCATCGTAACCGCGCACGAGCCGGCTGACGCGGGAACAAAGACCTGATCGCCCGCGGCAACGTGGACGGATGCGCCATCACCTGCAGAGATAGATCCGCTTCCACCAATCACGAAGAGAACGCGAAAGTCGTCTTCATCGGGAAGCTCCATGGTACCCGAATTGGAAAATGAGAGCTTCTTCATCGCAAAGCACGCCGTGCGGTCTTTGCCAACAAGCTCCATGCAAGTCCCAACTTCGTTCTTACACACGGCTTTCGGGGGCACCACGCAAGCAGCGCGCGCCTCTTCCGGCGTCTTCCCCTGGTAGTCGAAGCAATCGAACATTCGGCTAAATCCAAGGCCAAGATGACACATTTCATCTGCGACCGCAAAACCGGTTGGCGTTGTGCGCTCGACGCGAATCGTTAGATCGGTGGGCTCCTGGATTTCGATCAAGTAGCATCCTCCGCCGATGGCGTGGGGGTTTCCTCCTTGCACGTACACAACCATTCCCGGCTCGACCTCGATGCGGTGCATACAGTCGAGCATTCCCGGAATGTCCTGCGCTTGGAAAAGCTCCTCCCAGCGCTCACGCGTGACCCCTTCTTTGAAGCCGTAATACACGCAGGGGCGCGGAGCCACATCATCGCAGCCATCGTCCAAGAAGTACCAGCACTCAGTCTTTCCGTACGGGGAGCCAAACAGCTCTTTCGCACGGGCGGCATCGGGATGGACTTGAATGGTAAGGCGCTCCCCCGCATCGATGAGCTTTACCAAGATGCCCAATCCCCCACCTTGCGCTGCTCTACGTGAACCAAGCATACCGGCAGGATCTTCCTCGATAAGCTCTTTGAGCGTTTTGCCGGTCTTTACATCCCGGCTCAATCCCTCCCCCTGATGGGTATTGGGGTTAACGGCTTCGGTCACCGAAGAGATCCACTCTTCGGGATAATGCGGATCTTTCACCCCATGCAGCCTGCCGGCATTCACATACGTACGCCACACGTGTTGATGATCGAGCACAATCGGCTCCATTGGTCTGCTCCTCTCATAGCGAGCGCCCCCGGTCGCATAAGCGCGACATCGGGGGCGCCAAAACTAGGGGATTGCCCCCAAGACATTGCGAATCGCTTGCCTACCGGTAGCAAGCCGCCTTGCCTACGCTGCCGAAGACATCCATCTTGTGGGCGATGACCTCGCGAGCAGCCTCGATACCTGGGGTCAGAACCTTCGCGGGAACAATTTCACCTGTGGCGATCATCTTGCCCACCGCTTGGAAGAACGCATGCTTGAAATCGCTCGAGATGTTGACCTTTTGGATACCGATCTCGCACGCGCGACGCACCTCATCGTCGGGGTTGCCGCTGCCACCGTGCAAAACGAGCGGCACCGGAGAAACCTTTACGATCTCTTCGAGGATGTCGAGACGGAGCTTGGGGTCGAAGCCCTTGGGATACAGGCCGTGGGCGGTTCCGATGGCGACGGCAAGCGAGTCTGCGCCCGTCTTACCAATGAAGTCAACAACATCCTGGGGGTCGGTGTAGGTGATATCGGTCGCGCCGCCCTCGTCAGAGGAGTTGTCGATCTTGCCAATAGTGCCGATCTCGGCCTCGACGTCGACGCCCACCATATGAGCGAGCTCCACAACGCGCTTGGTCTGCTCGACGTTCTCCTCATAGGAAAGCATCGAGCCGTCAATCATGACGCTCGTGAAACCGGCACGCATGACCTGCATGCACTCTTCGAGGGAATGACCATGGTCGAGATGGAGCACGAAGGGAACGCGGCTATTGCCAAGACGCTCGCGAGCATACGCATAGAAGTCGGGCGTTGCGAAGCTGAACTCACCGAACGAAACCTCGATGATTGCCGGGGTATCCGTCGCTTCGGCCTCCTCGACCACAGCTCGCAGAAGCTCGCTCTGGGTGGCGTTGAATGCACCGACGGCGAAGTGATTCTCTTTCGCAACACCGAGCATTTCCTTCATTCCGATAAGCATCGTGAATCTCCTCTCATATGGTTTGATCTCGTGATGAAATAGATCCGACAGGCTTTCGTGCTTGTCGATGAGACCTCGATAAGCCTGCCCGATCTGTCTCATCGAATCGGTGCGGGGCGCACACAAGGGGACGTCTGACGCCCCGCACCGAAGGGGATGGAACGGTTTTTCTCTTAGAAGTTCTCGAGCTGGAGATCGCCGTCCTTGATGCTCGAGGTCGCCTTGGGCTGGTTCTCGGTACCAGCGACGATGTCAAGCGGGTTCACCATGTCGGGGTTGGAGCCGTCGTCCTTGGGAACCTTCTTGATGATCGAAAGGATCACGCCGGTGATGACGCTGCCGATCGCAAGGGCGACGCAGAACATGCCGGGGTTGGTGAACAGGGGCACGGTGAGCATGCCGCCATGGGGAACGGGCGAACCGCAGCCCCAGATCATGCACAGGCCGCCGGCGACGGCAGAGCCGCACACGCAAGCAAACACGACGCGGATAAGGTCGCGGGCAGCGATGGGGATAACGCCCTCGGTGATCATGCAAACGCCCATGGGCACTGCGGCCTTCAAGGTCTCCTTCTCGGCCTTGGTGTACTTCTTAGGCGTAAGCAGAGCAGAGATGGCGATGCCGAACGGCGGGATCATGGAGCCGACGAACTTGACGGACTCCGGCCCGATGATGCCGTCGATCATGAGACCGTTGACGAACGTGGAAGCGGTCTTGTTGACGGGACCACCGAAGTCGAAGCAAGCCATGCCACCAAGAACAGCGCCGAAGACGAATTTGGAACCGCTCTGAAGGCTCGTGACCCAGTTCGTGAGCGCCTCGGACAGCCACGTGAACGGAATGCCCACGATGGTGTACATAAGCACGGAAGCGAGCGCGGTGGTGATGACCGGGATGATCATGACGGGCATGAGACCCTGAACCGCCTGCGGCACCTTGAGGTAGCCCTTGATGAGGGTGATGATGAAGCCAATGAGGAAGCCAGCGACGATACCGCCGATGAAGCCCGCCTTAATCTCGGAGCAGATGAAGCCCACGATGAGGCCGGGCGCGATGCCAGGACGGCTCGCGATGGAGTAGGCAACGCCCGCCGTGATGACCGGAACGATGCACTGCATACCATAGTTACCAGCGGTGTAGAGATAGTATCCCAAGCCGGTGGTCGAGTTGCGGACGTCGCTGTCGATAACCTGGCCGAGCGCCATGCACAGACCGGCAGCAACGACGAGCGGAATCATGTAGCCGATTGCGGTCAGCACATGACCCATGAGTTTGTTGGGCTTAAATTTGTCAAACACCTGCAGTCACCCTCTTCTCTAATTGGCCTAATTGGCGTTCTTCTTATCCAAGAGCTCCTGGATCTTGTCCAAGATGCCCCGGGAATCCTTGATCACCTTCGCGGTGCCCACGCGAACCGTAGGCTTGCCCGCGAAGCGCTCCTCGCCGGAAATGGCAACGTCGACTGCGAGCAACACGACGTCAGCCTCGGCGATCTGCTCGTCGGTGAGCACGTATTCGGGACCGATGGTTCCCTGCGTTTCGATGAAGCAGGAGTCACCGCGCTGTTTAGCGGCCTCCAAGATGTGCTCGCGCGCCATATACGTGTGCGCGATGCCTGCGGTGCAGGCGCAAACCCCTACGACTTTCATTCGTTGCTCTCCTCTCCACTCAATGCACAACGAATCGCCTCCGGATCATCCGAAGTAAGCAAGGTGTCGACCACCTCCTTATGGCACAGAGCCACCGCCACCTTGGACAGAAGATGGACTTCCTGGTTCTGATCGTCCGAACGAACGGCGAACATCACGAAGGCACGGCACGGGCCGTCATCAAGCGAAGGCCACTCGACCGCTTCTGGAATACGACCGACGGCAAGCGAGGTCTTTGAAACGCCGGTACTCTTGCTATGCGGGATGGCGATCTCGCCACCGATGCCGGTGGGACCCTCGCCTTCACGCCACCAAGCGTCTTTTAGAAACTGGGCGCGGTCAGAAAGGCAACCGGCCTTCTCGAACATGTCGGCAAACTCCTCGAGAACTTCTTCACGCGAAGTCCCTTTCATGGAGACGTTGATGAGCTCGAGCGGAAGCACATCCTCGATACTCGTCTGTGCGTCGATCATGATTCCTCCTTGCACCATTGGTGTTTTTGTGTGCATCTCTGGATTTGTTTTAACACACCGGTAGGGTTTTTTCAATTAATTGGTGTTTTTACCGTTTACCTTAAATTTTCTACCGTTTAGCAGAACATGAGCATTTGACAGTGGTGCTTTTTGCACATAGTATCGTGCTTACTTACATACCACCTATTGGTTTTTTTGGAGGGTTCAATGAAAGCATTCGACATCGTTTTTAACCGCCACCTCGTCTTTGGAGCGGGAAAGCTTCAAGAAGTACCCGGTATGCTTTCCTGGTACAAGGTGAACAAGGTGTTCCTCACCACATTCGATCGCCAGAATGCCGGCTTCCTCTCGCTTACGGAGATGCTCGATAAGGCAGGCATCGCATACGTCATCTATACCGATATCTATGGTGAGCCCGATGCGAACTGCATCAACCACGGTCGCGATCTCTATCTTGAAGAGGGTTGCGATTGCGCCGTGGCATTTGGCGGAGGCAGCATCATCGATGCGACCAAGGCCATCAACATGCTTGCCGTCAATGGCGGGAAGATCGAAGAGTACCAAATGGAGGGGCGCGAGGTGGTTACCGCTCCCCCGCTCTTCATCGCTATCCCCACAACCTCCGGCACAGGCGCCGAGGCCACGAAGACCGCCGTTGTCCTGAATAACGACAACGGACTGAAGAAGAGCCTTTATCACACCACGATGATTGCCGATATCGTCGTTCTCGATCCCGAGCTGACCCTTAGTCTCCCCGCGGCGATCACCGCAGCGACCGGCATGGACGCGTTGAGCCATGCCATCGAATCCTATGTCTCCCTCAATGCGACTCCCATCACCGAGATGTATGGCCTCGCCGCCGTGGAGCTCATCTCCCAAAACCTCGAGCGCGCTGTAAAGACCCCCGATGACATCGAGGCTCGTGGCGCCATGATGCTCGCAAGCTACTTCGGCGGCGTCGCCATCACAGCTGGAATTGGCATCGCGCACATCATGGCGCAGCCCCTGGGAGGCACGTTCAAGATTCCTCACGGCGATGCCTGCTCGATCTTCTTGTCCGCATCCGTCGAGCTTAACCGCGCTTACGCCAAGGATCGCTACGCCCGCGTCGCCGAGGCCTTCGGCGTGGACACCGCCGACCTCGATGCAGACGGCGCCACCGACGCCCTCATCGCAAAGATTGAGGAGCTTCAGAAGGCGATCGATGCCCCGTCGAAGCTCACCCCCTACCTTACCAAGGACATCCCCCTCGACGAACTTATCGACATCGTCAAGCGCACCACCGGTCATATCACCTGCAATCCCCGCCCCCTCAACGAGGATTTGATGCGCGAGGCCTACGAGATGGCGCTGTAGCTTCACGCATCGCGCAGCATCACATACCCATACGTGAAAGCGCCGGTAGATAGCCCCTACCGGCGCTTTGCATGAGATATGCCTGCCGCGATGGTGGATATTACGCACCACTGGTGTTTTTTGCTGGTATCTGCCGTACAATGCAAGTGTTAGACCATGCTGCTCGCGTCGTCTCCCCACATCGCCGCAGAAGTGGAGGAGACAGCACGAAAGGACTGGCTCCATGAAAAAGAAGGCGTTTCTCTACCAAAGACTCTACGACGATATTCGTCAGAAGATCGAACAGGGCGCCTTCGCTGCCGGCCAGCTTCTTCCCTCCGAGCGGGAGCTCGGCGATACCTACGGGGTTGACCGCACCACCGTGCGGCGCGCACTTCAAATGCTCTCTGACGATCAACTCGTCTCAAAGCTCCCTGGAAAAGGAACCATCATCGCCCCAACGGGCAGTACGGTATCCCAAGGCGCGATCAACACCACGAACTCGTCGAGTGAACCCATGCGCACCGTGGGATTCTTCATCCCGCAGAACAAAAAAGTTGCCGACAAGATCATGTTCCCAACATACACAAGCCTGCTTTACCTCACCGAGCAAGAGTGCTCCGAGCGGAACACTCGGCTCATTTATTCTGCGCTCGATGAGCAAAAGGAATTGGACGATTACCTGTCGTCGATGCGCTTTGATGGAATCATCTTTCTTAGCGCCATCTCACACAAGCATCTCAATCGGGCACTTGAGCTGGGGATTCCCTCGGTTCTCCTGAACAACCATATGCCCGAGATCATGTCCGTTTGCACCGATAACATGGAGGGCGGCGCGCAGGTCGCTCGTTATCTATACGAGCAGGGACATCGAAACATCATGCTGCTTGCGGGCAATCGGGTCTCGATTAACTGCCGCGAACGCATCCAAGGCTTCACCGATGAGCTCGCGAGCCGCGGGCTGTCATGCTATGGCGGCGTATTCGGTGGAACATCGTGGACGTTCGAAGCGGGGTATGAGGAGACGAAGCGGGCGCTTGGCGAGCTCCATACGCCCCCTACCGCGCTCTTCGCATGCGGCGACCGCCTGGCGCTCGGCGCGCTCAAGGCGTTTCAAGAGGCGGGGCTCGAAGTTCCCAACGACGTGAGCATCGTTGGGTATGACAACTCGGAGCAGGCGCGCTACGCCAACCCCAAGCTCACTTCGGTGGATACGAACCTGCCGGCGCTGAGCGCCGCCGCGGTTCGCGTGCTCCTGGGCATCTTCAACGACCCCACGCTCGCCGGGTTCCCGCTGAAGATCATGGTGCCGCCCACGCTCGTCGAACACGACAGCGTGCTTTCCCGCTAGGGCTTTCTTAGCAAGACAGCACCGAGGCCACGGCGGCCATCACGTCGGCGTGGACCGCATCGATGTCGCGCGCGGCATCGATGAGCTTCACGCGGGTGGGATCCGCCGCGGCGATCGCGCGGAACCCCTCGGCCACGCGGCGCTGGTACCCCATGCCCTTCGCCTCCATGCGATCTTGCGTGCGCGAGACGGTACGCTCGGCGGCGAGCGCGGGATCGATGTCGAATACGAGTGTGAGGTCAGGCGCGCACGCCCCCACCGCAAGCTCGTTCGCCCGCGTCACCGCATCGAGCGGCACGCCGCCCGCATGCCCCTGATAGGCGGTGGTGGAATCGTAGAAGCGGTCGCACACCACGACGCGCCCCTCGGCAAGCGCCGGCGCCACCACCTCGTGCACGAGCTGGGCGCGCGCCGCCTCATAGAGCAGAAGTTCGCACGTGGCCGACATCTCCGCGTTCGTGGGGTCGAGCAAAAGCGCGCGGATCTTCTCCGATATCGCCACACCCCCCGGCTCGCGAAGTGCCAGCACGTCGTATCCGGCGCGCTCGAGGTCTTCGGCCAACAAACGTGCCTGTGTGGACTTACCACAGCCGTCGATACCCTCGACGGTGATGAAGCGACCGGCGCACGCAGCGTCCGACATCGCGCACTCCTCTCCCCATGATGATAATTTCAGTACCCGGTACTGAAATTATCATGCCGCGGCGCTCGTTCCCACGAGCGACGGATCCTCGAACGCGTGCACGTAGACAAGCTGCATCCCCTCGGAATACGGACCTACCTCGTAGGGCATGATGGCGATGGCAACGCCGTCGCTCGTCGCGAAGTAGCGTGAAGAGTCGGCCGCCATGCCTTCAAGCGATGTGTCGTCCGCACCGGTCAGGTTGGGGTTTTCGGCAAGATAGGCCTTGATCGCATCGACTGACTCGGCCTGGAGATCCTCCCACGAAATGCCGAGCGCCTCATCGACACGCAGTTCCTCGCCACTCGACAGGTCATAGAATGCGCCGGATATCGACTCCTCGCCATGGGCGCCGCCGAGGAATACATAGCGCTCGCTCCGCACACACGCGATGTTACCTTCGAGATACGTCACCTCGTCGCAGTGCACCCACACCTGCGCCTCACCCGAATCAATCGTCCACGCTTGCGTGACCGCAAGGTCGTCCTCGTAGCTCTGCTTGAGAGAGGCGTTCAGCGCGTCGAGCGCCTCGGTCGTGGAGCCGTCCTCGAGCGCGAACTGCGGGTACGTCCAGGAGCGCGTTTCCTCCCAGTCCGTACCTTCACCCTGCGAGGTGGTGAACGTCACGTCCGCCTCGCTGTTCACATAGGTATACGTGGCCTCGGCGGGGTCTTCCTCCGCATCCTCCTCGGGCGCGAACGCTTCAAGCGCCTCGTCACCAGCAGCGGCCTCAAGCGCCCCAATGGTTCCTTCGGTATAATCCGGCAGTCCGGCGGTTTCGATGATCTCGAACTCCGGCTCCTCTTCACTCTGCGCCTGCGGCTCGTTGCTTACCGGGCAGCTAAACTCGTAGCTTGCCGTCTGCGTAAGCAAATCCTGGAAGCCCCCCCATTCGTCTTCGGAAACCTCTTCGCCGGCGATCTGGAACGTCGTCTCCAGTGAGCCATCATCATAGCTAAACGTATCGGTTCGCAGCGCATACAGCTCGAAGCTCTGTTCCCCCATGCCGTAGTATCCGGTGTAGGTAATCTCGGAATTCGTGTCGGCAGCCGCAGTGGGATCCCCGAACGAAATAGACTCAAGGAGGATCTGATCCTCGCCGCCTTCTTGCGGCAGTGCATAGAGCCCCTGGTAGAAATACCCACCGTTCGAGTACGGCGGATGACCCTCGTACACCTGCTCGACTGCCTCGTCGGTATACTTCCACACCGCGATGGTATACGCATCGGTGTCAAACGACATCGTCTCGAGTCCCGAGGCGTCGCCAACAACGGTAAGCAGTTCGTTCATGCCGTCGCCGTCGAAGTCGAGAAGCTTCACAAGAGCGAGCCCGTTCGCGGCAAGCTCCATGCCGTCGTGGAGCTCGATCGCCTCAGGCTCACCATACTCGTCGATGAGGTCTTGGCAGGTGTAGTAGAAGAGCGCCGAAGCGATCTCCTCGTCGGTAAATTCCTCCTCTTCGGCAGCGGGCTCCTCGGGAGAGGACGGCTCCGGCGCAGGAGGCTCCACCACGACTTCCTCCTCAGCCTTGGGGTTATCCTCCTCATAGTGGACGGGGATGCGCTGCTCGTCGTTGGAGGAGCTCGACGAAGACTCGCCCTGCGAATCGTCCGGCACGATCACGAGCACGTAGTCGCCATCCGGCACCTCGCCGAAGTTTTCCATGGTGAAACCGTTGTTCCCCGTTACACGAATCTCGGCGACGACCTGGTTGAGCTCCTCGCTCGCGCTGCTGCTCGAGGCCGCATCGTCCGAGGCTTGGCGCATGAGGTACACCACATAGGACGTGAGCTCGCCGCCGGATTCGTCGCGCGGGCGCACGCGCGTCACAACGGAGCACTGTACGGGATCCGTCTGCCCGTACGTCACCGTAGGAACGTCTTTCCCCATGATACGGGGCAGCACGAAGATGCCGAAGAACGCTCCCGCAGCGACGACGAGCAGGGCGATTGTGGCAATAAGGGCGGTCGGGCGCTTCTTGCGCGGGGCCTCGGGCGCGGGCTGCCGACCGTCCTGTCCGGCCTCGTCACTTGCCATGTGCGCGGGCGCGAGCACCGTCGTCTCGGTTGTCCCCGCATCGGCGGCATCTTCCGATGCAGACCACAGCGCACGCTCGGCTGCCGCAGCATCGGCCGCAGCCTCGGCGCGCTCGGCATCGGCGATGACCTCGGTTTCGGCTGCCGGGAGCACAGTCGTTTCAGCGTGTTCGGGCATGACGGTGGTCTCATCCGCACCGTCCGGCAGCACGGTCGTCTCGCTAGCGTCGTTCTGCATGACGGTGGTCTCGTCCGCGCCATCGGGCAATACGGTCGTTTCTCCGGAATCACTCGGCATGGCTGTGGTCTCATCCGTGCCGTCCGACAGCACGGTCGTCTCGCCCGAATCGCTCAGCATGACCGTGGTCTCGCCGGCATCGGCGGATGCACTTTCGGCATCGTCGGAAGCGTCATCCACAGCGGCGGCTTGAGCGGAATCCTCGTGCACCTCGGGCTGATCGCATGATTCCTCGTCAGGCGCTTCCCCAGAATCTTCCTGCATCATGGGCGCAGCCTCATCTGCAGGTTCAAGCTCAGACGCCGCCTTCGGCTCCGCGACGGCTTCATCAACGCCGGCATCTTCCACGGGAACAGCCTCGCGCTCTTCGCGCGTCACGATCTTCGCGACCGGCGCACCGCAATTCGTACAGAACTTCGCACCATCGGGCAGCTCACGGCCGCACGTCGTACAAAACATCGCATTTCCTCCGCTCTTCGAGCGTATTAATCCATGTGTATGATACGACGAAGCGCGGACAAATTGTCAGAATGACAGAAGCCAGTCTTACCGGATTGCGTCATTTCTTGGTACGGGCACGACCCCTGCCGCGACCGCGGCCGCTCGCCGCCTTCTTCTCCTTGCCGGGGCAATCCATGTTCACGCAGATGCGCCACGGGCCGCGCGCGGTCTCGACTACCACGATGGGCGCGCCGCAGTGTTCGCATACCTCGCCGGTGGCCTCGAGCTTGCCGCGTGCGGGCAGCGGATAGCTCGTGCCGCATTCGTCGTAGTTCGTGCAACGGATGAAGCGCTTGCCGCTCTTCTCGCTCTTGTGCGCCACAAGCTCGCCATGGCGGCCCGCCTCGGCGCACGCCTTGCACTCCCCCACCACCACATCGGGCTCGAAGTTCGTGGGGCACTGCGGGTTCACGCACATCTCGTACGCTTTTTGGCGGAATGGCTGGCACTTGATGCGTGGGGCACCGCACTCGGGGCACACGGCAGCGTCGCCCTCGAGCGGGCTCACCTTCACGCCGCTCGGCACGGGGTAGGTCACATCGCACTCCGGCCATCCCATGCAGCCGATGAAGCTGCCGCGCGTCTTGGCACTCGTCTTCATGACGAGATCCTTGCCGCACTTGGGGCAGGCGCCCACGCGGGCATCGGCCGTCACCGCGTCCGCGATGGCGTCGCCGAGGTCGTCCTTGTGCTCGATGAGCGTATCCAGAAGCCCCGCCAAGAGCGCGCGCGAATGCTCGACCACGTGGTCTTGCGTGTCCTGGCCTTCGGCCACGTGCGTCATGTCCTCGTCGAGCTCGGCAGTCATCTCGGGCGTAGTGATGCGCGGCGCATAGGTGTGCAGCGCGTCGATAATCGCCATGCCGAGCTGACTGGGCTCGATGGGGTCGTTCTTGAGGTACTTCACGGTATACAGGCGCTCGATGATGCTCGCGCGCGTGGACTTCGTGCCCAAGCCGCGCTTTTCCATCTCCTGCACCAAACGGCCTTGGCTATAGCGCGCGGGAGGCTCGGTCTGCTTCGCTTCGAGCACGATGTCTCGAACATCGATGACGTCGCCCTGCTCAAGCGGCGGAAGCTGCTCGTCTCGCTTGAGGCCGTAGGGATATGCCTCGCGGAAACCCGCATCCACGAGCACGTCGCCGCTCGCGGTGAAGGGCTCGCCTTCCACGTCGATAGCAAGCTTCGTGTTCTCGATGGTCGCAGGCCCCATAAGCGTCGCAAGGAAACGACGTGCGATGAGCATGTAGAGCTTCTTCTGGCCGCCGTCGAGCGAATCCGGGTTGCCCTGGCCGGTGGGATGGATGGGCGGATGGTCCGTGGTCTCGGTCTTGCCGCGCGTGGGCTTCATGGGACCGGCGAGCACCTTCTGACACACGGGACGGAGCGCCGGGTTGTTCGACGCGAGACCGTCCACGATGCCCTTAAGGTCGAGCGTACGCGGATAGACCGTGTTGTCGACGCGCGGATACGAGATGAGACCCGCCATGTAGAGGCTTTCAGCGATGCGCATGGTGCGCGCCGGCGAGATGCCTTCCGCGGCTGCAGCCGCCTGTAGGCTCGTAGTGTTGAACGGCGTGGGAGGCTGCTGCTTGCGGCTGCGCTTCGCGACCTCGGTGATGGTGCCCGTCGTGGCGTGCTCCACATGAGCGAAAGCCGTCTCCGCCGCCGTCTTGTCGGTGAAGCGCGTGGTGGCGTGGCCGATCTTGAACGCAGCGTCCGGATCGTCTTGCGGGGCGCCGAAGCCGCGGATCTGCCAGTAGTCTTCCGGCACGAACGCCATGCGCTCGCGCTCGCGCTCCACCACGAGAGCGAGTGTAGGGGTCTGCACGCGACCGGCGGAGCGCACGTTGCCGAAGCCGCCGAAGCGGGCGAGCGTGAGGTAGCGCGTGAGCACGGCACCCCAGATGAGGTCGATGTACTGGCGCGATTCGCCGGCGTCCGCGAGGTCTTGGTCGAGCTCGACGAGGTTGTCGAAGGCCGCCGTGACTTCGCCCTTGATGAGCGCGGAATAGCGCGCACGGCTCGTAGGCACGTCCGGTGCTACCTCGCGCACGCAGGAAAGCGCGTCCGAGCCAATGAGCTCGCCCTCGCGGTCAAAGTCCGTCGCGATGATCACATGGTCGGCCTTCTTGGCGAGGTTCTTGAGGACGCGGATGATCTCCTTCTCCGCAGGCTTCTTCACCACGGGAGCCCACGTGAGATACGGCAGGCTCTCGACCTTCCAGCCCTTGATGTTGATGCCATTCGCAAGGTAGGGCTTGCGCTTCGTGGCATACGGGGGACGCGCGAGGCCATCCGGGACATCGGCGGGGAGCACCTCACCGTCTTCGGACACGCTATACCAACCGGTCTTCTTGTCGAAGAGGATCTCGTCGGGGAAGTCTGGCGCGAGGATGTGGCCGGCAAGACCCATGGAGACCCAGTCTTCGCCCTTCACCGTGAAGCGATAGACCTGTGTGTTGTACACCTTATCCGTCTTGGGCTTGCCGTCTGCCAAAAGCTGGGCGATCTTCTGTGCCGCGATGTTCTTTTCTGCGATAACGAGTTTCAACGTTTGACCTCTTGCTGCTTGCTGCGGGCGCCTGCACGCCCGTCACTGTTCTAGCCGGAAACTATACACGAGTTGCCTACCGTTTACGAAATCCCCACCAGCGCTTGTTACATAACCCCAGGGGTTTTTCG
Organism: uncultured Enorma sp.; assembly: GCA_905210055.1. Lineage (GTDB taxonomy): Bacteria > Actinomycetota > Coriobacteriia > Coriobacteriales > Coriobacteriaceae > Enorma. The sequence goes on along the minus strand of CAJLVH010000006.1, from coordinate 8,793 downwards.
ACATGCAACAGGTCAAATAACCCCAGGGGTTTTTAACATGCGGCGTGGCAGAGCTCCCCCGCAGAATGCGCAAACTTCCCATACACCCCTCCCCAGATTCGGGGTACACTATGGACAGCGGCAGAGCCCGTACCACATCTACGGGCGGCGCTACGTTGTTGGGTGGGCTAGCTGCAACTAGCCCACTTTACTTTTTACGTCGCGTCATCCGCCATCGCGTATACTCCTTTCGGGTTCTGCTCGCCGCAATGCCAAGCATCACAACGTAATTCGTCGCCTTGAGGATCTTCACGACCATATCCAAAGATACGTCCATGGGCTTCACTCCCCTTCTGCGCGCGACACTCAGCCGCGCGCCGATCGAGTAGCGCCGCCCGCGAACGGACTCTACCGTATGGTGAGTATGCCACAACTCACATACTTTGTTTAGTTAAATTATGGCTTCTACCTGCGGAAATACCTTGTCATAATCTGGCAGAAACCCGGCACGAACCTGGCAGAAACCTGGACAAAATCTTGCACGGATCTACATCCACGTAAGGTGAATTGAGGCATCCAGCCCATCTATGGTCACGTGCGAGGAGCCGTCACCATATACATACATGCCTTCCCCCGTGCGCTCAAGCCCTTCACCCAGCTCGCTCTGAACATCGATGGTCGCCTCGGTGACATCGAGCGTGAAACCGGAACCTTTGACAAGAGAGAGATTGGTCACCGCGTCGATGGAGGAAACGGCAAGCTCTTTCGGAAGGCCATCGACCAGCGCGAGCGTTTGCGTGCCATCAACCGTATTGAATTCAAGGCGTTCAGCCACACGCCCGGAGAGCTCGACGCTTTCGTCAACTCCATTGCAGGTCACCGTTCGCGCATCAATTCCTTCAATCTTGTACTGCGCGTCGACGCTATCGAGCGTAACCGAGTCGCAGGCAACGCCGATAAGCTCGGCATCGCTGCTCACGCTCGCAATAGCCACGTCTTCTAGCGACCAATCCTTCCCAGCGGGGAGCTCGACGGTAAGGCGCATGGGAGGATAGTCCTTGCCACGCGTGTCCGACGGCAGACCATCATCGACCACAAGCGTGTCACCGCGCATCGTAAACGACGCCTTCAGAGGATCGAGCTTATACGATCCCGCAGGTACTTCAACATGAACGACAAGTCTATCGCCCGTGCCCGGCACAACGGAAAGCGAGCCGCTGCGCCATTCCAAATCGAGATTCCGTACCTCGGAGGCTTGGAAAGAAGCGCTTTGCTCATAGGGTTCATCAAGCGTTACGAAAGCAGAGGATGCGGAAGAGCCCTGTGAACGGGTGCTCGACACCGCGCGCGAAACGATTTCTGAAATCCATCGGGCGCCGACTCCAGACCAGCCTCCGCGCAGCAGAAACCCTATGGGCATGAACAGCAAGATGGCTATAACCGCCGCCGCAACGGCGACCTTGATCTTCTCTGATGTCGTGAGCTTTGCAAAGGGGTTCTTCATGGTTACTCCTCCCCTTCAACGTCATCGTTGCGCAGCGATGCTTCAGCGTCGACGCGCGCTTGAGCCGCATCCATGATGTTCGCAAGCCAGCGGTATACCGGGATGGTAAAGAAGACCAGGAATGAGAACGGTGCCGCCCCGAAGATGGTGGCACGAACCAGAAGGGAATCATGAGAATGCCGTAGGGGAATGAGCGCCACGCACCCTTCTGTTTTCTCGTGCCACCCTGCGCTTCCGCATACGCGATACACTCGCTCGCGCGCGTCGCCTGCCGACTCGCATGCGTCGCTGCTGCCGCTGCCTGCGCTGCAGCGCGGCTTGCCTCAGCAGCGGCCTGCGCAGCATCGGAAGCAGCTTAGCTGTTTGCCTCTTCGCGCCCTCGACGTTTCTCCTCCTCTGCCCGATGCTTCGTGCGCTCGGCGTCTTCAAAGGAGACATCGTCTTCGATATCTTTATCTATATTGAGTAAGTCATCGAGACTCACGCCGTAGAGTCGGGCGAGTGCGATGAGGTTATCGGTGTCGGGCGAGCTTTCCGCACGCTCCCACTTCGATACCGCCTGACGCGACAGCCCGAGCGCATTCGCGAGCGATTCCTGGCTGTAGCCCTTCTGCTTTCGCAAGTCCGCAAGGCGCTGAGCGATCTTGACGTTCATGGACTCTCCCGTCCGTTAAGCGCTGAGAATTCCGCGCGTTGGATCATTCCACGGTACCGATAGCCATACCGTACACGACGACACGGTTTCAAACGAGCATCTCTGGTGGGAATTTACCGCAACTATTGGTTGCCGACGGGGCGAATCTCTCGCATTTGGACGATTATTCTGCCTGGAGAACACTTCGTTTCGGATATCAACGGTTGCGCGCGAACCCGCCAAGTAGCCACCCGGAACGCACGCACGCTACCTGCGGTGACTATGAAACGATAAGCCTTGCTACTCGATGGGTTCAAGAACAACCGTTGATATCCGAAATGAATGGCGATTCAACGCTTATATCGGCCCTTTGACTGTCTGCAGACTGCCAGAGCCTCGGAGCTAGCGGCCACGTACATTTACCCCAAGGATTTTAACGTGAGCGCGCCGTGCGCACCTGCTCGGCAAGCCAGGATGCCCACTCATCCATGCCGGTATCCTTCGTAGCGCTCACCTCGAAACGCGGCGCGCGTGGGTTGAGATCGTCCAGTACGCGGTTGTAACCCTCAAAGTCGAAATCAAACGCCGAAGCGACGTCGATCTTGTTGAGCAGGAGCGCACCTGCATGCTGGAAGATGCCGGGGTACTTGATGGGCTTGTCATCTCCCTCAGGTACGGAAAGAATCATGACGCAGAGGTTCTCGCCCAAGTCGAAATCGACGGGGCACACGAGGTTGCCAACGTTTTCGATGAAGACGACGTCGATGTTCTGGAGTCCCACGGCCTTGTCGAAGGCGTCGACCGCCTGGCCGATCATGTTGCCTTCGAGGTGGCACAGACCGCCGGTGTTGATCTGGATGGCCGGCATACCGGCTTCTTTCATGAGCTGGGCGTCCACATCGCTCGCGATGTCGCCCTCGATGACGGCGCAGGTGAGGCCGAAGGTATCGCGCAGGCGCTCGTTCGTGGCGAGGATCGTCGAACTCTTGCCCGAGCCGGGACTCGAGAGCACGTTCACCACGTAGGTGCCGGACTCGGCGAAGCGCTCGCGCAGCTCGGCAGCCAGACGCTCGTTTCGTGAGAGAATCGGCTGCTCAAGGCTGATAGTGTACTCGGACATGCCGCGCCTTCTTTCTCATGCCAACTGTCAGCAGGCTCGCTTCCAGCTGGGTTGGTTGGGGACGGGTTCAATCCAACCCGCCATCGGGGACGGGGGTTATTGGTTGGTGAGGTACCTCACCAACCAATAACCCCCGTCCCCGATGGCAGGTCACGGCAAATCGACTTCCATGGAGACAATCTCGAGCTCGCGACCAGTGATCAGGTGCGTCTCGGCACTTCCACAGGCGGGGCACCGCACATGGAAGCGGCTGTGCTCGAATTCCTCGCCGCAGGCAAGACAGCGACTCCGAGGGTGCACTTCCTCCACACGAAGCTCGCTTCCCCGCATGAGCTCGTCATCCTCGCTCAAGACGTCCCATGCGAAATCGAGCGTCTCGGGCACCACCTCGCGCATATCACCGATGCGCAGCGTCACGGCGACCACTCGCAACGCCCCGGCATCGCGCGCAGCACGCGAGACGGTCTCGAGGATGCCGGAAACGATCCCGAGCTCGTGCACGCGGTCCTTACGCCTCCTCGTCGCTGGCGAAGAGGCCCACGCGACTGCCCTTCAAACCCTGCTTGCCCTCGCGCGCAACGATCACGAAACGCGTGACGAGCAACGACGCCTCATACAGCGAGAGCAACACGGCATACATGAAGAGCATTGTGACGGGGCTCGCGTCGGGCGTTACCGTCGCAGCAACCACAGCCATGATCACATAGATGTAGCGCCAGGCACCGCGGAACGTCGCATACGGCACGATGTGGAACACCGCGAGATAAAAGACGAAGAGCGGCAGCTCAAACGCCACACCGAAGCCGATCATAAGCAGCACCTCGGTGTTGAGGTAGTTCTCGAGATCGGCGAAGGCGGTGGCGATGGCATTCGCCTCACCGACAAGCCATTCGAACGCCGAGGGGACGATAAAGAGATAGCAGAACACCGCTCCGATGAAGAAGAGCGCCGTAGCGAGGAAGAGCGTCGGCACAACCCAGCGGCGCTCGTTAGGCTTGAGCGCAGGCAGGAAAAAGCCGAGGATCTGCCACAAGATGATAGGAACGCACACCACGGCGGCCGTCTTGATAGCGATCGAGAAGCGCAGGCTGAAGCCGCCAAGCGAGCTCATGATATAGAACTTGTCGCCCACGAACGGAGCGATGGGATCGGTGAGCAGGTCGATGATAGTAGGCGTAGCGAAGTAGAACACCGCCGTGCCGATAATCACCGCAACGATGATGATGGTCAGGCGACGACGCAGCTCTCCAAGATGGTCGAGCAGCGGCATGCGAGCAGGTCCGACGGGCATTACTGCTCACCCCCTTCCGCATTCGCTGCCCCTGCGGGCGCGGCGTCCTCGGTCTCGACGGCATCGGCAGCGGGAGCCTCAGAAGCATCGTCCCTGGCAGCGCTCTCCACCTCCGCTGCACGGCGACGCGGACGACGAGCGTAGAGATCAGCGATGCTCTTCTGCTCGGATGCCTCGGCAGCCTCTACCGCCTCGGTCTCGACGGCATCTGCAGTGGAAGCAGCGTCTGAAGAAGCAGACTCCTCGGCCTCTGCGGCAGGCTCACCCGCGGCCGGGCTCTCGCCATCGGCAGCGGCCTCTGCAGCGGCCTTCTCGGCAGCCAGACGGGCGCGGCGCTCGGCGAACGTCTCCTTACGCGCCTCGGCCACCTTCTCGGCAGCGATGTCTGCAGGCGCGTCAGCATCTGCATCGGCGTCGTCATCTACCGCAGCGGCCTTCTTCGCAGTCGAAGATGCATTCGCGGCAGCAGCCATGGGGTCGATGACCTCGGTCTGCACAACGTTCGTCACCTTCTGCTGCGTCTCGCGGAACTGCCGGATCGCGCGGCCGATCGTCTTGCCCGCTTGCGGCAGCTTATCTGGTCCGAACAGCAAAAACGCGAAGACCAGGATGATGATGAGCTCGGTTTGTCCAATTCCGAACACAGATACCTCCAGAAACGTATGGACGCGCACCACACAGGCGATGCGACACCATCATGCAACCGCAAAAGTATACCGCCTTTGCAGGCGCAAGGAAAAAGCCTAACTTCGGCTTTACAGTCTCCGAAACAATTGCGGCGAACCAACTGCCCGCCATGGAGCTGCCAGCTGCCGCCAAGTAGCCAGCTGCCGTAGAGCAACCGGCTGCAGCATGCGCTTATTGGGCGGAAATGGCGATCTCCGCATCGACGCCCAGAAGCTGCGCCACGCGCATGACGCCCGGTTGAGCCTTCACGACCGAGAAACGCTTGCCGTGCTCCTCGGCATGGTGCGCCGCGCCCACGAGCACGCCGATGCCCGTCGAGTCGATGTACGCCACATGCTCGAAATCGAGCTGCACTTCCTCCGTGGGCTGCTCAAGCGCCAGGTCGATCGCATCGCGCACCTTCGAAGCGTTCGAGATGTCGACCTCGCCCTCGATGTCGATCACATAGCGCTCGGGCGACGCCGCAGTGGTGATAACGAGTTCCATACCATATCCAATCTAGCTAACGGCCTGCACAGCGCCGCTTTTGACAGCGCAGCGCAAGCCTGCTGGTTTCACTACCGCGCCTCGAGTGCAAGCTGCGCCGAGACGAGCTTCGTGGCGAGCACGAGCACATCGAGCGCCGCTTCGAGCTCTTCCACGCTAGGGTACGTGGGCGCGATGCGGATGTTCGTGTCGTGTGGATCCTTGCCATACGGCCAGGTGGCCCCTGCCGGTGTAAGCTTCACGCCGAGTTCTGCACACAAAGCCGCGACGCGCTTGGCCGAGCCCTCGGGGCCGTCGAAGCTCACGAAGTAGCCGCCGTTGGGGTGCGTCCAGGTCGCGCAACCCGTATCCGCAAGCCCCTCGGTGAGCTTGCGCTCCACCGCCGCGAAGCGCGGGCGCAGGAACTCAGCGTGCTTGCGCATGTGGGCACGCACGGCATCGAGGCTGGGCAAAAAGCGCGTGTGCATGAGCTGGTTGAGCTTGTTCGCGCTGATGAGGCCCACCTGCAGGGTGCGCGAGACCTCGGCGACGTTCGCGGGGCTCGACCCAAAGAAGGCGATGCCCGCACCCGGGAAGGTGATCTTCGAGGTCGAAGCCACGCCCAGGATGCGATCCTCGTTGCCGGCTTCGCGCGCGATATCGAAGATGTTCGCGAGCGTGTCGCCCTCGTCGGTGAGGTCGTGCACGGCGTAGGCGTTATCCCACACGATGCGGAAATCGGGCGCGGCCTTCATGGTCGCGAGACGGCGCACCGTCTCCTCGGAATACGTGATGCCCGTGGGGTTCGAGTATTTCGGCACGCAGAACATGCCCTTGATGGAATCGTCCTCGGCGCAGAGGCGCTCAACCTCGTCCATGTCCGGGCCGGTCTCGGTCATGCGCACGGGAATGTTCTCGATGCCCAGGTGCTCGGTGATGCCGAAGTGACGGTCGTAGCCGGGTGCGGGGCACAGGAACTTCGTGTGCTCGAGCTTGCTCCACGGCGTGTAGCCGGGCACGCCCATCTCCCAGTAGTGGATGAGAATGGACTGCATGATGTTCAAGCTCGACGAGCCGAGCACGATCGTCTGCTCGGGCGGCACGCCGATGAACTCTCCCGCCAGACGGCGCGCGGAGGGAATGCCCTCGAAGCAACCGTAGTTGCTGCAGTCGATGCCCCCGTCCGTAAGATCTGCATCGCTCGTCAAGAGGTCGAGCATGGGACGCGAGATGTCCACCTGAGCGGGACTCGGCTTGCCGCGCGCCATGTCGAGCTTGAGCCCTTTGGCGCGCGTCTCTTCGACCTCGCGCTCGAGTTCAGCGATGGCGGCCTTGAGCTCCTCGTCGCTCATCTGCTGGTATATCGTCTCCATATACGCCTCCCCTATCGTGCGGACGGCGCACGCCTGCACACTGTAGATATGTTCTGGGACAGTATACCGGGTTCGCGGCGCACGACGGTGGGGCGAGAAACCGCAACATACTAATAGCATGGCGTTTGGGAAGGGCGGAGCACAGGTACGCCAACAGGATAACCGCAAGATCGTGCTGCCGGCGCCGATGATACAATCCAACCTAACTGGTTTTTCATGCGCCGAACGATGCGAGGAGCCGTGCCATGGATCAATTTGAGTTTCGCGCTGAAGGGTTCGGCGAACTGCAGGGCCTCGTCGATGCACTCTACGCCACGCACGAGGTCGTCGACCGACTCGACCTGGTGATGCAAGCCGAAGTGCTCGATCTCGACCCCGATCTTCTTGAGATCGTGAACCTGCTGCCTCCTGGCCGCTATGAGCGCCAACGCCTCTGCGACCAGCTTAACTCCGCACTCGCCGCCCACGGCTGGGGCGGCACCTACGGCACTGTCGAATAACATGTAATGTAAAATTACCCCAGGGGTTTTTAACATCCCGCAGGGTCTACATCCTCACTGAAGCGAGGCGCACCATGGCAGACTTCATGACCGAGCGCAACGAGGCCATCCAGGCGGCAAACGTTGCCTTAGAGCATCTGTATCGTTCTCAGGAGCTTTTGAACTCCGCCGGCAACTGGGGCATGTTCGACATCTTCGCCGGCGGCGCACTCACCTCGTTTATCAAGCGTGGCAAAATGAGCGACGCGCAGGCAGAACTCGACGCCGCGCGCTCCGCCCTACGCATACTCGCGCGCGAGGTGCGCGACGTCGAGGAAGCGGGCGCGTTCCAGATTGCAAGCGGCGACTTCCTCTCGTTCGCAGATATGTTCTTCGATAACGCGTTCCTCGATATTTACGTGCAGACGCAGATTTCGGAAGCGAAGCGGCAAGTAGCAGGCGCAATCCAGCAGGTTGAAGCGCTGCGCGACCGCCTTTCCCGAATGTAGATTCACCCCAGGGATTTTTTACCATTCTCGGCGCAGGCAAAATGCATGAACACGAGACCGATGAGCGCTGCGGAAACCGACCCGGCAAGGATCGCCGTCTTCGCTGCGAGCAACTCGGCGGGAATCTGCGTGAACGCGAGCCCCGCGATGAGGATCGACATGGTGAAGCCGATGCCACCTAAGATACCCATGCCGGCGATGTGTGGCCAACGCACGCCCTGCGGCAGCTCTGCCAAACCAGTACGTACCATGAGGTAGGTCACGCCGAAGATGCCGAGCGGCTTGCCCACGAGCATGCCCAGGTACACGCCTACGGCCACGGAATCGGCCACGAGCGTCATCACGTCCACGCCCACAAGCCTCACCTGTGCGTTCACGAACGCGAAGAGCGGCAGGATGATGAAATTCACCGGGGTAGAGATGCGATGCTCCAGGCGCTGCAAGGGCGGCGTCACACGGTGCATGACGCGTTCGACGCCATACACAGCATGCGTGAAATCGTGCTGGCCCAAGATGTGAGCCTCGTCGTCGAAACGGTCGTCGAGCTCGGGGAGCTTCGACTCGACCCATGAGACCAGCACGCGGGCGTTGATGTCCGAACGTGCAGGCATGGTGAATGCCAAGATCACGCCGGCGAGCGTCGCGTGCACACCGCTCTGGTAGAGGCAGAACCACAACACCAGGCCGAGCGTGAGGTACGGTGCCACGCCGAAGTGCCGCCGCCAGTTGAGCGCCGCGAGCGCCGCTGTGGC
>CAJLVH010000005.1 GCA_905210055.1 uncultured Enorma sp. | reverse complement strand
CCCGCCGAGGTGCATGCGTTCTGTGCCGACGCCCTCGCGCACCGCGCCGACTTGGATTACGACATCGACGGCGTGGTGGTGAAGGTCGACAGCTTCGCCCAGCAAGACGAGCTCGGCTTCACGGCGCGCGCCCCGCGCTGGGCGATTGCGTTCAAGTTCCCGCCGGAGGAGAAGCAGACGGTGCTGCGCGAGATCCGCATCCAGGTGGGGCGCACGGGCGTGCTCACGCCGGTCGCGGAGTTCGACCCGGTGATGGTTTCGGGCTCCACCATCGCGCGAGCGACGTTGCACAACGAGGACGAGGTGCATCGCAAGGACGTCCGTGTGGGCGATACGATCGTGGTGCACAAGGCGGGTGACGTGATTCCCGAGGTCGTGGGGCCGGTGCTCGACAAGCGTCCCGAGGGCGCGCTCCCGTGGCAAATGCCTGCGACGTGCCCTGCCTGCGGCAGCCCTGTGGTGCATGAAGAGGGCGAGGTCGCCTATCGCTGCGTTTCTATCGACTGCCCTGCGCAGGTGAAGGAACGTCTCGCGCATTGGGTGAGTCGCGGGTGCATGGACATCGACGGCGTGGGCGACGAGCTCATCGATAAGCTCATCGAGGCGGGGCTCGTGCGCGACGTGGCGGATTTCTACCAGCTCTCCGTCGACGATTTGGCTGGTCTCGACACGGGGCGCACGTACCTTAAGGACGACAAGCGTCGCGGTGTGCGTGCGGGCGACCCCATCCCCGTGGGTGCGACCATCGCGCAGAAGGTCGTGGACGAGCTTGTGAAGTCGAAGGCGCAGCCGCTCTCGCGCGTGCTCTTCGCGCTGGGCATCCGTCATGTGGGAAAGAGCGTGGCCGAGGTCATCGCGCGGCGCTTCCTCACCCTCGACGCGCTCGTCGTGGCGAATGCGGACGAAATCGCCGCTGTCGACGGCGTGGGGCCGAAGATCGCGGCGAGCGTGAAGCAATTCTTCGGCGTGCCCGAAAATCTTGCTGTGCTCGAGCGCCTGCGCGTGGCGGGGCTCACGCTGGAAGAAGATCTTTCCGGAGAGGCGGCGCGTGCGGCCGAAGAGATGGGCGTGGCCGAGGAGCTGGTCGCGGCGCAACCGCTCGCCGGGCTTACGTTCGTGCTCACCGGCACGCTCGAGCGCCGCACACGCGACGAGGCGGGTGCGGCCTTAAAGGCGCTCGGCGCGAAGGTGACGGGTTCCGTGTCCAAGAAGACGAGTTACGTGGTTGCAGGCCCTGGCGCGGGTTCGAAGCTTGCGAAAGCCGAAAGCCTGGGCGTTTCCGTCCTCAACGAGGAGCAGCTCGAGCACGTGCTCGCTACCGGCGAAATCCTCTGAGATTGCGGGCAATCCACTGCCGAACGGGACAGTCCTCCCGCCAAAAGGGACTGTCCCTTCTGGCGGGAGGACTGCCCCGTTCGGCTGGGTGATCCTACCGAGTATAGAGACCGCGCTTCGATTACAACTGAGATTCACTCCTTGACGCGCGACGGCCAACACGCTCATAGTTGATGCATCAACGCGATACATCAATAGCTTGGAGATGAGCGGAGCATGGGAGATTTCCGTCGGAGTATGGTGCGCGCTTCCGCGCGGAAGGGGGCGGCCCATGCATGAGCTTCGCCGTATCATCGGCTATCTCGGGCACTACCGCCGCGACGCCATCTTGGGCATGGTGCTCGTCATTGTTGAGAGCGCCTTCGAGATGGTCATCCCCATTCTCATGGCGGATATCATTGACGTGGGCGTAAAGACGCGCGACCTGGACTTCATCTTCCGCCAGGGCATCCTCATGGCCATATGCGCGCTGCTCTCGCTCGTCACGGGGCTTGCCTATGCGCGCTTCGCGGCGCGGGCGACCTACGGACTGGGTGCACGCCTGCGCGCGGCGGAGTACGAGCGCGTACAGGAATACAGCTTCGCGAACCTCGACCACTTCGAGACATCCTCACTCGTCACGCGTATGACGACCGACGTCACCGTGATCCAAAACGCCCTCAACGCGGGCTTTCGCCCCATGGTGCGCGGACCGGTGATGCTCGTGATAGGCTTCGCCCTCGCGTTCTACCTCAACACCGAGCTCGCGCTCGTGTTCTGCGCCGTCACGCCCATCATGGCGCTCGCGATGGTCTTCATCGTGCGCCACGTGGGGCCGCTCTACGGCGTGCTGCAGGGTACGGTCGACAAGCTCAACGACGTGGTGCAGGAGATGCTCACCGCGGTGCGCGCCGTGAAGGCGTATGTGCGCGGCGACTACGAATGCGAGCAGTTCCGTCGCGTCAACCAGGGGCTCGCCGCAACGAGCGAGCACACGTTTCGCTTTGCCGTGCTCAACATGCCCGTGCTCTACGTGTCGATGTACACTGCGACGACGCTCATCATGTGGTTCGGAGGCCAGATGATCTTGGGCGAGACGCTCGAGGTGGGCGAGCTCACGGGTTTTCTCTCCTACGTGCTGCAGATCCTGAATTCGCTCATCATGATCTCGAACGTTTTCCTGCTGCTCACCCGTTCGCTCGCGAGCGTGCACCGCATCTGCGAGGTGCTCGATGAGCCTGTGGATCTCTCTTCGCCCGCAGGCGCGCGCACCGAGGTCGCCGACGGGTCGGTCGCATTCCGCGACGTCTCATTCAAGTATCGCGCGGACGCCCGCGAGCGCGTGCTCGAGCATGTGAGCCTCGACATCCCCGCCGGCTCGACTGTGGGCATCTTGGGCGGCACCGGTTCCGGCAAGACGACGCTCGTGCAGCTCATCCCGCGTCTCTACGACGTGACCGAGGGCGCGGTGCTCGTGGGCGGGCACGATGTGCGTGCATACGACCTCGCGAAGCTCCGCGACGCCGTCGCCATCGTGTTGCAGAAAAATGTGCTCTTCAGCGGCACGGTGCGCGAGAACCTTCTGTGGGGGAACAACAAGGCGACCGAGGAAGAGCTGCTCGAGGCGTGTCGGCAGGCGCGGGTGGACGAGTTCCTCGACCGGCTGCCCGGCGGCCTCGACTATGACCTCGGCCAGGGCGGCGTAAACGTCTCGGGCGGGCAGAAGCAGCGCCTGTGCATCGCCCGCGCGCTGCTGAAGCACCCGAAGGTCATCATCTTCGACGATTCCACGAGCGCGGTCGACACGGCGACGGACGCCGCGATCCGGCAGAACCTCGCGGCGCTCGAGGGCGTGACGAAAATCATCATCGCGCAGCGCGTGGGCTCCGTGCAAGATGCGGACCAGATCATCGTGCTCGATGACGGCCGCGTCCATGCTCGGGGCACGCACGAGGAACTGCTTGCGACCGATAGCATCTACCAGGAGATATACGAATCTCAAACACATGGCGGCGACCCTGCGGCGGAATCGGCACGCGCTGGTCTCGCAGCGGGTTCCAGACTGCCGCACGGGGAAGGGGGTGAGCGCTGATGGCCGCTCCCGGTAACAAGCCGAAGAACCTTGCCGCCACCGTGCGCGAGCTGCTCTCGTATCTCGGCCGCCACAAGCTCATCTTCGGCGCGGTTGCCCTGCTCGTGGCGACATCCGCTGTGGCGAACCTGCTGGGCACCTACATGATCCGACCGGTGGTCGACGCGCTCGCGTTGGGCTCGTACGACTCGTTCATCGCCGGGATCGTGCTCACGGCCTGCATCTACGGCGTGGGCGTGCTCGCGGCGTTCGGCTACACCCAGTTCATGGTGCATGCCGCGCAGAAGGTGCTCGTCGACATCCGGCGTGACCTCTTCGCCCACATCCAAACGCTGCCGCTGCGCTATTTCGACAACCACAACCGCGGCGATGTGATGAGCTACTTCACGAACGACGTGGATACCGTGGCGGAGGCGATGAACAACAGCTTCGCGATGGTGATTCAGTCGTTCATCCAGATCGTGGGCACACTCATCATGATCTTCGTGCTCAACTGGCAGCTTTCGCTCATCGTGGTCGTGGGCTACGTGTGCATGTTCGCCTACATCTCGTACTCCACGAAGAAGAGCCGGTCGTTCTACCAGCGGCAACAGGGTGTGCTGGGCGAGCTCGACGGCTACATCGAAGAGATGGTTACCGGCCAGAAGGTCGTGAAGGTTTTCAACCGCGAACGCGCCAACGTGTTCTCTTTCCGCGAGAAGAACGAACGCCTGCGCGTGGCGGGCACGAGCGCGCAGTCGTATGCCGCGTCGATGATCCCGGCGGTCGTGTCCATCAGCTATATGAACTACGCAATCGTGGCGGTGCTCGGCGGCTGGATGGCGCTCACTGGCCAGACTGATGTGGGCGTGCTCGCGAGCTATCTCGTGTTCGTGCGCCAGACTGCCATGCCCATCAATCAGTTCACGCAGCAGTCGAACTTCCTGCTTTCCGCCCTTGCCGGCGCGGAGCGCGTGTTCTCCGTGATGCATGAGACGCCCGAGGTGGACGAAGGCCGCGTAACGCTCGTCAAGACTGGCGAGGACGCATGGGCGTGGAAGATTCCCGCAGGGTACGGCGTGGGCGCTTGGGGCGCGCTCGTGCCGCTTGCGAAGGACGGGCATGGGGGCGAGCCCGTTGGCGCCAGGCAAACCGTGGCTTCGCCGGCGCGCGAGACCCAGCAGGGGGCTTCATCGTCTTGTGGTGCTACGGCCGAGCCAATGGCCGGTACCGGAGACGAAGCCGCGCCGCAGCACGTTGCTGCCGAGGATATGGGTGCGCAGGTGCAAGACGCGGCACTCGGCGCGGATGGTACCGTGGTCGCGACGGGGCTCCTGCCGCTTCGCGGCGACGTGCGCTTCCACGATGTGACGTTTGGCTACGAGGCAGGGCATGAGGTGTTGCACCAGATCAACCTCTTCGCCAAGCCCGGGCAGAAGATCGCGTTCGTGGGTTCCACGGGCGCCGGCAAGACCACGATTACGAACCTCATCAACCGGTTCTACGACGTGCGAGAAGGCGAGATCACCTACGACGGCATCAACGTGAAGAACATCGCGAAGGACGATCTGCGCCGCTCGCTCGGCATCGTGCTGCAGGATACGCACCTGTTCACGGGTACCATCGCCGACAACATCCGCTTCGGTCGCCTCGAAGCCACCGACGAAGAGGTGCGCGCGGCGGCGAAGATCGCGAATGCCGACAGCTTCATCCGCCGCCTGCCGCAGGGCTACGAGACCATAGTGACTTCCGACGGCGCGAACCTCTCCCAGGGGCAGCGCCAGCTTCTGGCCATCGCGCGCGCCGCCGTGGCAGATCCGCCGGTGCTCATTCTGGACGAGGCGACTTCGAGCATCGACACGCGAACCGAGATGCTCATTGGCCGCGGCATGGATCAGCTCATGCGCGGGCGCACGACGTTCGTGATTGCGCACCGGCTTTCCACCGTGCGCGACGCCGACGCGATCATCGTGCTCGAGCATGGGCGCGTGGTGGAGCGCGGCAGCCACAATGAGCTCCTTGCGTTGCGCGGACGGTACTACCAGCTCTACACCGGCATGCTCGAGCTGAGCTAGGGGGGTTGAAAGGAACCCGTCCCCAACCAACTCATTACAGTAATCTCGCAGCACGCATGCAAGAAAGGCCGTATACTTGGGTACACTGAACGGAACTTGACCGGGAGCCGCACGGATTCCCGGTTCACCGATCGGAGGAAACTATGAACGAAGTCGAGCGGTATCAGAGCCAGCAGTACGATCCGTACGGTAGCCCGATTTACCAGCAGGGTCCTGCTCCCCAGGTTATCTCACGCCGTCTGTACAACATCGTGCTCACGGGGTTCGTGGTGCTTTCGTTCGTCATCATGGCGGCGTGCTCCCACATCGCCGGAACGTACGAATTCCTGCTCTTCATCATGCGCAATTCCACGATGTTCATGATTGGAACCTTCGTGGGCAGCATCGGCGGCATCATCGCCATGAGCATCGGCCGCGCCAAGGAGAACCTCACGCTGGGGCTCATCGGCTATGCCCTCTTCACCCTGACGTTCGGCTTCACCACGGCGCTCGCGCTCATGTCGTATAGCATGGAGACGATCTCGCTCGCGTTCTCCGCGACCGCTGGCATCATGATCGTGTTCGGCGCTGCGGGCATCATGTTCCCGCAGTTCTTCGAGCGCATCCAGGGCGTGCTCTTCACGGGGCTCTTGGCAATCATCGTCGTTGAACTCGTGCTCGCGCTCATGGGCGTCCAGCAGTCCGCGACGGACATCGTCGTCATCCTGCTCTTCTGCGGCTTCATCGGTTACGACGTGCATCGCGCCTCCACCGCGGTGCCCACGCTCAGCAACGCGCTGTGGTATGCCATCGAGCTCTACCTCGACATCATCAACGTGTTCATCCGTCTTTTGGCCATCTTCGGTCGCAGGGACTAGCCATGTAAAATAACCCCAGGGGTTTTTAACATTGCGCGGGCGAGTGGCTTCGGCCGCTCGCCCGTTTCGTATGAAATGACCTCACAAGGCAAGAATGGTTCCTGGGGTTAATCGATATGTCGCGCCCGCCTGTTATTCGGCCAGGAAATCGACTGCGTACTGCGCGGCAAGCATGGCGCCTTTCGCGAGTACGCTCTCGTCCACCTTGTAGAAGCACGAGTGCTGGGCGAACGTCGCGCCGATCGCGGGGTTGCGCGTGCCCACGAAGGCGAGCACGCCGGGCACGAGCTCAAGGTAGCGCGAGAAGTCCTCGCCGGAAAGCGTGCCCTGGTAGCGCCCCACAGCCTCCGTCCCCAGCACCTCGACGATTGCGCGCCGGCAGCGCTCGGAAGCCATCTCGTCATTCACCACGGCACCGTGCGCGACGGTGTATTCGGTGAGCTCCGCTTCGGCACCCAGTGCCTGTGCGGTATGGATGGCGATGCGCTCGATGAGCTTCGGCATGGCTTCGTGCGCGGATGCGCTGTACGTGCGTACCGTGCCTGTGAGGTAGGCGGTGCCCGCGATGACGTTGCGCGCGGTGCCGCCGTGCAGCTCACCCACGGTCACCACGGCTGGCTCGTACGGGCTAAGGTCGCGGCTCACGATGGTCTGTAGGTTGTTGACGATCTCTGCCGCGGCGATGATGGCGTCCGCGCCACGTTGCGGCATGGCGCCATGGCAGGAGGTGCCGCGGATGTCCACGCGGAACCAGTCCGTGTTCGCCATGCGCGGCCCCGGCTCGCAGGAAATGGTGCCTGCGGCGACCTCGCTCCAGATATGCGCGGCGTACGCGCCGTCCACGCCTTCGCACGCGCCCGCGTTGATCATGAGGGCAGATCCGCCGCCGTTTTCCTCGGAGGGCTGGAACACGGCGCGCACCTCGCCGTGGAGGGCATCGCGCATCTGCGAGAGAACGCGGAGGCTCCCGAGCTGCATGGCGATGTGGCAGTCGTGGCCGCAGGCGTGCATGACCCCTTCATGCTCACTGGCGAATGGCTCGCCCGTGCGTTCCGTGACGGCGAGCGCGTCGATATCCGCGCGGATGAGCAGGCGTCGGCGCGGGCTGCCATCGGGGAGATACGCGTCTGGCGCGGTGCCGGCGAGCGTGGCGATGAGCCCTGTGGCGGTGGGACGTGCGTAGGGGATGCCCATGGCGTCGAGTTCGCGGGCGATGGCCTTGGTCGTCTCGAATTCCTGCAGGCTGAGCTCCGGGTGTTGGTGGAAGTACCGTCGCTGCTCGATGATATACGGCTCCGCCGCATGGCCGAGCTGCTGGATGCGTTTCGTCACTTCGCTGCCCATGGTTCCTCCTCGCACGCTTTCGCATCTCCCAGAATATGCGATTGTGGGAGATACGGTCAGCCGAAGTTCGCGCTATCTCCCATAATAAGCAAAAGCGGGAGATGCGAGCGGCAAAGACGCTCGTGCCCATGACGAGACGGGGCGTTAGCGTTTGTCGCACAGGGGGACAGGTTTATAGTGTAGCTGGGTGAGAGGCTCAAGGCCTGTCCCAACATGAGCAACAGGACGGTATGCGGCCGTCCCCATATGACGCATACGGCGTACGAGGAGGAACCATGGGCAATGTGTTCATCGTCCGGTCGAAGCGCGTATTCACGGCGGAGCGCGGCGTCGACGTGCCGCGTGAGCTCGCGTTCGCGGTCGAGCTTCCTGTAGGTGCTTCCAATGCCGAAGGATCCGGTCGCATCGCGCACATCGGTGCACCGGATGACGTCATCGCTGCATGTCCGGCCGGTACACCGGTCACGGATTTCGGCGACCGCTTCATTTGCCCGGGCTTCCACGACGCTCACCTGCACTTCTTCCACACGGCCGTCTACAACTCGCCCTACGTGCTCATGCACATGGGCGAGAGCGAGGCTGAGCTCGTGGCGCGCACGCGCGAGTTCGCCGCCACGCTTCCGCCGGATGCGTGGGTCGTCACGCAAGGCTGGCGCGACTACCGCTGGGATCCGCCCGTGCCTCCCACGAAGCGCTCGCTCGACGAGGCGTTTCCGGACAGGCCCTGCGCAATGTGTTCCGGCGACGGGCACACGCTCTGGTTGAACTCGCGCGCGCTCGAGGCGCTCGGCATCTCGCACGATTCCGAGCCCCCTGCGGGCGGCATCTACGACCGCGACGAAAACGACGAGCTCACGGGCATCATCCGCGAGGCGGCGGCCATGGAGCTTCAGCCGCGCCTGCTCGAATGGCTCACCCAGGCGGACTTCGAACGCGCCTACACCGAGCAGATGGCGCGCATGGCGGCACAGGGCATCACGTCGATCTGCGACATGTCGCTCATGCCGCTGCCGGGTTGCGATTTCATTCGCGAGGACATCTATGAGGCGCTCGACACGCGCGGCGCGCTCACGCTGCGCGCGCATCTGTTCCCCACGTTGCTCGATGATCAGGCGCGCCTGGAGCGCCTGCAGGAGCGCTACGACGCGCCCGGCGCGAGCACGCTCATCAAGGCGCCAGGCTTCAAGCAGTTCTTCGACGGCGTGTCGAGCCAGCATACGGCGTACCTCACCGAGCCGTATACGAACGCGCGCTACCCGGGTGACCGCGGGCATCTTACGGTGAGCGCGGAGCGCATGTGCGAGCTCGTGCTGGCGGCGGCGGAACGCGGCCATGCTGTGCGCATCCACACCATCGGCGACGGCGCCATCCATGCGGCGCTCGATATCTTCGAAGAAGCAGCGGCACGTTTCGGAGCGCCCAAGCAGGGGAGGAACACGCTCGAGCACTTGGAGAATCTGCTGCCCGGCGACCTGTCACGCCTTGCGGAGCTGGGCGTGGTCGCGTCGTCCCAGCCGTGCCACATCACGCTCGACCCGGGCGGCCCAGAGCGCGACCTGGGGTTGGAGCGGTCGCGGATCATGTGGCCGTTCGCGACGTACGAGCGGCTGGGCGTTACTCAGGCGTTCGGCACGGATTCCCCCATCACGCCGGTTACCTCGATGAATGTGCTTTACACGGCGGTAACGCGGCAAGATCCCGTGACGCACGAGCCCGCGGGCGGTTGGCTGCCCGAGGAGCGCATTCCCATGGCGCAGGCGCTCAGGAACTACACGCTCGGAAGCGCGTGCGCCGCGGGGCGGGAGTGCGAGCTCGGGAGCCTTGAAGCCGGCAAGCTCGCCGATTTCGTTGTGCTCGACCACGACCTCACCGCGTGCGAGGCGGATGATATCCAGGCTACGCGTGTGCTCGCGACCTACGTAGGCGGTCGCTGCGTATTCGAAGCGTAACGCTATAACGAGGGGCTTTTGGCGGGAGGCATGTTGTTGTGCGGTGTGCAGGGCAGCTTCATGCGGATGGCTCAGCGGCCATTCCGTACAACCCTGTAAAATAGTCGCTGGGGTTATTTTACAGGGTTCGGATGACCCGTGTAAAAACGGCGGGAGTTATCTCATGGGGTTTTTCATGGGGTCGCCCCACGTGCCCTAGACATCTGTGCTCACTCATAAAATCTAAGTGTCATTTAATAAGATTTTTTGCTACCGAGTTGTATAAGTTCGCGCAGCTGGGTACTATTCACTGCGTACGTAACGGATTGGTGCAGCGAGTGCCATCGCGCCCGCGCAACCGACGAAGGAGGAACCTTCTATGAGTTTGAAGCCGCTTGGTGATCGCGTCCTGATCAAGCCGGAGCCCGCGGAGCAGAAGACCGCGACCGGCCTGTATATCGCGAGCAACGCGCAGGAGAAGCCGCAGCGCGGCGAGGTCGTCGCCGTGGGCGCCGGCAAGCTCAACGACAAGGGCGAGCGCATGCCCATCGACGTCAAGGTTGGCGATACCGTGATCTATGGCAAGTTCGGTGGCAACGAGGTCAAGATCGACGGCGAGGATTACCTGCTCATGCGCGCCGACGACATCTATGCGGTCGTCGAGTAGCACCCGCGCTCGTGTAATCCACATGCAGCTTATCTAGTTGGAGGAAGAACAAATGGCTAAGGACATCACCTTCGATACCACGGCGCGCGCCAAGCTCGCCAAGGGCGTCAACAAGCTTGCTGACGCCGTAACCGTCACCATGGGCCCCAAGGGTCGCTATGTTGCGCTGCAGCGTTCCTTCGGCGCGCCGACCATCACCAACGACGGCGTTTCCGTCGCCAAGGAGGTCGAGCTCGAGGATCCTATCGAGAACATGGGTGCTCAGCTCGTGAAGGAGGTCGCCACCAAGACGAACGACACCGTCGGTGACGGCACCACTACCGCGACCCTGCTCGCCCAGGCCATCGTGAACGACGGCCTGCGCAACGTGGCCGCCGGTGCCAACCCGCTCGCCATCCGTCGCGGCATCGAGAAGGCCGTGAACGCCGCCGTGGCCGAGATGAAGGAGCAGGCGCAGCCCGTCGAGACCAAGGAGCAGATCGCGTCTGTCGGCACCATCTCCGCCGGCGACCCGAAGGTTGGCGAGAAGATCTCCGACGCCATGGACGTCGTGGGCAAGGACGGCGTCATCACCGTCGAGGATTCGCAGACGTTCGACATCACGATCGACACCGTTGAGGGCATGCAGTTCGATAAGGGCTATGTCTCCGCGTACTTCGTTACCGATAACGACCGCATGGAGGCCACGCTCCGCGATCCCTACATCCTCATCACGGACCAGAAGGTCTCTAATGTCCAGGACATCATGCCTGTTCTCGAGGCTGTCCAGCGCTCTGGTAAGGGCCTGCTCATCATCGCCGAGGACATCGACGGCGAGGCGCTGCCCACGCTCGTGCTCAACAAGATTCGCGGCGCGCTCCAGGTCGTCGCGGTGAAGGCACCGGGGTACGGTGACCGCCGCAAGCGCATGCTCGAGGACATCGCCGCCCTCACCGGTGGCCAGGCTGCCCTCGATGAGCTGGGTATCAAGGTTGCCGACATCACGCCCGACATGCTCGGCACCGCGAAGTCCATCACCGTCACGAAGGATAACACCACCATCGTCGACGGCGGCGGCACCAAGGAGGCCATCGAGGCTCGCGTCGCTCAGATCAAGGCCGAGCTCGAGCATACCGATTCTGATTTCGACCGCGAGAAGCTCCAGGAGCGTCTCGCCAAGCTCTCCGGCGGCGTTGCCGTGATCAAGGTCGGCGCTGCGACCGAAACCGAGCTCAAGGAGATCAAGCATCGCGTCGAGGACGCTCTGCAGGCGACCCGCGCGGCCGTCGAGGAGGGCATCGTCGCCGGCGGCGGCGTGGCCTTCATGGACGCCATTCCCGCGCTCGACGCCGTTGAGATCGATGACCCCGAGGAGAAGATTGGCGTCGATATCGTCAAGAAGGCGCTCACCGCGCCGGTGGCGACCATCGCGAAGAACGCCGGCTTCGAGGGTGCTGTCGTGGTTGACAAGGTCGCCACGCTGCCCGCGGGCGAGGGTCTGAACTCCGCGAATGGCGAGTGGGGCAACATGATCGAGATGGGCGTGCTCGACCCGGTCAAGGTTACCCGTACCACGCTGCAGAACGCTGCTTCCGTGGCTTCGCTCATCCTCATTACCGAGGCGACCGTGACGGACGTGCCGAAGAACACCGCGCTCGAGGACGCCATCGCCGCCGCTACCGCCGGTGCGCAGGGTGGCGGCATGTACTAAGGCTTAGCTGAGCCTTTGACTCCAGCCGGGAAGCCCTCGGCTTTCCCCTTCGCTTGTCCTCGGCGCATGGCCGCCGTCCGGGAAACCGCCTCCGGCGGTTTCTGCGGGCGGCGGCCGCGCCTGCGGAATCGCTCAGGGGAAGGCCGGGGGCTTCCCTGCGTCTTCGGGCTCGCCGCGCAGGCGGGGGGATGCGGGGGCGTCGGGCGCCATTGCTCGCTTCGCTCGCTCGGCGCGTGCGCGGGCGGCGTCGCTTCGCTCGCCGCGTGCGGTTGTGGCCAAAAACGAAAGGTTGGTGACGCTGCTTCTTGGAAAATGAGGGTGTGCATCACCCACCGCCCTGGTAGGGAGCGCGGTTATCCCAGCTACGGGGAGACCGCATCCGTGTTTCCCAAGAAGCAGCGTCACCAACCTTTCGTTTTTGGCCACGATAGGTCTCAGATGCGTGCAGGGGGGCGTTCAGCCGTGTCGATTTCCCTGCATGGGAGCGAGCGCGATGGAGGTCGTGGTATGATGCACGTCCATTTGGGTACAGTTGGAAAATGCAGCGAGTTTGCTGCAACTGTGGTTGAAGACCAAGCATAACAGGGGTTTCAGCATGTTAGAGAGATTTACCGACCGCGCGCGGCGCGTCATGTCGACGGCGAAGCAGGAGGCGGTCGAACTCAATACAACGAATGTGGGCACCGAGCATCTGCTGCTTGCGCTTGCGAAGGAAGAGGAAGGCATTGCGGCGGAGGCGCTGCGCTCGCTCGATCTCTCATACGACGATATCTTGGCGCAGCTCAAAGAGAGTTCTGCCAAGGCGGCCGAGGACTCCGACCTCGCTGAGTCTTCGGTTCAGGTGAGCGACGATGTCGGTGCGGCGTTTGCCGAACCTTTAGACGAGGCCGCCGGTACCGGCGCTGCTGCGTCAGACGTGCCCGGCGTATCGGATGCGGCTGGAAATGAGGCGCAGAATCCCGCCGAGCCGGGGAAAGCCAAGCTTGCCTTCACACCGCACGTCATCCATGTCATGGAAAGCGGCTTTAGGCACGCGCGCGAGAACGATCAGACCTATGTCTCGACAGAGCACCTGCTTCTGGGCATCATCGATGATTCCTCGTGCCGCGCCATGGACATCCTCATGCGTCTCGGGGTGTCGGCGGCGTCTGTGCGTCAGGCCGTTCACAAGCTTATCTCCAAGGATCAGGATAAGCGCCCCATGGCAGGCGCCGGCTTCGGCCGTCCGGGTGCGGGGCTCCCGTTCTTCTCCGGTGAGGCTGCTGGTGGCAAGGCGAACAAGGGCGGCTCCATGCTCGAGCAGTTCGGCACGAACCTCACCAGTAAGGCACGCGACGGCAAGCTCGACCCGGTGATCGGCCGCGGGCGCGAGATCAGCCGCATGATGGAGATCTTGAGCCGCCGCACGAAGAACAACCCGCTCATTCTGGGCGACCCGGGTGTGGGCAAGACCGCGCTCGTAGAAGGCCTTGCACAGGAGATCGCCGCCGGCAACGTGCCCGAGAATCTCATGGACAAGAACATCTGGGCGCTCGATCTGCCCGGACTTGTTGCCGGCGCGAAGTACCGCGGCGAGTTCGAGGAGCGCCTGAAGGGCGTCATCCAAGAATGCACGGACGCCGATGACGTCATCCTTTTTATCGACGAGATGCACACGCTCATCGGTGCCGGTTCCGCCGAGGGATCCATCGATGCGAGCTCTATGTTGAAGCCCGTGCTCGCGCGCGGCGCATTCCAGATCATCGGTGCCACCACGGCCGAGGAATTCCGCAAGTACCTCACGAAAGACCCCGCGTTCGAGCGTCGCTTCCAGTCGATCGACGTGGAGGAGCCGAGCGTCGAGGACACGGTTCAGATTCTGAATGCGCTGCTCCCGCGCTACGAGGAGCACCACCACGTGCGCTACACGCCCGAGGCCGTCGAGGCGGCCGCGAGTCTTTCGGCGCGCTACATTCAAGACCGCTACCTGCCGGACAAGGCGATCGACCTCATCGATGAATCCGGCGCGCGGGCGCGTATCGCGAAGAACCGCGCTCCCGAAGCCGTTCGCGATGCCGAGGCGAAGGTCGCCGAGCTCAAGGCCGCGATGGAAGAGGCGTCCGAGGCGGACGACATGAACCGCGCTGCCGAGCTCAAGGAGCAGGAGCACGAGGCTGAAATCGCGCTGTCTGAAGCGCGTGCCGCATGGACAGCTGAGCTCGACGCGAGCCCGCTCGTTATCGATACGGAGCAGATTGCGGATATCGTAAGCGCCACCTCCGGCGTGCCGGTGTCCTCGCTCACCGAGGACGAGAGCCGCC
This sequence comes from uncultured Enorma sp., assembly GCA_905210055.1. Taxonomy (GTDB): domain Bacteria; phylum Actinomycetota; class Coriobacteriia; order Coriobacteriales; family Coriobacteriaceae; genus Enorma. The sequence continues at coordinate 23,348 of CAJLVH010000005.1, read as the reverse complement.
GCCTGCTCGCGTGCGAGGACGCGCTCAAGACGCGCATCATCGGCCAGGACGAGGCGGTTGCCGCCGTGGCGAAGGCCATTCGCCGTAGCCGTTCGCCGCTCAAAGATCCGCGTCGCCCCGGTGGCTCGTTCATCTTCCTGGGACCTACGGGCACGGGCAAGACCGAGCTTGCGAAGACGCTCGCCGAGTACCTTTTCGGTAGCAAGGACGCGCTCATCTCGTTCGACATGAGCGAGTTCGCGAGCGAGTACGAGGTCTCGAAACTCATCGGTTCGCCACCGGGCTACGTTGGTCACGAGGAGGGCGGTCAGCTCACGAAGGCTGTGCGTCGGCACCCGTATTCGGTCGTGCTCTTCGACGAGATCGAGAAGGCGCATCCGGATATCTTCAACATCCTGCTGCAGGTTCTCGACGAAGGTCGCCTCACGGATGGCCAGGGCAAGACGGTCGACTTCCGCAACACGGTCGTCATCATGACGTCGAACGTGGGCGCGCGCGAGATCGCGCAGGAATCGAGCGTGGGCTTTGGCAGCACAGGCGAGGCGGGGCTCTCTGGCAAGGAGATCAAGAGCCGCGCCATGACCGAGCTCAAGCGCCTGTTCCGTCCCGAGTTTCTGAACCGCGTGGACGATATCGTGGTGTTCCAGAAGCTCACGGGCGAGAGCCTTACCGCGATCGCGGAGCTCTTGGTCGACGACCTGCGCCAGCGCCTCATTGCGAACGGCATGAACATCCAGCTCACCGATGCCGCGGTGGCGAAGATTGTCGCCGAGGGCACCGACCTCACGAACGGCGCGCGCCCGTTGCGCCGCGCGATTCAGCGCCTCATCGAGGATCCGCTTTCCGAGGAGCTCCTGGCGGGCGAGTGGCGCGCGGGCGACACGGTGCTCTGCGACGTTGATGGCGGGGAGTTCGTTTTCAGTCACGGTACGGGCGAGATTCCCGCGCCGCGCGCGACCGGCGAGCTCGGGGCGAGCTTCGAGGCCGCACCGCATTCGGCGGGTGCCGCGCCGCGCCTAGGCGGTGGCGGTTCCGACGGAATCCAGCAGGTAGGAGCCGGCGCGAAGGGATAGGGTTCGAACGGATACCGACTCAAGTGACTGAAGCGAGCGGGCGTCACGCAGGTGGCGCCCGTTTTGCTGTACGGCAGGCATGCGAAGGGCCGCTCCGGGTCGACGCCTTCATGCCCGTCCTCCAAAATGACGACCCAAGGCGGCACACAAGGTGTTAGGCAATTTTTCGTAAAGTCCCGTGTGCCGTCCCGTACGCCCGCCCGCTCATGCGAAAATAGATGCATACGTGTGAACGTCGTGCGAGATGGGGGAGTAGAGTGGACAAAGAAGAGATTCAAAAGCGCATGAACGAGGCCATCCGCCTCACCGCCCCCGGTCAGCCCATCCGCACCGCCCTCGATATGATCATCGCGGGGCACCTCGGCGCGCTCATCTGCGTGGGCGACACCGAGCATGTCCTCGCGGCCGGTAACGACGGCTTTCCGCTCAACATCTCGTTCACCTCGAACCGCCTCTTCGAGCTCTCGAAGATGGACGGTGCCATCGTCATCGACGAGAACCTCTCGCAGATTCTGCGCGCGAACTTCCATCTTAACCCGGACCCGTCGCTCGCCACGAGCGAGACGGGCATGCGTCATCGCACCGCCGCGCGCATGAGCGTCCTCACCGACGCCATCGTGATCTCGGTCTCGGAGCGTCGATCCGTTGTAAACGTCTACGTTCACGGCAAGTCCTACCAGATCCAGCAAGTTTCCGAGATCATGGCCTCGGTGAATCAGCTCGTCTCCACGTTGCAGACCACGCGCACGCAACTCGACCGCGCGCTCCTGCGCCTCACCGCGCTCGAACTCGACGACTACGTCACCCTTGCAGACATCACGGACATCTTCTCGAGCTTCGAGATCCTCCAGCAGGCGAAAGACGAGCTCAAGTTTTGCATCGTTAAGCTCGGCAGCCAGGGCAAGCTCGTGCGCATGCAGCTCGAGCAACTCGCTGGCGACGTGATCGAGAACGACTACAACCTTATGATCCGCGACTACGCGCAGGATTCCTCCGAAGAGAACGCCGTGCGCATTCGCAAGCTCTTCTCGAGCATGTCCGCGCAGGAGCTCACGAATCCCAAGCGCGTGGCAGAGGCGCTCGGCTACGACGACCTCGACGAGGACTCTGTCATGACGCCACTGGGACTCCGCACGCTCTCCCAGGTCTCGGTTGTGCGCGACGGCGTGGCCGAGAAGATCGTGGGCGAATACGGCTCGCTGCAGGAGTTGCTGGACGATATCCAGAAAGACCCGGAGCGTTTGGGAGACTTCGGCGTGAACAACCCCACGATCCTGGCCGATTCGCTCTACCGTATGGGCGGCAAGCATGGTGGTGCCGCGTGATGGCGGCTAACGAGCACGCCGAGGCTTCTCGCGCGGACGCTTTTCGTCCCGAGGCGTCCCGCTCTGCGGAAATTCAGACAGAAGATGACGGGTGCTTCGGCGATTTTGCAACTATGCCCGCCATGTATTGTCCGGATTTCTCGCGTGCCGAAGAGGCGGGGCAGCAGCGTGGCTCCGTGTGCGCGATCATCGTGGCGGGCGGCACGGGCTCGCGGTTCGGCAACCCCGGTGGCAAGCAGCTCGTGGAGATCGCCGGCCGCCCCATGCTCTCGTGGACAATCGAGGCATTCGACCGCGCGCACGCGATCAGCCATATTGTCGTGGTGTGCCCGGAAGAGCGGTGTGCTGAGTACCGTGCTCGCGCGGTGGAGCCGTACGGCTTCGAGACGCCCATCACCTTCGCAGATGCTGGTATGACGCGGCAGGACTCCACGCATGCCGGCCTCGTCGCCGCGCCGGAGGGCTGCGCGTATGTCGCCATCCACGACGGTGCACGCCCGCTCATCCGACCCGAGGCCATCGACGCAGCGGTGCAGGCGCTCTGCGCCGACGCCGACCTCGACGGCGTGGTGTGCGGTCAGCCGGCCATCGACACGCTGAAAATCGCCGACCCGGTGGGACTCATCGACTCTACGCCCGACCGCAGCCAGTTTTGGTGCGTGCAGACGCCGCAGGTGTTTCGCATCGACGCTCTGCGCCAGGCGATGGATTTCGCCGCGCGCACGGGGTTTGTCGGCACCGACGATGCCTCGCTCGTCGAGCAAGCGGGGGGCTTGGTGCGCTGCATCGAGGCTCCGCGTGACAACCTTAAGGTCACGGTGCCCGAGGATCTGCCTCTGGTCGAGGCCATCATGCAGATGCGCCGGAATTGAGGCCCTGAATGTGGGGAGCCGTGCGCTTGCCGCAGACGCTGCACCGCGCCCTGTCGCCGTACGCGGTTTTCCACAGGGCAGCTGAGATTCGTGCCAGAATTGCACAAGGTGTTGAAAATTAATGTCCCCGGGGTAATATCCCATTTGCGATGAATAACATAAGGGATAGCGCTACGTTTTTAAGATAACCTATCATATATCCTAAAAACATAACCCCCCACCTCAAATGATGAGTATTGACAAAAGTACCCCCTCATAAATTTAATAGACTTACCTGGGCATCGTCCATAAAACTGCTTGTTAAATGGCACATTTAGGAGGCGGTTTATGTGCGGGAACCCAGCCAGTTCGAGGGAGGCAACCGCATATGAAGATGAACCACGCCAGAATCGCTAAACTCCTGAAGCGCGCCTATCATTCGTGGGGTGCCCGAGCCATCGCCATCGTGCTCATCGTCGTCCTATCGCTGCAGACGGTTATGAGCTCCGGTGTACCGCAGGTGCTGGCGCAAGAGATCGGCCAGGTGCTCGCCATGTCGCGCGCGGGCGACGGATCTCAAACGAACGACGATGACGGGCAGGACGGTTCATCTGCCGAAACCCTTGAGACTGATAATGGTTCAGGGGGGTCTGCTCAAAACGGCCAATCCGGCGAGCAGGATACTGAGGGCGACGTCGACACCGAAGCGGTAGCGAGCGCCTCCGACGATGCTGCCGACTCCGAGGATCCTGCTGTAACGGGCGATTCGGCGAGCGGCGATGATTCCACCTCCACGGCGACCGATGACGAATCCGATTCGACGGATACCGCGCAGTCTTCCGACCCCTCTGAAGACGGCGACCAGACTCCGTCCGATGCCACCGACGAAGCTGCCGAAACCGAGGATGCCGCTGATACCGACGCTACCGACCCCGACACCGAGGACGTGACGCCCGCCGAGCGCACAGAGCTCTTCAACTGGACGGGCGATCTTGGTGCCCTCAAACTCTCGAGCACTGGTCTTGTCATCGCACTGCCAAAACCGATGAACCCGAGAACACCGCCTCAGATGCCGAGGACGCCACCGGCGAGCAGGCCGACGCCACGGACGATGCCGAAGAATCCGCGACCATCGATGACGCGGAGGGCGCATCTGCAAGCGCGTCTGAAGACGAGCAGTCCGCAGCCGAGGAGCCAAAGACCGAGACCTTCGTCCCCGAGACCTATCCGGCAAAGCTCAATCTCACCTTCTTCCTCGATCCCGCAAACGCCGATCAGGTGGATACCGCGCCCGAGAGCATTGTCCCCGGCGACTCGTTCGAGGTCACGCTTCCGTCGGGCATCGCGCTTGCGAACCCCGCAGACGTGATCGATGTGTTCCAGGTCGCGGCGGACGGCACACCCTCGACGGTGAAGATCGCCGAGGCGGCCTACAAGGACGGCGTCCTCACCGTGACGTTTATCGCGCCCGTGGACACGGCGACCGGCGAGGCGCGCGAGCTTTCGACATACAGCGCGAGCATCGGCCTCGACGTGCTCCTCTCCACGAGTCTCGCGGGCGAGACCGCGACGCAGATCGACTGGCTGTTGCAGCAGAGCGCGACGGGTGCCGTGCAGACGGCCACGCTCCAGATCCCCGCGCGTTCCGCCTTCGAAGTCGTGGTCGAGCTCCCGGAGCTCTCGGATAACGAAACCATCGCCGAACAGGAGATTGCCTCGACCGACACCGTGATGAACGTGATGAATGCGCTCACGCTGCCGGGTATGATGAACGCCGCGAACGTTGAGGGTTCGACGACGTATTCCTATGAAAACCTTACCGGGTCGGCGCAGATGGCCATCACCTGGTGCGACAACAATTCGAGTAACCGTCCCGCCATGGCGGATTATGCCAAGAAGGTCATTCCGCAATTCTCGCTCGACGGTGGAGCATCGTGGATCTCGCTTGTCGATGAGAATGGCAACCTCACGGATGAGGCGCGCCTGAAGCTCTACATCGGCGATGGCGAGGCGCCCAATTGGGTGAAGCAGGCGAGCGCCGCGGCGCAGAGCATCGGTACGTGGAATGTGTCTGTCCAAGGCATGCCCACGCAGTTCAACACTACGGTGACTGTGCCCGATGTGGATGAAGAGGGCAACCAGAAGTACGACGAGCACGGTAACCCGTTGTTCGTTAAAGATGAAGAAGCCAGCTCGTCGGTCGATATCCTTTGGCGCCTCAACGATACGAATGAGCGCCCCCAGAACTACACCTACGGCGAGAACGACGAAGGTGCGACGGGCGGCCAGCGCTACCTCATGCTCACGCAGGATTACACCTTTACCATCCAGGGCAAGCTCGGCGACAAGACGTTGAAGGTGATTTTCGGCAGCACGCTCAATGCGGCCGACTATGCCGAGTACTTCCGCTTCAGTGCGCTCATCGACAACAAGCAGGTTGTCGATGATGCCGGCAACATGCGCTACGACACGCTCGCCGAGATGGAGGCGCTCCAGCTCGCTGCAGGCCAGGCGTTCGACATCACGTTCACGGACGATAACACCGCGGTGATCACCGCGACGCTGCCGCAATACGACGAAAACGGCGCGCCGATCGTCTACTACGCGTACTTTGAGGATCCCAATGCCGACGTCGAGGGTGCGGATTACTACCAACCCGCGTACAACAACTCGGCATCCCCGAGCCACGGCAGTTCTGTCGATAAGCTCTACGATGGCGGCACCATGACGATCCGTCCCGTTGGCACGACGAGCTACGATGCGACCAAGGTTTGGCTCGATGGCGAGAACAGCGATGAGCGCCCTGCGGCATCGTTCACGCTATGGCGCTATTCGACGAATGGCAGCCCTGCTACGGCATCGCAGGTGCAGATGAACGCCATTGACGGTTCCGGTACCGCCGCCGAGAGCGTCGAATACGTGACCATCGAGATCCCCGCAGGCTCGCGGGACAATACCATCGACCTGGGCAAGCTGCTCGCCGAGCAATATGGCGAGCAGGACGCGGACATTCTGAGCAACCTGCCGAAATACGATCCGGACGGCTACCCCTATATCTATGCATTGCGCGAGGATACGGGTCTATCTTCCAACTATGAGGTTGTGTTCGGCTCCGTGGATAGCCAGGGTAACGAGACCGACACGCAGCCCAACTATACGGACGGGGACGGTGTGCAGCAGAAGCTCGACCAACCCAATCGCGCGAACGACCCCTTCATCTACAACGACGGCACCATCACGAATCGCCTGACCGGCACCGTGACGGTCGATGCCACGAAGACGTGGGAGATTGCAGCGTTTCAGGATTCGCTCGATACCGTGACGGTCACGTTCACGGCGCAGAGTCGCCTGGCGTCGAGCACCAACGATGCCGACTGGCAGGATACGGATACGACGATTGAGGTGGACGGCTGGAAGGCCGAGATCCTGAGCCAGACGTTTAGCGGCGCTTTCGACCAGTATGATTTTCAGGGTCGCGAGCTTGAGTACCGCTGGATCGAGACGGGTATCTCGATCGACGGCGAGCCCGTCGAGTTCGAGCGCGACGGTGAGGGTGGCGGCTCGTTCACCCTTACGCTCGAGAACATGGAAGGCGAGCAGGAAGACCTTGCCTTCACCTCGACGCTTGATGAAGAGACGAATACCATCACCAACACGTTCGACAACACCACGTACGAGCGTGTGGATAAGTTCTGGGAGCAGCCCGACGGCACCATGGCGCAGATTCCGCCACGCGAAGCAGATGCCTATGGCAAGGATCCTGAGGATCTGAATACCGATGGTATCGCCACCGTGCAGCTGTTCCAGGACGGTGTGCTGATCGGCACGTTCGAGATGGACGGCACGGTCGATGCTTCCGCTACGGACATCAAGAACCTTCCAGACGCAACCTACCAGGAGACGAGCTCGTACCATCTCGACTTCGAGGATCTGCCCAAGTACAACCCGGAAAACGGCGTGCGCTACACCTATCTTGTGCTCGAGACGCCGAAGGCCGGTTGGTACGTCGACCGCATCTATGACGCGGAGACGCACACCACGACGATCAACAACGCCGTCGGTGAGGGCGAGGGCTCCGAGATTCGCGTCATCAAGCAGTGGAACGACGGCGACGATTCTTCGCACCGTCTGCCCGTGGTGGTCGACCTCGTCGCGGTGAAGTCGATGACCGCAGAGCAGAACATCGATCCCGCAACGGGCGAGCTCTATCACTACGATCCCGGCGACATCGTGGTCGAGGACATCGTGCTCACGGCGGGCGAATCTTGGTATGCCGAGGTCAATGTGCCTATAGGTAACGTCGACTACACGTACTTCAAGGTCGTCGAGCGCGGCATGGGCGTCGTCGAGCAGGAAGACGGCAGCATCGAGCCGCAGTACCCAGCCGTGACCTACGAAGAGGCGGAGGACGCATACGAAGGCATCACCGACGACCTCGCGTGGATCAACACCGCGTGGGAGTATATGAGTACGAAAGACGCCGTGCGCATCGCCACGCCCGACCACGTCTACCGCACCACGGCGAGCGAGGATGCCGAACCGACGTATCTTGAAGATATGCAAGCTGTGACGGCGTCGAACCGTCGTTTGGGCATCTTCGACCTCACCATCGAGAAAACCTGGAATGATCAGGGAGAACATGACCGTCCGCAGGCCGAGCTCGTGGTGAGTTGCCTGGAGAACGACGAGGCGTTCGGTGTAGACGGTCGCGGCGGCATCACGGTGTCTGCCGGCGGTGCAAATGCGAACACGCTGCCTGTGGTGGACAACGAGGGCAACCAGCTTTTGACGGGCGGTGACAGCATCTACCGCGTCGAGGACGGCAAGCTCATCATCACGGTCGATACGGCCGATGACGCCTACAGCTCCACGTACTATATCCACGGTCTGCCTAAGTACGACGGCAACGGTCTCGTCGTGCACTACGACGTCGAGGAGAGGTGGACGGGCCAGAACGACGAGTACGTCACCACGAAGACCGTGAGCGACTACGAGGTGGGTACGCGCCACTTCCACGATAACCAGACCATCGAATTCACGAACACGCGCCAGGGCACGCGCACGGTCACGTTCAACAAAGAGTGGCAAGACCGCTACGTGAACGAGAGCCTGCGTCAGCGCCCCGACATCTACCTCACGCTGTACCGCGTGACGGTGGGTGTGGACGGCGAGGGTAACCTCACCTACAGCGATCCGGAGCAGGTCGATGGCTACGTGCAGTACCTGTGGACGGGCACGCCCGATACCGAAGACCCGCAATACGAGCAAAGTTGCTCCATCGCGAACCTTCCTGCCTATGACGAGAACGGTAGTGAGTACATCTACTACGCGAGCGAGTCTATGGCAGCCGATGGCTCCGCGCTCGATTACGCTGACGTCAAGTTTAGCTACGAAGGCATGACGACCCTGCATGAGGAAGCGGACGAACCGCATGCGGTCAAGGTGCCCAATGCGGAACAGGGCAGCGATGACCCCACCGAGAACGGAACCGGTTGGGCGATTCATGAGGACGGCACGTTCGTGAACAGCCTGACCGACAACCTCGTCGCTCGCGGCACGAAGCTCTGGGAGGATGTGCCCGCGAACGTGAACCAGGGCTCGGCGGGCGACCTGCTGGTCGAATCCGACCTGCCCGAGGTCACCGTGTACCTGCAGCAGCGCGTGGAGGGCGGTGACTGCCAGCCGCTCAAGTTCGACGTGGGCGCAGACGGCTCGTGGTCGTTCGCCGACGGCACCTCGGCCGTGGCCTGGACGTCCGACCTCACGCAGGTGACGACGAACCAGTATTCCTATACCATGGCGCACACCGGCGCGAACACCGCTGAATCTGCCGAGAGCGCGGCGGGCGAGAACCCGGTCGTCCCCGAGGGCAAGGCGCTGCTGCCCCGCTATACCGAGGACGGCAAGCTCTACGAATACCGCGCCATCGAGGTCGTGTGGGGCCTCGTGGACCAGCCGGGCGGCGTCACGTCCGATTGGATCGAGAACACGGACTTCTCCAAGCTGCGCGACAGCGACGATGACTCGATGGGCGTCTACGTGATCGAGCACGGCGAGACCGGCTCGTTCCTCATCAACAACGTCTATACGTCCGAGACCGGCAGCCTCACGGTGCAGAAGCACTACACCGGCCGCGAGGCGGGCGACCTCTACCCCGAGACGACGTTCGACGTGTACCGCTACTACGTGAACGCCGAAGGCGAGAAGAGCGATGCCGCGCTGGTGGATTCCGTGACGCTCACGAACGACATGCTGAAGAACGGCGCGTCGCTCGACGGCTTGACGGTCACCGGTTCCGGCGAGGCTGAGACTACGGCGCAGTACACGTTCAGCGGGCTCGACATCTACGCGCCCGACGGCAGCTACTGGCAGTACTACGTGGTCGAGCACAACATCAACGGCTACATGACCACGGTTGAAGTGGGTGACGTCTCCGTTGGTGACGTGAAGGGCACGGGCGAGGCCGTCGACGGCGGCGTGAGCTCTGGCGTGCTCAATCCCGCAGACGGTACCGTGCTCGCTCCCGACACGGTGGGCGCGGACGACGCCATCACGCCGGGTGACACCACGCCCGACGTGACGTTCAAGAACGAGTACACGCCTGAACCGGTTGACCTCACCGGTACCAAGACGTGGGTCGACTTCAACAACATCTTTAATATCCGCCCCACGGCCGAGGAGTTCATGAAGGGGCTCAAGGTCGAGCGCATCGATAACAACGGCGCCGTCGACCTGACTGGCGAGCTGCAGTCGACCAACCCCGATGATCCGTACTACTTCATGGTCAAGGAGAATGCGGACACGAACACCTATACCATCACGCTTTCTGGTGTGGATAAGTGGTCGCCGGATGGCACCGCGTACCGCTATCGCATCACCGAGACCCTTGCCGACATGGTGCTCGGCGATACGGGCAGGAACGCTAGTGGCTACTACACGACTGACAATGCCCAGGATCCGACGACGGCGACCTCGACCGTGAATGCGCAGAACCCGGGCAGCGAATTCCGCTTCACCAACACGCTCGAGGGCCAGGCGACCGTCGAGAAGCAGTGGAACGATGGCGACGACCCCTATGGCCTGCGTCCCACGACCGTGACGGTTCGCCTGCAGGCGCGCTATACGTATGCCGATGGCAAACCGAGCGCCTGGCAGGATCCGGAGCAGATTCTCAACGATCTGGGTTACTGGGAGGCGTTCGTCAAACAGTTCGAGGACGAAGAGGCGGCCAAGGCTTTCCTCGAGAAGACGTTGAGCGCCGATAATGGCTGGAAGAGCTCGTGGACGGGGCTGCCCATGGGTGGTCGCGGTACCGCCGAGGGGCATGCGGGCGAATTCTTCAGCATCGAATACCGCGCCGTCGAGGTCGCCATCGGCGACCAAGAGATCGATCAGCCGAGCTCCACGGATGTGTCATTCGGCTACACGAAGAATGGTGGCGGCGAGTACCACCCCTACCAGCCGGCGCAGGAGAGCTGGACGAACACGACGACTGGCAGCGCCACCGTCATCTCCAACACGCTCGAGTCCACGAAGATTACTGCCACGAAGACCTGGGAAGGCGATGCCGAGAACGCGTGGGATACGCGTCCCGGTGGCGATGAGTGGACCGTGCACTACCTGCTGCAGCGCAAGCTCGTGACCAAGGACGATACTGCGTGGCAGTGGCTCATGGAGTACGGCGCGGAGCAAGCGGAGGGCCCGCTCGATGACGGCATCGTGTCCGCGACCATTTCCGGTACGGGCGATTCTGCGACTACGACCTGGGAGAACCTGCCCGATTGCAACGAGGACGGCACGGCGTACGAATACCGCGTAGTCGAGCAGGTGCCGGGAAGCTATGACGTGACCGACGCGAGCGCCGAGCTCGTTGTCGAGGCAACCGAACCTACGACGGGTGTCACCTATCGCTACTACGTCGTTGATTCCGTCGAGGGCGGCGACGCCGGCGACGCGCAGACGTTTACCAATACGCTGCGCACCGTGGAGCTCACCGGCACCAAGCGCTGGGATGACCACGGCACAACGCTTGCCGACAACCTCACCGAGGCCGATATGCCTGATATGGTGCTCTATCGTGCCACCATCCTGGGCAACGGGAAGTTCGGCCCCACCGAGAACGTGACGAGTTATGCCGGCCAGCCCGACTGGAGCGGCAGCGGCGACACGTGGACGTTCGACTATACCGGCCTGCCCGCGGCGAACGAGGACAACGTCGATTACGTCTATTGGGCAGTCGAGAAGACGGCCGATGCACCCGGCTACTACCCGCTGTACGGCACGGATAAGACCGCCTCGTCGAGCGGTGCCCGCGGTACTACGGTGACGACCGAGGCCGAGGCCGGTGTGACGGGTAAGCAGGAGAACGAGCCCATCACGAACGTGGCGACGCGCTTCACCCTCGACAAGCTGAGCGACTTCACGCCCGAGGGCGAGGACGCACGCGAAGACCTCCGCGATATCGAGCTCACGGTGTACGGTGCGGACGGCGACGTCTACGCCGTGTGGACGGATACCGATGGCGTCGCGTCGAGCACCGTGTGGCCGAAGGGCCAGCAGAACGGCGGCGAGACGGAGATGACGGGCGAGAACGCCGGCTTCATCGTCGGCCTCCCAGCGGGTACCTATACCGTGAAGGAGACGGGCGAGGTGCCCGAGGGCTATGCCAAGGCGCTGGACGTGACCATCACGATTGCGAACAACGGCAAGATAACCGCAGCCCAGAGCGGCAACGACAGCGTGCTCGAGGTCGAGGACACGAACCCCGGCGGTACCATCACGGTGAACGTCGAGGACCCGGTGCTCCGCGGCCACCTGTGCCTCACGAAACACGTGTCCGATAACGGCACCTACGGTGGCACGAACGACGCCGCGCTTGCGGGCGCTACGTTCAGTCTGTACCGCGTCGACATGGATGGCGACGGTGAGGACGAGCTCATTGCAAGCGGACTCACGTCGAACAACCAGGGCGTTGTGGACACGCGCAACTTCACCAACGTTTCCATCGAGACCGAGAGCACCGCGGACGAAGACCTCACCTACGGCGGTAAGTACGTGAAGCTTTCCGACGGCCTGCCGGCTGGTGAGTACTACTTTGTGGAGACTGCTACAACCTCCGGTGCCGTAATGCCAGACGGGGCGAATGCGAAGTCCGCCAGGCTCGAGATCACGCAGGACACGCACTTTGCGTTCACGAATGCCCCCGTCGCCACCACCATGGGCAACGAGCGCTTCAACGCGAACGTGGTGCTGCATAAGTTCGATACGCTGACGAATGACCCCATCCAGGGCGCGAAGTTCCAAGTCGAATACACGCCGTCCGATGGCAGCACAGGTTGGGTCGACCGCGAGTTCGCAACGGGTGAAGACGGTTCGCTCAAGCTCGAGAACCTCAAGAAGGGCACGTACGTCATTACCGAGGTTTCCAACACGGGCTACGTTTCGAACGGCTTCCGAGCGACGTTTACGCTCACCGACGCTAACGACGATGTGACCTACGACATCAAGAGCATCGCCGACGGCAAAGACATCGACTTCGAGGTGACGAGCGGCGCGGATGACTTCGTCGACGGCCAGGGCATTCCTAACGTGCCGCAGCGTGGAACGGTGACGATTGACAAGGCCGGCAAGGACGGCGCCGCGCTCAACGGAGCAACCTTCGAGCTGCAGCGTCTGGGCGAGGATGGTCAGACGTGGGAGACCATCATTGAGGGTCTCGAGACCGGTACGACCTACAAGGCCAACGACGCTAACGATGGCATCGAGGGCTCCGGGAGCACGGGTGCCGCAGGCAGGCTCCAGGTGACGAACCTCCTGTGGGGTACGTACCGCTTCGTGGAGACCGAGCCGGCGGACGGGTACTTCTGCGAGAACGCCGACGGCAACAGCGTAACGAGCGGTAACCTCACGATCGATCGCACGCATCTGAACCCGTCGCTCACCGGCACGAATGCGGTGGCGAACGAGCCCACGAGCCTCGAGATCAACAAGGCCAACGATGTGGGACAGCCGCTCGAGGGCGCCGAGTTTGAGATCACGGCTCAGGGCGACTCCGCGTTCGCGCGTCCGAGCGAGTTCGCTGCGGGCACCTACGATGAGGCCACGAAGACCGTGACGCTCACGACCGATTCCACCGGCCATATCGAGCTGGTGCGCCAGCTCATGGTGGGTGGCACCTATACCATCTACGAGAGCGGCGCGCCGAGCGGCTATGACCCGGCGGACGGCGTGCTCACTGTGGTGGTGCAGGAGGACGGCTCGCTTGCGGTACAGGGCGACATGCCCGACCGCTACGCGTGGGCGGACCTGGACGAGGACGGCCATGCGGATAACGCCTACTCCTTCATGGTGACGAACATCCACGAGGAGATCGACATCCTGAAGGTGGACGACGAGGGCGATGCGCTTGAGGGCGCTGAGTTCACGCTCACCGGCCTGTGCATGGATAAGAACACGAGCCACACCTACACCACGGACGAGAACGGCTACATCCACGTGGACGCCGGCCTCATGGGCGGCGTGTGCTACGAGCTGCGCGAGTCCAAGCCTGCCGATGGCTATGCCCAGTTGGAGGAGTCGCTCTACTTCATGATGGACCAGCGCGGCGAGATCGTGGTGACGGACGCACAGCAGAACCCGCTCGATGAGGAAGATTATCCCGAGGGGTATGCGGTGAACGACAACCGCATCTCGCTTACGGTGGAAGACGAGCCCGTCGAGCTGCAAATCACCAAGCGCGCGCCTGCCGGCGAGGACGGCGAGCCGGGCGAGACGCTCCCGTGGGCGGAGTTCTCCATCACGCCGGTGGACGGCTCGAAGTTTGCTGCCGGCGCTGACCCGACCGCACCGCAGACGATGCGGACCGGCGAAGACGGCACGCTCAGCATGACCGCTTGGCTCATCGTGGGCAACGAGTACGACATCACCGAGGTCAAAGCACCCGAGGGCTACGAGCGCGTCACGGGCACCATGCGCATCCGCGTGGAGAAGGACGGCTCCATCAGCGTCGTCGGGTCGGTGAACGAGGACGGTAGCATAACGCCTGCGCCGCCCACGGGATACTCGAAGGTCGACGACAATGCCTTCGAGGTTGCCGTGGTGAACGAGCCCATCGAGATCGGCATCACGAAGGTCGGCTCGAACGATACCGCGACTGGCCTTGCGGGCGCCGAGTTCGAGATCACCGGTGTGTTTGCCGGTTCGAACGAGGTCGATACCCGCACCTTTGCCACGGGTGAGGACGGTCGCGTCGAGATCGAGGCCGAGCTTAAGAGCGGCGAGCAGTACACGCTGCGCGAGACGGTCGCGCCGGCTGGCTATGAGCTGCTCGAAGGCGAGCTGACGGTCAAGGTTGCAGAGAACGGCACGCTTGAGGTCGTGGGCGACGAGCCCGACGGTTACACCCTTGCAGACGGCGACGTGACCATCTTCGCCGTGGACGAGCCGCTGCACATCTCCTTCGTCAAGACCGACGAAGAGGGCGGCGCGCTTGCAGGGGCAACGTTCAGCATCGCTCCGGCCGACGGAGACGCCACGCTGCCCGACGGCTCGGCGAGCAAGACGTTCACCTCCGACGAGGCGGGCGTGGTATTCGCTGACCTGCAGGTGAGCGGCTCCGCCGAAGGCACCGCGTATGTGATCACCGAGCTTGCCGCGCCCGCGGGCTATGAGGTCGCGCCGGCGTTCACGATCGTCGTGTTCGAGGACGGCACCGTTGAGCTGGGCGACGTGCCCGAGGCGATTGCCGGCGCGGTGAGCGTCGAGAACGCTGCCGTGGCGGCTGCGGGCGAAGACCCTGATACCAGCGGCGACGATGCGGACGCACCTGCGCTCGCGACTCCCGCCGGCGTGGTGGTCACGCTCGCCGACACACGTGTCGAGGCGCAGGTCGCCAAGGTTTCCACGGACGGTGGTGCGCTTGCAGGCGCTGAGTTCGCCGTGACCGGCCTGTTCACCGACGGCTATACCACGAAGGCCATAGCGGTGGACGCCAGCGGTCGCGCGTCGCTCGAGGGGCTCATCGTGGGCGAGACGTATCGCATCCGCGAGACGGTTGCGCCCGAGGGCTTCGACCTCATCGAGGAAACCTGGGAGTTCACCGTTCAAGCAGACGGCACGCTCGCGGGCGAGGCGACCTCTGGTTCCGCGGACGAGGCGGGCTATGCGATCGCCGATGACGGCGTGACGCTTCGCGCTGTCGACGCGCCTACGCCGCCCGTCCCCGGCGAGATGCCCGGCACCGGTGATACCAAGCTCACGTACGCGCTTGTTTTGGGAATTGTGTCTCTGGTATGCCTGGCCGGCGGCTTGAGGCTCTCGAGGAGGAAGAGGTAGAGATGGCCGCTGGAGAGGCTGCAACGGGGAAGCGCGCTGCAAAGCGCGATGGCGCGGCACGTGCCCGCAAGTCGATGGACATTCCCGCCCGCATTGATGGGCGCCATGCCTTCGCCCATGAGCGCGTACTCGTGTTCATCGCGCTCGAGACGCGGCTGGAGGGCGCGGTGCGCTGCAGCAAGCGCGAGGTCTCCGAGATGCTCGGGGTGAATCTGCGCACCGTAGACCGCGCCGTGATGCGCCTGCGTGCTTCGGGTGAGATCGAGTCTGTGCCGTGTCACACCGCGACCGGTGCGCAGGTAGGCAACGAGTATCGCGCTACCGAGGACGGCCTCGCGCACGCCGACGCGCTCATCGCTCGCGCCTTCGCCGTGAGGTAGCACCTCGGAGCACGCATCACTTTGGGGACGGGTTCGAACGTGTCAATACGACACCGACGAAGCCGTCCCCAAATTATTGCTTTGCATGGTACCCTGATACCCGATTGAGCATAACGCTGCGGCGAGAGGGGAGCGACCTTATGCTGCGCATCGGACACGGGTACGACGTTCACCAACTTGTTGAGGGTCGGCGCTGCATCATCGGCGGCGTGGACATCCCGCACGACCGCGGGCTGCTGGGGCACTCCGACGCCGACGTGCTGGCGCATGCGCTCGCCGACGCCATTCTGGGCGCATGCCGCGGTGGAGACATCGGCAAGCTCTTCCCCGATACCGATCCCGCCTATGAGGGCGCGGATTCGCTCAAACTGCTTGCAGCGGTCATGGCGTATGCGCGCGAGCGAGGCTACGAGTTCGTGGACGCGGATTGCACCATCGCCTGCCAGGAGCCGAAGATTAGCCCGTACCGCGACGCTATGCGCGAGAACCTCGCTGCCGCTCTCGGCGTGCCGGTGGAGAGCGTGGGCGTGAAGGCCACGACGACCGAGCGCCTGGGCTGGGAAGGCGAGGGCAAGGGCATTGGCGCCTGGGCGGTCTGCCTGCTCGACCATGTAAAATAACCCCAGCGTAAAATAACCCCAGCGACTTTTTTACATTCAAAACTGAGAACGTCCGGTCTAGCTGGTTTCTATCCTTTTTCATCGACTGAAAAGCTCTGTTCGAATGCTTTGCGCCGCGCTATCATGATGTGCGATGCAGGGGTACCCATGCCGTTGCGGCACGCTGTCGCTTTGTGCGTGAGTTGAGAGGGCGCGAGCCCAACCCTTCGAACCTGTCAGTTAACACTGTCGTAGGGAGCATATCTGCGAACGAGGGCGCTGCTGACGGGCGCGATGTTTCGGCGGGCGGGCACGGGTCGGCTTGGCGAACGCGCGGCATCAAAGCAGCGCCTTTTTTGTTCGCGCTCCAGAAAGGAACTAGCCATGATCGAGAAAGCCGAACTTCAGGACCTTGTGCGCGACGCCGCTGCGTGCGTGCGCGCAACGAACCCCATGGCGCCGTCCATCACGAACACCGTGACCATCAACTTCGTCGCGAACGCGCAGATCGCCGTTGGCGGGTCTGCCGCGATGGTCTACCTGCCGGACGAGGGCGAGGCCATGGCCGCCGCCGGCCCCGCCATGTACATCAACGTGGGAACGCTGCTGCCCATCTATGAGGAGACGCTGCCCCGCACGGCCGCGCGACTGGCGGAGCTCGGCAAGCCGTGGGTACTTGACCCGGTGGCCGTGGGAATTGGCGAGATGCGCACGAAGCTGCTCGCCGGATTTAAGGAGCAGAAGCCCACGATCATTCGCGGCAACGCGTCCGAGGTCATCGCGCTTGCCGACCTGTGGGGGCTCGAGGGCGCCGGCGGCGAGAGCACCGTGCGCGGCGTCGACTCCACGCAGGGTGTCGACGAGGCGCGTGCCGCTGCTGTGGCGATCGCGCGCTACACGGGCGGCGCTGTTGCCGTCTCTGGTGAGGTCGACCTGGTGACAGACGGCGAGGTCGTGGCGCTCTCACATGGCGGCTCGCAGTTCATGACGCAGATCACCGGCTCGGGCTGCAGCTTGGGCGGGGTGTGCGCGGTGTACGCCGCTTGCGCGAAGACGCCGCTTGCTGCCGCGCTCGCTGCCGTGAACGTTTACAACCTCGCGGGCGCTCGCGCCGAAGCCAAGGTCAAGGCACCGGGCAGCTTCCAGGTGGCGTTCCTCGACGAACTCTACCTGGCCACGCCCGAAGATATTGCCGCCAACCCCTTCGATCTCGAGGAGGCGTAAATGAACACGCTGGTAGCCGTGGCAATCGCACCGGTTGGTGTGGGCGACGAGCTCAAGGAGTACGTCGCCGACGTGGTTCGCGTGATTCGCGAAAGCGGCCTCTCGTGTCGCACGAACTCCATGTTCACCGAGATTGAGGGCGAGTGGGACGACGTCATGCGCGTGGTGAAAGACGCGACCTTCGTGCTCGCGGAGCGTGGCATTCGCACCGAAGTCGTGCTCAAGGCGGATATCCGTCCCGGCTTCGAGAACATGTTGGAGCGCAAAGTGCGTGTCGTCGACGAACTTCTTGCCTAAGTCATGTGACCCATTTGGGACAGGTTTCGTCGCGTCATGTGACTCATTGAAACCTGTCCCAAATGAGCACCAAATGAGCCACCGCAGAAAGGAATGCATATGAGTATTCGCGACAACCTGGATATTTCCGCTTACCTGGTACTTGGCCCCGAGAATACGCTGGGACGCCCCGTGGCCGATGTGGTTCGTGCTGCGCTCGATGCGGGGTTCACCATCGTGCAGGTGCGCTCGAAGGTTGCGGGCGCACGCGAGCTCATGGAGTGCGCGCGCTCCGTAGCGGATGTCATTGCCGCCGCTGGTAAGTCGGATACCGTGCCGCTCTTGATTGACGACCGCCTGGACGTGGCGCTTGCGTGCCGCGAAGCGTGCATCAAGGTCGACGGCGTGCACGTGGGGCAAAGTGACATTCCGGTCGAGGTGTGCCGCAAGTACCTGGGAGAAGATTCGATCGTGGGTCTTTCGGCGGCTGCTCACGAGATGCGCCGCTATATTGAGACGGCCGACACCTCGCAGGTCGATTACCTGGGCGTAGGGCCGCTCCACGAGACGGCGACCAAGCCGGATTGCGGCCTCGATGATGATGGGCGCGTCATTACGCGCAGCCTCGAAGAGCTCGCGGAGCTGCGCCGCGTGAGCCCGAAGCCCATCGTGGTGGGCGGAGGCGTGAAGGCAGCCGATATCCCCGCGCTTGCAAAGACCGGCGTCGACGGGTTCTTCGTGGTTTCCGCTGTCGCGGGTGCCGACGATCCGCACGGGGCGGCAAAGGAGCTTGTCGATCTGTGGCGCACCAACGTGTAGGTGCGGCGACGCGAGAGCTGAACGGGCGTTTGACGGCGGGGCGTTAGGTCCGCGCGCCGTTCGTAGAACGCCCGATACGTCGTTGTGGCCAAAAACAAA
This sequence comes from uncultured Enorma sp., assembly GCA_905210055.1. Lineage (GTDB taxonomy): Bacteria > Actinomycetota > Coriobacteriia > Coriobacteriales > Coriobacteriaceae > Enorma. The sequence goes on along the minus strand of CAJLVH010000005.1, from coordinate 4,369 downwards.
AGTGTTGTGACACTTCTTCTTGGGAAACAGGGGTGCGCTTCGTCCATAGCTGGGATAACCGACGCCGGTACCAGGGCGGTGGGCGGGTCGCACCCCTCTTTTCGCAGGATGGGTGTCACAATACTTTCGTTTTTGGCCATTTTCGTCCTCAGAACCTTTTTAGGGCTTCGGCAACTCAGATGTAGCGACGGTCTCAGCCTAAGCTCTGACGAAAACGAAGGCGCTTGGCGGGTTGATTGAAATTGTAGGCGTCACGGCGATGCAAGCGTTGCGTTGCGGGTGCTGAAGCGCACGGCAGCGCGGCCGCACATGACAAGTTTGTCCACCTTGCGCGGGATGCTCCAGAGTTTCGGGTATACCGTTACAATGAACACACGTGACAAGTGCCCGGCATCGCGTCTGCCGGTGTGAATCGAAGGAGTCCGCATGCTCATCTACAACAGCGCAAAGCGCGCGAAAGAGGAGTTCCAGCCCATTGACGAGGGCAAAGTGCGCATGTACGTGTGCGGCCCCACCGTGTACGACAACATTCATATCGGTAATGCGCGCACGTTCATCTCGTTCGACGTGATTCGCCGCTGGCTCATCGCGAGCGGTTACGAGGTTACGTTCGCACAGAACCTCACCGATGTGGACGACAAGATCATCAACCGCGCGAACGAGCAGGGGTGTGCCCCCGAGGACGTGGCGGAAGAGTTCTCTAAGAAGTTCATCGACGTCATGCACAAGGCGAACGTGCTCGACCCGGACGTGCGCCCGCGCGCGACGAAAGAGATCGGCCCCATGATCGGCATGATCAAGAGCCTCATCGAGCAGGGACACGCCTACGCTGCGGAGAACGGCGACGTGTACTTCGCGGTACGCAGCGACCCGAGCTACGGAGAGGTGTCTGGCCGCAAGATTGACGACCTCATGGTGGGCGCGCGCATCGAGGAGAACGAGGACAAGCGCGATCCGCTCGACTTTGCGCTCTGGAAGGCTGCGAAGCCCGGCGAGCCGAGCTGGCCGAGTCCGTGGGGCGAGGGTCGTCCCGGTTGGCACACCGAGTGCGCGGCCATGGTGCATCGTTACCTAGGCGTGCCGATCGACATCCACGGCGGCGGTTCCGACCTCGCCTTCCCGCACCACGAGAACGAGTGCGCTCAGGCCACGTGCGCTTGGCACGAGGGGTTCGCGAACACGTGGATGCATACGGGCATGCTGCTCGTCGACGGCGAGAAGATGTCGAAGAGCCTGGGCAACTTCTTCACGCTCGAAGAAGTGCTCGAGAAGCACTCCGCGGCGGCGCTGCGCCTGCTCATGCTGCAGACGCATTACCGCTCGCCGCTTGATTTCTCGTGGGAGCGTCTCGAGGGTGCGGAGAATTCGCTTACGCGCATCGCCGGTACGGTGCAGAACCTCAAGTGGGCGGCAGACCATGCGGAAGGCGAACCGGATGCCGAGCTTGCGGCCGGCCTCACGTCTGCTATGGAGCGCGCCGCTGCAGAGTACGAGGCCTGCATGAATGACGACTTCAATACCGCCGGCGCCATCGCCGCCTACTTCCAGCTCGTGACCGAGGCGAACACGTATCTCGACCAGGCGGCGGGTGCGGTCGATCCCGAGGTGGCGCGCGTGTGTGGTGCCGTGATCGCCGGTGCGCTCGTTCAGCTGGGCGTCGAGCTGCCTGAGCCCGAGGAAGAGCTGCCCGTGGGGCTGCTCGGTGTGGCCGCGGGGCTCTGCGCCTACACGGGCGACGACGTGAACGAGGCCGCCGAGCGCATCCTCGCCGCGCGTGCCGAAGCACGTGCCGCCAAGGACTGGGGCACGGCCGACGCCATCCGCGACCAGCTGCGCGACATGGGTCTCATGATCGAGGACACCGCCGCCGGCTCCCGCATCAAGTACCTCGCTTCCTGAGGCACGGCATCTTGCCGTTCAAACGGTCGGGCATGGCCCCGAGGCCTATGCCCGACCGTTTTCACGGCAATCTGCCGCACCTCAGAAACCGAGGCAACCTTGCATAATAACCCTAGGGGTTTTATTACATCGCGCAGGTAGAGTGCAAGCCAAGCCGCTTTTCCGCAAGGAAGGGCGGCTTTTGCATGAGGGGTATGCAACTACGAGCGCGCGTGAGAAGCGACTGGAGTTGTGCAAACAGTGTTTGCACAATACTGCGCTTCATGACGAAAGTCGTTAAGATAGCCGCCGAAACAAAGGGGAGGCGATGCCTGCCACTTTTCGAAAGCTATCTGTACTGAAAATGCCACTTTTTGCCAATCGCTTACTCAATTAGAGAATTATCGCGTCAAAATGACGCATAAAAGTACGCAAGAAATTTCTTGCGTACTTTTTTGCGTATAATGTACGCAAAAGTAGAAATGCGGGAGGGAATAATCATGCGTGAAGGTAAGACCCTAGAGTTCAAGTCGGCGGTGACGGCGTCGTTTCTAAAAACGGTATCTGCATTTGCTAACTATGATGGCGGGTCGATTGTCTTTGGCGTTAACGATGCGGGCGAGCCGATTGGACTAGAGGATCCCGTTCGAACATGTCTAGTTATTGAGAATCGTATTAATGACTCCATCTCACCTATCCCGGACTACTCACTTGTAGTGCATGAGGCTTCAAAAACGGTTGAGCTTTCGGTCAAGCCCGGTTTGGCTACCCCGTACCTGTATCGTGCAAAAGCCTATAAGCGTGCGGATAGCGCAACGGTCGAAGTCGATCGCACCGAGTTTACGCGGCTCGTGCTTGCCGGGAACAATCTGAATTTCGAGCAGCTTCCCGCAGCGAAGCAAAACCTCAAGTTTTCTTACCTCGGTAGTGTGGTCCAAAAAGCGCTCGGACTCGAATATTTCAACGAGGACACACTCAAGACGCTCAACTTGCTTTCGGCTGACGGAGCGTACAACAACGCAGCCGCGATTCTTGCAGATGAAAGCGATTTCCCCGGGATAGACGTTGCGCGTTTCGGCGAGAGTGTCAGCGTGATATTAAAACGTGCGACATACGAGGGGGCATGCCTACTTGACGAGTTCGATAAAACCATTGAGCTGTTCAAAGATGCCTACTGCTACGAGGTGGTAAGGGACGTTCAGCGCGAGCTGATCGAGACGATTCCGATGCGTGCGTTTCGCGAGGCGCTTGCCAATGCTGTAGTTCACAGAACATGGGACATCGCCGCTCGGGTGCGCGTGTCGATGTATCCAGATCGGGTAGAAATCTCGTCTCCCGGCGGCTTGCCCGCTGGGATGTCTGAAGAAACATACCTATCGGGTATGGTATCCGTTATGCGAAATCCTATCTTGGCCAACGTCTTTTATCGACTCGACATCATTGAGGCGTTTGGCACGGGCGTTCGGCGAATAAAAGAGGCGTACGAACAGAGCCTGACAAAGCCCATGTTTACCATAACGGAACATGCCATATCGGTGGTGCTGCCCCTCGTGAAAAGCGATATTGGGCTTACCGATGACCAGCGGCGCGTGTACGACTTGCTGAGCGCGGTGCGGCCCATGGCGGTGGGGGAGTTGCTGGAAGGCGTCGACTTCAGCAGGTCAAAGCTCACGAAAATTCTTCAGCACCTCGTTTCCCTTGGCGTGGTTGAAACAAGTGGTGTAGCGAGGGGGACGAAGTATCGTCGATTGGCGTAAAGCGTGTCTGGAGGGCGATTGAAGCGCGATATTGGGATGTTGGGCCGCCGCCCGCTACCTCCGCACCCCCCAGCTGCTCAAGCAGCGGCTCCAGGTACGCGCGGTTGCAGCCATCGAAGCCTTTGCGCATGCCATCGAGAGAGATTTGCTCACGTTTGTTGCCGCGCTTGATTTCGCCTTCGAGCATCTTGAAGTAGATGCGCATGGCCACTTTGTCCATCGCCCCCAGGCGTTCGAAGTGAAAGCCGCCGCGGCAATAGACCCAGGGCAGATCGGCATACCGATCTGCTGGGAAGGAGCGGCGGAACGCCTCTTCGTGCTCGGAGGCAGGCCACAGATCGCACGGCATGGGCGTGGCACCCACAGCGACTATGGCATAGCGTTTCTCGGGATGCTCCGCCATATACGCCTGGAACCGCTTGGCGCCCTTCAAGCTCGCCGCGTGGAACCAGCTTACGAATACGACAAGTTCAGCGTTCGCCGCCACAGTTTCGATGTTGTCCAGCGGCTCGGGCGTGCAACCCAGCTCTTCCGCCATCCAGCTGGCGTACGTTTTGGCCGAACCGGTTTGCGAGCAATACACGACGGCGGCGTCCATGCGACCTCCCAAGCGCCACAGTTGCGGGTATTTTGACGAGTATTCCCCGCGCACGCGTATGCGCAGCAGTTATGCAGAAAGCCTTACCGAGAGATGACAAACCAGCCATTGGGGACGGGGGTTATTGGCTGGGGGG
>CAJLVH010000004.1 GCA_905210055.1 uncultured Enorma sp. | reverse complement strand
GGCGGCTCGGGACGGGCGCCGCCGATATCTGCAACGTGCAGGCGCGGCAGCTTGGCGCGGTCTTCGGGCGCGTCTTCGGCCTCTTGCTGGCGGCGCAGCACGGCGACCTGATCGACGACGCGCTGCAGGTCGGCCTCGGTCATCGCGGCCTTGCGCGCCTGGAGCTCTGCCGCCTCGCCGGGATCGCTATCGGCTGCACGCTCCTCGACCGGCACGAGCTCCACGAGCGCCCAATGCTCGCTGTCTAAGACGAGCTCTTGCAGCAGGTCTTCGAAGAAATTCCCTTCGAGGGCATCGCGCAGCTCCGCATAGACGGGGCCGAGTTTGAGCGCATCGGTAGCGGCCTCGTCGTCATAGAGCCAGGTCGAGAGGACGTCGCACGCGAGCGCCACGCCGTCTGCGACGCCATAGTCGCGTTGGCGCAGCGAGTACTCGTTGTTCGAGATCACGGCCTCCAAGCGGTCGCGCGGAACGCCGTGTTCTACGAGGTTGTGACAGGTTTCCTCGATCACGCGACGCAGTTCGCGCGCGACGTTGGGTTTAGCGTTCTGCAACATGATCATCTCGTAGGGCTGTTGGCAGGCATTCGAGGTGTAGCTCGTCACGTTGCCGCCGAGGCCGGCCTCGATGATCGCCTTCTTGACCGGCGCCTCGTTGGAGCCCAGGATCGCCTCGAACAGCACATCTGCGGCGACGGTGCGGAACACGTCGAGCGCCTGCCCGATCACATATGCCATGCCCACAAGCGCGTTTTCGGGTGTGGTCTCCATCTCGACGCGCCGGTAGTCGCAGACAACAGGTTGCTGCATGGGCAGGGGATTGGGTTCAAGCGCAGGCACCTCGGCACCCTCCGCGCGCTTGGCTGCGATGCGCTCGCTTGCAGCGTTCGTGCACGAGAGGTAGCGCTCGTCCAAGAACGTGAGCTCGCGGCGCACGTCGGGGAAATCGCCATAGAGCACGATATAGCTGTTCGCGAGGTTGTAGTGGCGTGCATGCGTGTTGAGGAACTCGTCGTAGGTGAGCTGCGGGATTACGCGCGGGTCGCCGCCGGATTCAAACGCATAGGGGGTGGCGGGGAAGAGCGCGGCGTTCATGGCATCGTCGAGCACGCTCATGGGGTCGGAGAGCGCGCCTTTCATCTCGTTGAACACGACGCCGTTGTAGCGAAGCTCGCCGTCGCACAGGCTGGCGCCCTCGGGAACGTCGAGCTCGTAGTGCCAGCCTTCTTGCTGGAAGATGGTCGGCTTGGTGTAGATCATGGGGTTGAGCACGGCGTCCATGTAGACGTCCATGAGGTTCAGCAGGTCTTGCTCGTTTGTGGACGCAACGGGGTAGATGGTCTTGTCGGGGTAGGTCATGGCGTTCAAGAACGTCTGCATCGAACTTTTTATGAGGTCGACAAACGGCTCTTTGACCGGGAACTTCGCCGACCCGCAGAGAACCGAGTGCTCGAGGATGTGGAAGACGCCGGTGCTGTTGGCGGGCGGTGTCTTGAAGGCGATGGCGAAGGCTTTGTTCTCGTCGTCGCATGCGAGGTAGAGCAGACGCGCGCCTGATTCCTCGTGGCGCAGCACGTAGGCGTCGGCGTCGAGCTCGCTGATGGTTTCCGTGCGCTCGACGGTGAAGCCACAGCTAGTGGTACCAGGGGTAAGCGTCTCGCGCGGTGACATGCGGACGGAAGAAGCGTCGGCTGCGCTGGAGGCAGGCGAGGCTGCGGTGGTGTTCGTGGACGCGGTGCTCATACGACTCCTTTTCACTGGATGTTCGGCAACGTGCGCATGAATCTTGTTATACCCCCTTGCCCGAACAACACAAGCGGGAACGGAGATTTGAGGTTGAACACCGCGTGAGAATCTGAGCCAAGGGCGGAAAGTGCCACGTTGCGTTGTGTGGCGAAAATATGCAGCGCAGGGCGGAGCTCGAGTAGTGCGGTATGCGGGCGCGCCGTTTGCCGAGCGCATGCTCCGGCGAGGTAAAGCATGCGGCAAGCATGACGCAAAGATTGAGATAATTGGTTCTAAGCTGCTGGTTTATGCGGTAAGGTTTGAGCTTGGCCATATGGTATTCGCGGGAGCGAAATGCGTGAGGAGGCGACGGTGGCGCTCGAGGCAGATCAGATTCTTAACCGGGAACTTGAAGACCCGGTGTTCGGCACCGATGCCGCGTCGCGCGCCTTGCGTCGGCGCAAGCGCGAGCGCTCGAACGCCGCGGGTGAACGCCGCACGGCATCTGGTGTGTTCGCCACGCTGTTCGGCGGCCTTTTCTGGGGCTTCTCCGGCACCTGCGCGGACTTCCTCTTCGAGAACTACGCGGTCGACACGCTCTGGCTTGCCTGCATGCGACAGCTGGTTTCGGGCGGTATCTTTCTTGTCGTCATCCTCCTTACCCAGCGGGATAAGCTCTTCGCGCTGCTGCGCAACAAGCGCGATATGGGCATCCTTGCTGTGTTCGCCGCCTCGGGCGTTCTTCTCAATCAGTTGGGCTACCTCACGACGATCCGCCTCACCAATGCGGGAACGGCAACGGTGCTGCAATGCCTGCAGTTGATCATCATCATGGTGTACGCGTGCCTTACCACGCATCGTGCGCCGCGCAAGCGCGAGCTCGCGGGCGTGGTGCTTGCGCTCGTGGGCACGTATCTGCTTGCGACGGGCGGCAATCCGTCGAACCTCGCCATCCCGTTTGAAGGCTTGGTCGTTGGCTTGCTCGCCGCTGTTGGCGCGGCGTGCATGTCCATCATCCCCGCACGCCTTCTGCGCGAGTACGGCGCGTCGGTCGTAACCGGCATGGGCATGCTGCTTTCGGGCATTGTCACCAGCGCATTTGTTCAGCCCTGGGCGGATATGCCCGCGCTCGACGGCATTGGCTGGGCAGCGTTCATCGTGCTCGCGGCGGTGGGGTCGTGCCTGGCGTACTCGCTCTACATGCAGGGCGTGAGGGACATCGGCTCCATGCGCGCAAGCCTCATCGGCACGATCGAGCCGGTCTCGGCCGCTGTGACGAGCGCCCTTGTGCTGGGCACGGTCTTTACGGGTACGGATATCGTCGGTTTCGCCGCGATTATCGTGATGGTGTTCCTTACCGTTTAGGATGTAAATCTACTCCAGGGGTTTTATCATCGGCAGAGATAAGAAAACCACCCCGGGAGCTACCTCGCATAGCGAATAAGCTCCCGGGGCGTTTTGTGTTGTAATGTCGAAAAACCCCTGGGGTTATTTGACGTTATACAGGTCGGAGAACTTGTTCTGCAGGTAGGTGCAGTAGAACGCGGCGTCGAAGGGTGCACCGCACGCCTCCCGCAGCAGCTTGACGCCGTCCTTGCCCGCGCCCCAGCGCCAGATCTTCTCGCGCAGCCAGTCACGCACCGGTGCGAGCTCGCCGGAGCCGCAAGCGCCCGCAAGATCGACGCCTGCCGCTTCCATGGAGGGCACCATCTGCGCGCCGTATGCGCTGCCGAGCGCGTAGCTGGGGAAGTAGCCAAAGCTGCCGCCAGACCAATGCGTATCCTGCAGGCACCCGAGCGTGTCGTTCGGCACGTCGATGCCCAGATACTCGTGCATGTACTTCTGCCACAGCGCGGGGATGTCGCGCGCGGTGGCGTCGCCGGCAAAGAGCTGGCGCTCGATGTCGTAGCGAACCATGATGTGCAGCGGGTAGGTGAGCTCGTCTGCCTCGGTGCGGATGAGCGACGGCGTGGCGATGTTGACGGCGCGGTAGAGCTCGTCTTCCGTCACGCTGCCGTAGACCTCGGGCGCATGACGGCGCAGCACCTCGAGCAGCGGCGTCATGAAGGCGCGCGAACGGCCGATGATGTTCTCGAAGAAGCGCGACTGGCTCTCGTGGATACCCATGGTGGAACCGGTGCCCAGGCAGGTGTATGCATACGATGGGTCGACGTTCTGCTCGTAGATGGCGTGGCCGGCTTCGTGGATGACCGAGTACACGTTAGAGATGAGGTTGTTCTCGTAGATGTGCGTGGTGATGCGCACGTCGCCCGCCGCCATGCCGTTCGTGAAGGGATGCTCCACGCAGGAAAGGACGGTTGCCTCGGGGTCGAGGCCGACGATTCCCATGAGGTCGCGTGCGATGGCGAGCTGCGTGGCCTCGGGCACATGCGCGGAGAGGAAGGACGCTTCGGGCTGCGGGCGCTGGGTGATCTCGTGCACAAGGGGCACGACCGTCTTGCGCACCTGGTCGAAGAACGCGTCGTAGGCAGCAGCGTCCATGCCGCGCTCATACTGGTCGAGCCACACGTCGTATGCGTCGCGGTCGGGGTACATGTAGGCAGCGTGGCGCTTGAGCGTCTCCACGATGCGGTCGACGTACGGCTCGAAGCTCGCCCAGTCGTTTGCAAGCTTCGTCTTATGCCACACAGCGTTGGCCTCGCTCGTGAGCTTGGAGAACGCGGTTGCTTCCTCCGTGGGGATCGCCATGGCCTCCTGTTGCTCGCGCCCAAGGGTGCGGAGTTCCATGGTGGCCTGCTCATCGAGCTCGCCGGCAGCACCCGCCTCTTTGAGCTGCGCGATGATCTCCTGCGCACGAGAGCTCGTAAGAATCTCGTGGTACTCGCCCGCGAGCGCGCCCATGGCCTCGGCGCGGGCGGGAGCGCCCTTGGGCGGCGCGACGGTCTCGCCGTCGAACTCGAGGATTCCCATGAGGTACGTGCGCGTCCACAGTTCGCGTTCAAGCTGGCGGAACTGGGCGACGGCTTCGGGTGTGGCGGGCATAGGCAGCTCCAATCCGGTAATCGTTCGATGCCGGGTATCAGGTTATCACTTCACAGCGGTTGCCGATCCGAGCCTCGAGCCAAGCGCGCTCCCATTGCATGATTGTGGAAGTCCCCAATGCATGGTTGCGGAACTTGCCAGTCTCCTACCGTGATGATGCGAAGCGCGAGGTTGATTTGCTCGACTACACGCGCGCGGCGGAGTCGCAGGCGGTTGAGATCAAGGCTGGCGAGACGTATCGCCGCCAATTTGCGCGCCACCTTACCGTTGTATCGGAGGAGCTGGGGATAGCCGAAGACCGGCGCTGCATGGTGTACCGGGGAGAGATGAGCTATCGGGCTGACGGCGTTCAGGTTGTTCCGCCTTGCGACTTCTTGCTGGGATAATGCGGCGTGGTGTATTGCACTGTGCGATCTGTGGCAGCTCGCTGTGACTCATCAAGCAGCCAACCCAATGCATAAAGTTAGATGCATCTTAATATCAGAACAATTTTGGCTAGAAATTAAGATAGATCTGATTATCTAGTCATTTGGCCGAAGATCGTAGGCCTCGTGGATCCGATCGCTCTGCACAAATATCTTCATTCCACATCGTACGGTTTGCATGAGCTTGATGTGGTTTCGCGGAAATCGAAGGGGCGGAGCATGAAACAGGCGGCTATCTCGTACTTGAGGATGAAGATCGACCATCTCGTCTATGATGACGTCGTGTGCGATGACGGCGCGTCTGTTGATCCGCCCGAGAGGGGATCACTCAATGTGATTTCATGCATGAGAGACACCGTGGAATCTGCAGATGGGGAACCGGTTTATCTTCTAAAACTGGACATCACGGTAGAACCCGAGGCGGGCTGTACGTACTTTGCGCTCGACATGTCCGTTACAGGGATGTTTGCCGCTTCGTCATCCGATGTTTCGGAAGAAGAGATTCGGCGAGCGCTCGACACCATTGGCGTATCCGAGCTCTATGCCTTCGCGCGGGACAGGATTGCAATGCTTAGACAGGGTGCGCCGAATCAGAAAGCGCTGTTTCCGTTGCTGGAGATGAGCTAGAGGTACGACGAAGAATCGGCGCGGTCAGCCCGTCGTCGCGAGCATCGCCTCGCATTGTTTGAAGCTGTCGAATTGTGCGGCAAGACGTTCTTCGGAAGGCCAGCAATCCTTGGCTGCTGGGAGTCTCAGCTTCGTTCCATCGAACGCGCTATAGCCCGTTGTCTCAAGCGATCGCGACACGACAACGCGCATATCGTCTGGATCGACGGCCAAGAGATCATTATCGAAGAGCAGATGTAAGTCGGCACGGAGCAGTAGGCCGTTGGTGACGAGCTGGCTTTTTCGGCCGAAATACGGCGTGATATGTGCTGCCTGCAATACGGGGTCGACTGCATAACCCGAGATCGCACATGTTCCGTTGTAGGCGTTGAGGAGCATGTTCCGGAACTTACCCTGTTGCTTTCGCCTTACCGTCATTGCTGCGACGCGCTCACGTTCATCGATCTCTTCAAGCTTGCCCGACGCTTGGAGTTCGCGCAGTTTGTTCATATCGTATGTTTCGAGCATCGGCTCTTTAAGTTCGTTCTCGAGCTCGCGTTTAGCTTCAGGGGAGAGCGACGAAAAATCGCTTTCGGGCGTTACCGGACCATGAAGCCAGAACATGTCAGCCACCGAGTTATAGCGTTCGATGAACGCGAGCCCGAGGTTGCGGCTGCCGCCCTTCTCTTTGACGAAGACGCCGACGGGGAGGCCTTTTTGCAAGCAGCGGCGGAGGGATTTGTTGTACTCCTTGGATCCGGCGGATTTGCTGCCTTCATTTTTTCGGTGGGCGCAATATTGCATGACCCAGGTGCCGTCATCGAGGTAGTTGAGCTTGTCGCCCGCGTACTTCTCCTTGTTCGACGAGTTGATGGACAAGGCGTACTGATAACCGGTCGGCTTGTGGATGCCGCGCTGGGAGGCAAGCTTGATGGGCATGCCGTCTGGATGGTGATCGCCGTACGGGCGCGGGCCAACCTCCCCGGCGTGCTCGATAAACCACGCATATACCTTGGCATATGCCGGTGGCGCAATGCGCATGGCGCGCTCAAGTGAGAGCTCCGCGCCGCCATATACCTCAATCGCCATAAGCTTCTCCTGCAGACGGACGACATGCACAAGGTTAGTGTAGCAGCGAGGAGCGTAGCGGAGGGCCAGCATCGGCATAGCCAACGGGCAGCGAGCGACTCACGTGGGATCTGTGTTAGCTCGTTCTGCTGCTCGGAAAGCGTTGTGCCTGCTGGCTCTAAAAGAAAAAATCAGTCGATGTTTTCCGATAGACAGAAAAATACGGCGCTTAAAAGAAAGAAATAGCGATTTCTTTCCGATAGACGGGCTTGCCGAACGGTTATCGGAAAGAATGCGCGATTTCTTTCCGATAACCAGCGCACCGAGTGGGCTGAGGGGAGACTCTGGTGCCTACGGCCTGAGTGCTGAAATGGGAGCGATGCCATACTCGATTTTCACGGGTTTCTAGACTCGATTCTCACGAAAATTCGGACTCGATTTTCAAGCACGATGACTATGTCCTGCGAGCCTCCGCGCCTCAGCACCTTTTGTGATGCTTCGATAGCCGTCTTCATATTTTGACGAAAATATAGAAAACGTCAGCTGCCATGATGACTCGTGTTAGCATGGTGCGCCGCTGCGGGGTGCTTCGGCATCTTGCACCAGAATGCGAATCGAACCCAGGGGGGTCTACATGGCAGAAGATATCAAGCGCGAGGACGCTGCGAGCGAGCAGGCAGCAGCTGCTCAGACGTCTGGCACCACCGAGCCCGGTGCGCCCAGGCGCTCCGGCGGCGCGAAGAAGATCATCGTCCGCGTGCTCATCGCGCTCGTGGCGCTCGTCGTGCTTGTGGTGGGCGGCATCGCCTTCATGTTCCGCGGCGAGATCGCGACCATCGCCTCCATTAAGAAGGTGAACGATTACCCGTTCTACACCATGACGTATGCGGGCGACTACGGTATCGACGAGTTCTTGGAGCAGGGCGGCGCCTCGAACGATGCCGAGCTCATCGAGTTCGTGATTCAGCACCTAATGAAGGGGCTGCCCATTACCATCGAGCTGCCGGACCTTGCGTGCTCCACGTTCAACGCGGTCACGCCCGAGGGCGACGACATCTTTGGCCGCAACTTCGACCTGAGCTATTCGCCCAGCATGCTCGTGCGCACCGACCCCGAGAACGGCTACGCGAGCATTTCCATGGTGAACCTTGGCTTCCTTGGCTACGGCGAGGACAAGCTGCCCGATTCGCCCACTTCGAGCATCACCGCGCTCGCCGCCCCCTATGCCCCGCTCGACGGCATGAACGAGGCCGGCCTTGCTGTGGGCGTGCTGCTCATCGACACCGACCCCACGAACCAGCAGACAGACCGGGTGGACATCACCACCACGACGGCCATCCGCCTCATGCTGGACAAGTGCGCCACGGTTGACGAGGCTATCGCCCTGCTCGAGCAGTACGACATGCATTCGAGCGCGAACAGCTGCTACCACTTCCAGATTGCCGACGCGAGCGGCCGCACCGTGGTTGTTGAGTACATCGACGACGAGCTTTCCGTGCTCGAGGCGAACGACGCGACCACGGCGGGCGCGGCTGTTGAGGGCCGTACGTACATGGCTGCCACGAACTTCCTCCTTACGCCGGGTGACTACGATTTCGGCGGCGGCCAGGATCGCTATGAGATCGTGATGAGCGGTCTTACGGCGGCCGATGGCGTGGTGAGCGAGGGCGAGGCCATGGATCTGCTCGCTGCCTGCGCTCAGGAGACGCACCTGAACAGCCGCGGCGAGGAGAGCGCGACCCAGTGGTCGGTGGTCTACAACCTGGACGACCTTACCGCGACCATCGCTACCGGCATGGATTACGAGAACACCTACACGGTGAGCCTGCTCGAGTAAACCAGCCATTAGGGACGGGGGTTATTGGCTGGTTCAGGGGTTGAAACGAACCGGGGTTGGTTGGGGACGTGTTCCAGCCAACCCCTTTTTAATGGGTTGAAACGAACCCGTCCCCAACCAACCCCTCCATGTCGAGTATATTCGACAATAATTAGAATATACTGTTCAGTATACTCGACACATGGAGGCGACAATGAACCGAGAAGTGCTCAGACAGGTTATCTTCGATCAGCACGAAGTTATTCGCCATGCGAAGATCGTTCCACGTCGCTATCATCTTGACCCGCAGGGCAATTACATCATCACCGGTTTGAGGCGTGCGGGTAAGTCTACGCTGCTCTACTCGATTGCTCGCGATCTTGTCGAGCAGGGTGTCGCGTGGGAGCGCATCATCTACCTGAACTTCGAAGATGAGCGTTTGGCGGAGTTTTCGCTCGCAGATTTTCAGGATATCGTGCAGGTGCAAAGCGAGCTCAGCGATGAGCGCGGTTACTACTTCTTTGATGAGATTCAAAATGTTCCGGGCTGGGAGAAGTTCGCTCGCCGTATGGCAGACGCGGGCGAGCGCGTGTACATCACCGGCAGCAACGCGACCATGTTAAGCAGCCAGATGGCATCGACGTTGGGTGGGCGCTATCTTGTTCGTCAGGTCGGCACATATCGCTTCGATGAGTATCTCGATGCTCGTGGCCAGGCTCATGATATGCGCGCACTGTATACGACGCGCGAGGCCGGCGCTATCATGCGCCTGTTCGATCGTTATTACCGCTTTGGAGGTTTCCCCGAGGCCATTAGATTCGAGCAGCCTCGTGAGTATGTTGAGAATGTCTATCAGAAGGTTCTTCTTGGCGACATCGCTGCTCGTAATAACGTGCGGAATCCTGCAGCCCTGCGCGTGCTCATGAAGAAGGTGGCAGAGACCGTTCGTAGCGACATAAGTTACAGCTCGCTTTACAACACGCTTAAGAGCGTTGGTTTTTCTATCGCAAAGGAAACGGTTATCTCGTATCTAGGTTACGCGCACGATGCATACCTGCTGTTTTCGCTCAGCAATGCGGTGAGCAGGTTTGTTGATCAAGAAAGCAATCCAAAATACTACTTCTCAGATAACGGGCTTTTGAACCTCTTCCTATACAACAGGGATACCGCATTGCTTGAGAACCAGGTTGCCATTGCACTGCGGGATGCCTATGGAGAGGGCCTGCACTACCTCAAGTCGCCCAAGCACGGCATCGATATAGACTTCTATGTCCCCGATGCGGGGGCAGCGGTGCAGGTGGCGTACTCAATCGAAGGGAATGCGCGCACACGTGAGGTCGGGAACCTCGTGAAATTGCATCAGGTCGATGCTTCGGTTACATCATTTGTCATTGTTACCAAGGACGAGACGGAGACTATAGAGATCGATGGGATTGTTATTCGAGTAGTCCCCGCATGGCGCTATTTGCTGGAGCTTGCCGGAGCGTAATACTACATTGGGGCGAAACGAACCCGTCCACAACCGACCCACCCAACCGACCCCCAAGATGGGTTGGATTGACCCCGTCCCCAACCAACCCCCGGAAAGTGAGTCATTGGAGTCGGGGTTAAAGGGGTTTGGGACGGGCCCTGCCAATATCCCCCGTCCCCATTGGCAAAATAGGTTGAAACGAACCCAGCCCCAGCTAACCCATCGACCGTGCCGGTGGTAAGATGAAGGAGCCAAACGGACAGCACGGGCTGGGGCGACGGTTTTCGACCGGCGTGAAGTTGGGGCTCGGCGACCCCGTGCACCGTTTGCTCCTTATCCGCCAGCGAGCCCTTTGAGCGACGGATCAAGGAGGCTTCCATGGCACAAAAGCTCAAAATTACCCTTGGTGGCGAGACATATCTCGCCGATCTGCTCTGGCAGGAGGCACCGCGCACGTGCGAGGCGTTCATTGCCGCGTGCCCGTTCGAGTCGCGCATTTTCTCGGCGAAGATCTGCGATGCCGAGGTCACGTATCCGGTGCCCGGCGAGATCGCCGACCTCGACCTTATGGAGAATCCCAAGTTCGAGGAGCCTGCAGGAGCCGTTGTGTGGTATGGCGCGTGGTCGTCCATCTGCATCTTCTTCGACATTTGCGAGCCGTATGGCACCTGCAACATGTTTGCGCGCATCTGCGAGGGCGATCGCGAGCGCTTCGCCGCTGCGTGCCGCGCCGTGTGGGACGATCAAGGTGCGCTCATACGCAACGAGATCGTCGACGTCGAGGATGAGGAGGCGTGAGCCATGGCAACGATTGAGCGTCTTTCGAGCTTGACGGCGAGCGAGCTGGCTGCGGCGCTGCGCGACCTCGCGGACGATATGGTTTGCAACGAGCCCCAGGACATCGAGCGCCTGTGCGCGCGAAAGCTCGACACCGGTCGCGAGTTCGCGGTGTGGGAATACGTCATGGGGTACTGTATGAACTTTTCCGACCAGATCTGCGTGCTGCGCACCCAGGCGGAGGCGGCCGAGCGCGGCGAGGAGCCGGGCGATGCGGCGACGCTCGCGCGGAGCATGCAGCGCCTGTGCGTTTGGTACTCCGGCCAGTTCGACACGACGGCAAAGATGGATGATGCCGTGGCGATCCTCGCCCGCGCGGGGGAGTGTTTCGGCGACGTTTGCGACCTCGCGACGTTCCGCGACCTGGCCCGCGGCCTCGAGCGGTACCTTGTCCAGCTCATGTTCTGGGTGGATCGCCAGATTCCCTGGAGCGCGGTAAGCGATTTGGTGCACGGGTACAGGCTGCGCACGGCGAAGTAGCGCCAAGCGAGCTGAGGGGTTGGTCGGGGACGTGTTCCAGCCAATCCCTTTTGCGTCAAATGAACCCGACTCAATGACTCAGAAGGCGCGCGGTGCTCAACCGGGCGCCTTTTGCAAGCTTCGACTATTTTTGCAAGTTTCGACTTTCCCCATCTAGCTGCGAAAACTACCTCTCTTGCATACAGCTATTAGCGCTGTTATGCTATACGCATGCAAAACGCATGCGAAGGAGGTCAACATGCCAGCGTTACAAGTGCGCGATCTTCCGCCGCAGGTATATGAAGACTTAAAAACGTGCGCGGAAGAGGAACACCGCAGCATCGCGCAGCAGGCGCTCGTTGCAATTGAGGATTACCTGGCGCGCCGCAAGCGCGAAAAGGAGGTGCAAGCAGTGGTCGATGCGGGAATTCCTCCCGTCCCCAAGCCGTGGGAGCCAGGGTATCGCGACTGGCAACGGAGCCGGGCGGCGGCTCAAGCGCGGCTCGAGCGCCGGCGCGAGGTGTTTGCACGGATCGATGCACTTCCGATTGCCAAAGATCCCGAGGGCTTCCCGAGCGTCGCTGAGTTGATTAGAGAGGACAGGGATTCTCGATGAAGTTCGTTTTGGACTGCAGCGCGGGAATCGGTATGGCGCGGCACCTCGACGAAGCCCTGCCCTGTAGATATGCGTTAGCGGAAGGTCCACGGGAGGTGCTTGCGCCCACGTTGCTCTATGCCGAAGCGGGGAGCACCATGGCTAAGTATGTGAAGGCTGGCGTGTACGACCAGGAAACAGCGGGACGGTTTGTGGACGCGGTCGTTTCGGTTCCCGATACCTTCGTTGAGATGGAGGACCTATATGAAGAGGCGTTCTTCGAAGCTCTTCACCTTAACCACTCCATCTGCGACATGTTTTACTTCGTGCTTGCTCGACGAAACGCGGCAACGTTGCTCACGCTCGACAAGCGTCTGAATGCGCTGTGCGAGCGCGAGGGCGTGGGCTGCATTCATGAGGTGCACGTCCCCTCGCTGGAAGAAGAACCGTCGCAGGACGCGTAGGGCGATGCGGATGCCGCAGGGCAAAGACGTGCGCCATCTCCCCTTCAACCTGTGCTATCATGTCGACCAACGCGTTGACGGAGAGGGTTGCGCCCGCCGCGTCGCCGCACAGAGAGGGAGGGTCACCGGCTGAAAGCCTTCCTGCGGGGGCAAGGACACAGCGTTCACTCCCGAGCAGCGACTTGAACGGCAGCGTGTCTACCGGGGTTTTCGGCAGCATGCGCAGCTGAGTAGGGAAGCCGTGCGCCCAAACGAGAGCGGGCAAAAGAGGGCATGCCGGGCAGACATCCGGCAGCCAATCAAGGTGGTACCGCGGTAACTATGCCGTCCTTGGGTTCGTCCCAAGGGCGGCTTTTCGTTTTTTGGGACAGCGTCCGGCGGTGATAATTTCAGTACCTGGTACTGAAATTATCACTTCAGGACATGGACACGGTAACAATCGCCGGGCGTTCGGCGTTCGGCGCGGCGAAGAAAGGGAAGCATATGGGATTGGTCGAAGAGCTCGATGCGCTTGAGGCGCGCGCGAAGGAGCTGATCGCCTCCGCGACCGACAGCGAGAAGCTCGAGGCGGCGCGCGTGGCACTGCTCGGCAAAAAGGGCGAGATCACGCAGGTCATGCACATGATGGGCAAGGTTGCACCCGAAGAGCGTCCGGTGCTCGGCAAGCGTGCGAACGAGCTGCGCCGCATGGCGGAAGGGCTCATCGAGCGCGCTCAGGGCGACCTCAAGCGCGAGGCCATGGCGAACCTCATGGCCACCGAGGCCGTCGACGTGACGCTGCCCGGCGCACGCCCCACCATCGGCCACGCGCATCTCATCAACCAGATCAAGGAAGAGATCGAGGACGTGTTCTGCGGCATCGGCTATACCGTGGAATCCGGTCCCGAGGTCGAGACCTCCTGGTACAACTTCACGGCGCTGAACGCCCCCATGGACCATCCCAGCCGCTCCGCGCGCGACACGTTCTACGTGGTGGACAACGCCCCCGGCAGCGTGCCGCACCCGGAGGAGCATGCCCATGGCGAGAGCGACGTGCTGCTGCGCACGCAGACCTCGGGTGTGCAGATTCACATCATGGAGCACCAGAAGCCGCCCATCTACGCCATCGTCCCGGGCACGGTTTATCGTCCCGACACGGCCGACGCCTGCCATCTGCCGCAGTTCAACCAGGTCGAAGGCTTGGTCGTGGACGAAGGCATCACGTTCGGCGACCTCAAGGGCACGCTCGACTACTTCGCAAAGGCCATGTTCGGCCCGGATCGCAAGACGCGTTACCGCCCGCACTTCTTCCCCTTCACCGAGCCCAGCTGCGAGCTCGACGTTTCGTGCCACGTATGTGGCGGCAAGGGTTGCAGCTTCTGCAAGCACAGCGGCTGGATCGAGATCTTGGGTTGCGGCATGATCGACCCCAACGTGCTCGTGAACTGCGGCGTCGATCCGGAGCGCTACACAGGCTTCGCGTTCGGCATTGGCGTGGAGCGCGTCGCGGCGCTTCGATACGACCTGCCCGACCTGCGCACGCTTATGACGGGAGATATGCGCTTCTTGAACCAGTTCTAGCGAAAACGAGATATGTAGAAAAACCCCTGGGGTAATGTTACGAGAAGGACGAAGAGATGAAAGTATCTTATAACTGGCTGAAGACGCTGGTAGATGTGCCGGAATCGCCGGAGGAGCTTGCGGCGGAGTTCATCCGCACGGGCACGGAGGTCGAGTCGATCGATACGGTGGGCGAGGCGTTCGACCATGTGGTCACGGCGCAGGTGGTTTCGAAGGAGCCGCACCCGGATTCCGACCACATGTGGGTGTGCCGGGTGGACGTAGGCCGTTTCAACCTGGGCGAGGACGGCGAGCCCGAGCCGCTCCAGATTGTCTGCGGCGCGCAGAACTTCGAGCAGGGCGATCATATCGTTACAGCACTCGTTGGCGCCGAGCTTCCCGGCGGCGTGAAGATCAAGAAGAGCAAGCTTCGCGGCGTCGTGAGCTGCGGCATGAATTGCTCTGCCCGCGAGCTGGGGCTTTCGGGTGACCATTCCGGCATCATGATTCTGCCGGAAGAGGCGCCCGTGGGCGTGCCGTTCGCTGAGTACCACGGCTCGTCCGATACCGTGCTCGACTGCGAGATCACGCCGAACCGCCCGGATTGCCTTTCCATGGTGGGTATCGCACGCGAGGTGGGCGCGATCTTCGACCGCGACACGCACATCGAGCTGCCTGCCATCAAACACGAGGATACTTCGATGCATGTGGACGACCTCGTTGACGTGCGCATCGACGACCCCGAGCTCTGCAGCCGCTATACCGCACGCGTGGTGCGCGGGGTGAAGATCGGCCCTTCGCCCGAGTGGCTCGCCGAGCGCGTCACGGCGGCGGGCATGCGCCCCATCAACAACGTCGTGGACGTCACGAACTACGTCATGATGCTCACCGGCCAGCCGCTCCATGCCTTCGACCTGGGCAAGCTCACCGAGCGCGATGGCCGCCGGCATGTGGTGGTGCGCGCCGCGCACGATGGCGAGAAGATCGTGACCCTCGACGAGCAGGAGCGCGAGCTCACGCACGACATGTGCGTCATCACCGATGACGGCGCGCGTCCGGTGTGCCTCGCCGGTGTGATGGGCAGCTTCGATTCCGAGATCGATGAGACCACGCACGACGTGCTGCTCGAGGCGGCTTGCTTCGACTCGAGTCACATCTCGCGCACGAGCCGCGACCTCACGCTCATCTCCGAGGCGTCCATTCGCTACGAGCGCCAGGTCGACCGCACGCGCTGCGACCAGGTTTCGGCTATCGCGGCGGCGCTCTTCGAGGAATGCTGCGGCGCGACCGTGGTTTCCGGTGCGATCGACGTGTACCCTGCGCCCGTTGAGCGCAACGAGCTCACGCTGCGCCAGAACCGCGTGGAGCTCATCTGCGGCGCGGCGATCGAGCCGGAGTTCGTGGAGCGCTCGCTTGTGCGTCTGGGCTGCACCGTCGAGCGCGCCGCCGCCGACGGCGAGCTTGTGTTTCACGTGGTGCCGCCCACGTTCCGTCCGGACCTCGAGCGCGAGATCGACCTCATCGAGGAAGTGCTGCGCCTGTGGGGCATGGGTCGCGTCGAGGCGACGATTCCCGCCGCGAAGAACCATATCGGCGGGCTTACGCACGACCAGCGGCTCCTTCGTCGCATCGGCGCCATCATGCGTTCCTGCGGCCTGAACGAGACCACGACCTATTCCTTCGCCGCTCCCGGCGACCTCGAGAAGACGCACATGAGCACCGATGGCCGCGGCCTGCCGGTGGTGCTCATGAACCCGCTCGTCGCCGAGCAAACCGAGATGCGCCGTTCGCTTCTGCCCGGGCTGCTGCAGTCTGTGGCCTATAACAACGCGCACGGCACGGCGAACGTTCATCTGTACGAGATGGGCACGCTCTTCTGCGGCCGCGAGAACGCGAGCTTGCCCAAGGAGCGTCGCTCGATCGCTGGCGTGCTTTCGGGTGCCTGGGGTGATATGACCTGGAACCAGAAGTACCGGCCGCTACGCTTCTTCGACGGCAAGGGCATCGTGGAGGAGCTGCTGGCACAGCTGCGTGTCGAGAAGGCGCGTTTCCGTTCCGCTGAGGGCGAGGGCTACGCGTTTTTGCAGCCCGGTCGCGGGGCCGAGGTGCTCGCCGGCGGCGTGGAGCTTGGTTGGGTGGGCGAGATCCATCCTGCCGTGCGCGACGCCTACGATATCGGCCTGCCGGTGGTGGCGTTCGAGCTCTCCCTCGACGCGCTTATGAAGTGCGCGCGCGATCAGCAGGCGTACCAGGACTTTTCGATGTTCCCGTCGGTCGACGTCGACCTGGCTATCGTGGTCGACGAGGGCGTGACCTGCGAAGACCTCGAGCGTCGCCTGCGCTCCGCCGGCGGCAAGCTCCTTCGCGACGTGCGCCTGTTCGACGTGTACCGCGACGAGGCACGCGTGGGTGCGGGCAAGAAATCCATGGCGTTCGCGCTGACCTATCGCGCCGACGACCATACGCTCACCTCGGACGAGGTTGAGCGCGTGCACGGCAAGCTCGTCGCCAAGGTCACGAAGGCCGTGGGTGGCGAGGTGCGCGGCTAGATATTCACTGAGTGAGAATCTGCGTCAAGGACGTAGATCCTCGCAGGACGCAGATTCTCACTCTGAAAGGATTGTTCGTGCCCAGCTGGAACATTCATATCGCGCATGCCGAGCGGCTGTTTTCGCGCGGGGGTGCCATGGCGCGCACGGTTGCCGACCGCAACGCGTTCCTGTTCGGTAGCCTTGTGCCCGATATCCCTGTGGGCTATATGACGCCGGGCATAGAAAGCCCCATCGCATACCGCTCCACGCATTTCGCCAAGCCGGCGTTCATCCCCAAGCCGCGCGAGCGCGAGTTTTGGGATGCCTACGTCGTGCGTGCCGCGCAGGATGCGGCGTACGCCGGCAGTGATGTGCTGCAAGCGGATTCGAAGGATGCGGGTACTGCGAGGCCCACCGTCGCGAGCCGTCTCGGTGCGCCGCTCATTGCCGCCTCGTCCCTAAAGCTCGAGGTCGACCGCGTGAGCCGTGTCCACTATCCGCAACGCTACGAGGGCGTCGGCGTTCCGCCGCAAGAAGGCAGCAAGCTCGATGAGGCGGTGTCACCTGCGGACATCGCGCGCTCGCTATTCGATTTCGAGCTCGGTGTTTGGGTGCATCTGCTGGCAGATTGCATATGGAATACGCGCGTTAACGAGTTCCTCGACCGCGAGGGCATTGCGCCTAGCGAGGAATTCCGCGTTAAGAAGCAGGGGGACTTCGACGCGTTCGGGAAGACGCTCTCCATCGATCTCGTGCCGCGTGCTACGCCACGTCTCATTGCAACCGCGGCGGCGTTTCCGCAGTATTCAATCGACGAGCGTGCCGTTCTCATGACGGTGGGGGTTGCTCACGAGACCGTGCGCGGGAATACATTTCCCTCTGGTCCGGTGCGTTATCGGCTGCTCACCAGCGAATTCTTCGACTCGGTGTTCGAAGAAGTCGCAGAGCGCGCCGACGCGCTTTTGGAAGGGCGGCTGCAGGACGCATGTCTTGTTGAGACGTCCTGAGCCGCCTGTGACGCATTCATTTCGGATATCAACGGTTGTTTCGGGAAGGGCCGAGTAGCCAGGAAATGGGCAACACGTTTACCTGTGAGTTCAATGAAGAGAAACGCCTGTCTACTCGAAGCTTGTGAAAAAAACCGTTGATAACCGTCGCGAGTTGTATTTTGCGCCCGAAAAGCCGATGCAATCCTTGCTCGTCTTCGGGGTTTGTGCGCCTCGTGCGTAGCCGCTCACGAACCAAGCGTCTCCCAATCGATGAAAAGCTCTTCACAGAGTGCCCGCTCCTTCTGCATAAGCGCTTCGGTTTTAGGCCGAGGCCGAAGTCCCGCACAACGGGCGATGTGATCAATGGCAGCATGCCGGCGTTCCTCGTCGATAAGCTGTTCATAGGTGAGAAAGATGACGTCGATACCCATGCTCTGGAAGGCAAGGGTGCGATTGGCGTCAAGGCCGCCTTGTTCAGCTGAATCATGGACGAGGTGTCCATGGCATTCGACGTCAAGTGCTCGTCCGCCCTTGCGGCCGGGAAAGAAGAGGTCGCAGTAGCAATGTTGCCTTCCCGCGAGCCGGCGCGCTTCACGGCCGAAGCGAACCAGATGGTTGTTCTCGAAAGGCGTAAGCCCTGCGCCGCCGAGCCGTCGGGATGCTCCCAGCAGCATGGAAGCTTGCACTTCGAGTGGCGAGGCGGTCTGTCCGGTTACCATTTGCGCTGCCTGGCGGAATTGCTTGCTGCCGCGTAGACCGTTGATGCGCTCGGTATAGCGCTGAAGCTCATGCACAGTGATGAGTGGAGGGCGCTTCCAGAGGGAGGTGCCGTTGCCGTGCGCATCTCGAACTTGTTGCCACAGGTCGCGTGAGAGCCTGGTGTTTCTGATCGCGTCGAGGTGGGTTTGAATCTCGGGTGCTGGGCGGTAAACGGAAAATGAGCCGCAGAGTTCGTACATCGCCATTGCAAGATGCGTAACCGAAACATGCGGCGCCATGGTGAGCAGGGTAAAGAGCGGCGAGCTGAGTGTGATTTCCAGCTCGTTTTCGATGAATGAGTCGAGGGGAAGCTCTTGCGACCAGAGGTGCATTTTGACGGAACTTGAGTATCGGAGATGCTCGCGCTGTGTAACAAGGACGTGGATGGGTGCGCCCAGACCGCCGAGGGTATCGGTGTTGCGAGCTCTCGCGAGTTTCCCAATTCGTGTTGAGATGTCGGGGAGCGGCGGATAGAGCGCGAGAACCTGCGGCGGGGTTCTGAGCAGCCGAAAAGCCGAAACTCCGCAGATGAACTCATGCATGCGTGCCTCCCCTCCACGTGTGATGTGCTGTTATGATACCAGCCTGCGACGTTCGCCGGAGTAATTATGTGGGGGGACAGCACTGTTGAGAAAAACTTCCGGATATCAACGGTTGTTTTGTAAAAGTCCGAGTAGCCAAGATATGGGCAACTCATCTACCTGCGTGTTTTATGAAGAGAAAGACTCATCTACTCGGCGCTTGCGGAAATAACCGTTGATATCCGGAAGTTTTGCCGTAGGAGCGCTTGAAGAAAAGAAAACCGCCCTCGCGTGGGAGGGCGGTTCGATGCAAACATGCTGCAGAGCGCTTCTATTTGGCTAACAACGCGCCAGCTTAGCGCACCTGAGCGACGTAGACCACGTTCGTGGAGCTGCGCTTGCCGTCTCCGAGCGTGGACTCGACGGCGGTCTTGGGGTCGCCCACGGTCACGACGGCGACATCGCCCGGCTCCACATAACCGCGCTCCTTGGCAGATTCGATTGCCGTGGCGACGGTATCGTCGACGCTGTCGCGGGTGATGGCGGCGAGGTGCGGCTCGATGCCCCAGTACATGAGCATCTTCTGCACCGCCCACTGGTGGCGGGAGAACGCCACGACCGGCACCGCAGGACGGAAGTGAGAGATGAGACGCGCCGTGCGGCCGGTGGTGGTGGGGCAGATGATGCACTTCGCGCCCACGGTGGTGGCCATGTTCACGGCCGAAAGGCCCACGACGTTGTTGATGACGCGCGTGCTCTGGCTGCCCTCGGGCACCTTGAGCTCGGCGTGCAGGCCCAGGTACTGCTCGGTCTCGTGCGCGATGCTCGCCTGCATGCGCACGGCCTCGACCGGGTACTTGCCGGCCGCGGACTCGCCGGAGAGCATCACGGCGTCGGTGCCGTCATAGATGGCGTTGGCGACGTCGGCGACCTCGGCGCGCGTGGGGCGCGGGTTGCGGATCATGGAGTCGAGCATCTGCGTGGCGGTGATGACCGGCTTGTACGCAGCGTTGCACTTCTTGATCATCTTCTTCTGCAGGTGCGGCACGAGCTCGGGCGCGATCTCGATACCCAGGTCGCCGCGGGCAACCATGATGCCATCGGAAGCCTTGAGGATCTCGTCGAAGTTCTGGACGCCCAGAGCGCACTCGATCTTGGGGAAGATGCCCACGTGCTCCCCGCCGTTCTCACGGCAGAGCTCGCGGATCTCGCGCACGGCGGCACCGTTGCGAATGAAGGAAGCGGCGATGTAGTCGATGCCCTCCTTCAGGCCGAAGAGGATGTCCTGACGGTCGCGCTCGGTGATCGCGGGCAGGCCGATCTCGACGTTGGGCAGGTTCACACCCTTGCGCTCGCCGATCTCGCCGTCGTTCTTAACGACGCAGTGCATGTCCTGGCCCTCGACGCTCTCGACCTCGAGCTCGACGATGCCGTCGTCGATGAGGATGCGCGAGCCCGGCTCGACCTCGTTGGGGAGGTTGAGGTAGTCGAGCGAGATGTGGCTGGCGTCGCCAAGGAAGTCCTCGGAAGTGGGGGCGGCGGTGACGACGATCTTGTCGCCCGCCTTCACGGAGGCCTTCTGGTGATCCTTGAGCAGGCCGGTGCGGACCTCGGGGCCCTTGGTGTCAAGCAGGATGCCGATCGTCATGTCGAGCTCGGCGGCGATGCGGCGGACGCGCTGGATGCGGTCGTGGTGCTCCTCGTACGAGCCATGGGAGAAGTTGAAGCGGGCGACGTTCATGCCTGCTTTCATCATCTCTCGCAGGGTCTCGTCGTTGTCGCAGGCAGGTCCCATCGTGCAGACTATTTTCGTGCGTTTATACATGCAGTCCTCCCGGTGTTTTCTCCACTTGTTCCACCTGTGTTCAGGCGAGCATTATAGGAGAATTCAGCGGCAAAGTAACCGTTTATCGGAAAAAAGAAGCCGATTACCGATTTCTTTACGATGATTTTGCGCAGGTACGAGCTGCAGAGAATGGGAAATGTGGAGAGTGCGGTGCTTGAAGTGCGTTGGGCACGATGCGTCGAACAAGAGAAGGGGTTTCGTTTTGAAACACCGCGAGATTGGTGGGCTTCAAGATATGCGAGAGCAGTGAGGTTACCTTATGTAAAACGAAACTGTGTTACGGGCGCTAAATGTCCGGCAAGATGGGTGTGGTTGATGTAGCTCGCCACATGATGAATAACCTGGGGTAATTTGGCATGTATTGGTCGATAGAACATCCAATATGGGCCGAATTCCTGCTCGGATAAGTGCAAATTTCAGCTAATATGTAAGTTTACGTGGCAAGCCCTTGCCTTCCTGGAATTATGATCGGGAGCCATGGTCGTATCGGGGTGCTTCGACACCCGTCGTTCCTATGTATCGGGAGGGATACATTTGAAGGAATACCTTGCCTCCGCTGAGGACGTGCTCTCCGAGCAGTCCACGAACGCGGAAACCGGCCTAACCTCTGCCGAGGCGCAGACGCGCGCGGCGAAGTTCGGCCCCAACAAGCTCAAGGAGGAAGAGAAGACCCCGCTGTGGATTCGCTTCTTCCAGCAGATGGCCGACCCCATGGTCATCATGCTCATCGTCGCGGCCGTCATCTCCGCCGTGACCGGCATGATCCAGGGCGAGTCCGAGTGGGCCGACGTCGTCATCATCATGGCGGTCGTTATCATCAACTCCGCCCTCGGTGTGATCCAGGAGGCCAAGAGCGAAGAGGCGCTCGCTGCTCTTCAGGAGATGAGCGCCGCCCAGTCCAAGGTCATCCGCGACGGCAAGCAGATCTCGCTGCACTCCAGCGAGCTCGTGCCCGGCGACATCGTGCTGCTCGACGCGGTTCCCGCCGACTGCCGCGTGCTCGAGAGCGCTTCCATGAAGATCGAGGAGGCCGCCCTTACCGGCGAGTCCGTCCCGGTAGAGAAACACACCGACCTGATCGCGCTCGACGGTGCCGACGACGTTCCGCTCGGCGACCGTAAGAACATGTGCTACATGGGTTCCACCGTGGTGTACGGCCGCGGCCGCGCCGTGGTGTGCGGGACCGGCATGAATACCGAGATGGGTAAGATCGCTGGCGCGCTCAACGACGCCAAGGAAGAGCTTACACCGCTTCAGGTGAAGCTCGCCGAGCTTTCCAAGATCCTCACCGTCCTGGTGATTGTCATCTGCGTGGTCGTCTTCGCCGTCGACGTGCTGCGCGCCGGCATCGGCACCGTCACCGCCGAGCCGCACATGCTGCTCGACACCTTCATGGTTGCCGTGTCGCTCGCCGTTGCGGCCATCCCCGAGGGCCTCGTTGCCGTGGTGACCATCGTGCTCTCCATCGGCGTGACCAAGATGGCCAAGCGCCAGGCGATCATCCGCAACCTCAGTGCGGTCGAGACCCTTGGCTGCACCCAGGTCATTTGCTCGGATAAGACGGGTACCCTCACCCAGAACAAGATGACGGTCGTGAACCACGAGCTTGCCGCTCCCGAGGAGAAGCTGCTCGCGGGCATGGCGCTGTGCTCCGATGCCAAGTGGGACGAAGAGGCCGGTGAGGCCGTGGGCGAGCCCACCGAGTGCGCGCTCGTGAACGACGCCGCCAAGATGGGCATGAAGGGACTGGACGAGGAGCACCCGCGCGTGGGCGAGGCTCCGTTCGACTCCGGCCGCAAGATGATGTCCGTCGTGGTCGAGGAAGCCGATGGCAACTTCGAGCAGTACACCAAGGGCGCGCCCGATGTGGTCGTGGGGCTCTGCACGCAGGTGTATGACGGCGACAAGATCGTTCCCATGACCGACGAGCGCCGCGAGCAGATTCTGGCTGCTAACAAGGCCATGGCCGACCAGGCGCTGCGCGTGCTTGCGCTCGCCAGCCGCACCTACACCGAGAAGCCTGCGGACTTCGCTGCCGAAGCGCTCGAGAACAACCTCGTGTTCTGCGGTCTCTCCGGCATGATTGACCCCGAGCGTCCCGAGGTTGCCCCCGCTATCGAGGAGGCCCACGGCGCTGGCATCCGCACCGTCATGATCACGGGCGACCACATCGACACCGCCGTGGCCATCGCCAAGAACCTCGGTATCGTCGAGGATCGCAGCCAGGCCATCACCGGTGCCGAGATCGACAAGATGTCTGAGGAAGAGCTCGATCAGAACATCGAGAAGTACGGCGTGTACGCTCGCGTTCAGCCCGAGCACAAGACCCGCATCGTCGAGGCTTGGAAGTCCAAGAACAAGATCGTTGCCATGACGGGCGACGGTGTGAACGATGCTCCCTCCATCAAGCACGCGAACATCGGCATCGGCATGGGTATCACCGGCACCGACGTCACCAAGAACGTTGCCGACATGGTGCTTGCCGACGACAACTTCGCCACGATTATCAATGCGTGCGAAGAGGGTCGTCGCATCTACGACAACATCCGTAAGGTCATCCAGTTCCTGCTGTCCGCGAACCTGGCCGAGGTATTCAGCGTGTTCGCGGCTACGCTCATGGGCTTCACGCTGTTCCAGCCCATCCAGCTTTTGTGGGTGAACCTCGTGACCGACTGCTTCCCCGCGCTCGCGCTCGGCATGGAGGAGGCCGAGGGCGACGTGATGAAGCGCAAGCCGCGCAATGCCACCGACGGCGTGTTCGCGGGCAACATGGGTCTCGATACCGTGGTCCAGGGCCTCATCATCACCGTGCTCGTGCTCGCCAGCTTCTTCTGCGGCGTGTACTTCGACCTGGGCGTCATCGACCTTTCCAAGCTGGCCACCTCCATGGCCGACGAAGAGGGCGTCATGATGGCGTTCATCACCTTGAACATGGTCGAGATCTTCCACTGCTTCAACATGCGCAGCCGTCGTGCTTCGATTTTCCACATGAAGAAGCAGAACAAGTGGCTGTGGGGCGCCGCGTTCCTCGCACTCGTTCTCACGCTTATTGTGGTCGAGGTCGACGCGCTCTCGATGATCTTCTTCGGTGTGGAGCATCTCGAGCCCAAGGGCATGGTCACGGCGCTTGCGCTCGGCTTCCTGATCATCCCGCTCGTGGAAATCTACAAGGCCATCATGCGTGCGGTGGAGAAGGAGAAGTAAGCCTCGCCGCTTGATATCGTCCTGTCGACCCTCCCGGATTTCCCCTTCGCTTGTCCTCGGCGCTTCGCGCCTGCGGAATCGCTCAGGGGGAGATCCGGGAGGGTCTTCTGTTAACGCGCTCGCGTCGGCGCGTATCCTCTTGTCCGCACGCATGATGGCCAGCGGTGGTAGGACAGTATATAGAGTGCGTGGGGCATGTGGGATGTTTGGGGCATCTAGCTGTTGCGAGAATGATGCGGCGTGCCCGTCTGTATCCAAATTGTCGTTCATGCGTTCAAGCGGGAGCGCTTCGTGAGACAATAGGCGCAATGGTTCGCTTGATAGGGCGCGGAATTTGATCGTCGCGCCCGCGCATGGGAGGCGGGTTGCCAATGGAGGATATTCAGGCTCTCGAGCAGCAGACGGGCGAGATCGAGGGGGCGTTGGCGGCGGTGAATGCCGACATCGCCGAGGTGAAGAGCCAGATCGAGCAGAACAAGGCGGTGATCGAGCAGGCGCAGGCTACGATCGAGCAGGCACGGGCGGCGGTTACGCAGCTTGAGGCGGAGGTCGAGGCAAAGCATCAGGCGGCTGCGGAGTACGAGGCGAAGCTTGCTGAGGTGCGAGCTCAGATCGAAGAAGCCCGTGCGCGCGAGGTGGCTGGAGCAGCCGCTTGCGGAAGAGCCTGCGGTCGATGCTCCCGAGCCCGAGCAACAGGCTCGCATCTGCCCTGTATGCGGCGCTGTTATCGAGTCCCACTTCAACTTTTGCCCTGGTTGCGCGCATCCGGTCGCGGAACTCTTCCCGGTCGAGCCGGCAGAGGTGCACAAGCGCTGCCCGCAGTGCGGAAAGATCTGGGATGATGATATGAATTTCTGCGCGGACTGCGGCGTTCCGCTCGTGGTCGGCTAAGGCATTCACATGGCAAAACGGCCGCAGGGCAAGGCGCGGCGCACGGGGAAGCGTCGTGCTGCGACAATAGACGAAAACGGTGTCATCGCCGCACTTCCCAAGATCGATGCCCTGCACGATGTCCCGGCATTTCAAGACCTTCGGCTCGACGATGCTCAGCGCGCGTCCTTTGACGCTTTTTGCGCGGAAGCCGAGGATGCCGAGCAGATGCAGGTAGGTTGCGTCGTTCGGCTCGACCGAGGGTTCCCTTTGGTGGCGATCGAGAACGAAGCGCTTCGTGCCGAGCATGCGGTCGGCTTTGCCAAACAACGTAAAGATGAGGCAGCGCTGCTGCCTGCCGTGGGCGATTGGGTGGCGCTGCGCCGTGCGCCCGGGCACGACATGGGCGTGATCGAGTGCGTGCTGCCTCGACGGACGGTCTTCGAGCGCTGGCGCGGCAAGAACCGTGGCGAGCGCCAGGTGCTCTGTGCGAATGTCGATACGATTCTTGTGGTGCAGCCGCTCGGCGCTGGCGAGGTGCTTCTGGGGCGCATCGCCCGTTCGCTCGTGCTCGCGGCGGATTGCGGAGCACGTGCCGTCGTGGTGCTCACCAAAGCGGATCGCTGCACCTCCGACGAGCTCGATCGAGAGCTTGGGCGTGTGAGGCGTCTGGTGGGCGAGAATGTCCGCGTGATCGTGTCCTCGTCTGCTACGGGCGAGGGTCTTGATGAGGTTCGAGCCTGCGTGCCATCTCAGACCTGCGCGATGATCCTTGGAGAATCGGGCGCGGGCAAGTCGACCATGCTGAACGCTCTGTTGGGACACGAGGCGCTGGAAACGGGTGCAGTGCGCGAACGCGACGATGCCGGCCGTCATACCACGGTGGCGCGCGTGATGGTAAAACTCCCCGGTTCGTGCGGCGTGATCGCGGATGCTCCAGGGCTGCGCAGCCTACCGCTCGTAGGGCACGAGCGCGGGCTCGCACGGATGTTTCCC
Organism: uncultured Enorma sp.; assembly: GCA_905210055.1. Taxonomy (GTDB): domain Bacteria; phylum Actinomycetota; class Coriobacteriia; order Coriobacteriales; family Coriobacteriaceae; genus Enorma. The sequence goes on along the minus strand of CAJLVH010000004.1, from coordinate 12,650 downwards.
GAGGTTGTTGAGGCGTCGCACGGATGTCGATTCAACGATTGCACGCATACGCACGAACCCGGGTGCATGGTGCGTGCGGCGGTCGCGTCGGGCGAGATTGACGAGCTCCGGCTCGAGGTGTTCCAGGGTCTGGCCGAAGAGATGCGCGTGAGCGCCCAGAGCCTCGATCCGGATATCCATCTGTAGCGGGCTCGCGGGGTTCGCGACGGGCGAACGACTTCTTGCTGCAGCTGGATGGGCTAGATGCTCGTGGCATGGTGTCCCGCGAGCGCATAAACCTGTCTAAAACCTGAATTGGCCGCTTCTTCTCCCTGCTGGGTGTTGTGTGAAGCGCTTCAAAATACCTTGCTGCATATCCTGGTGAACCTTGCGCGCATCTGACACGGCGGAACAGATTGCGACAAGGGTTCTGCAAGGTCACGAGGGACTTTCTTATATTTCCAGCCGGCCTTTGCGCCGTCCTTTTCACAATTGAATCGAACACGCAGGCCACGAGACGGGGAGTGCGAGATGAAGCGCGGAGTTCGGCTAGCGATAAGCGTTGCTTCGGGCATCTTGGCGTTTGCCCTGGCATCGTGGTATGGCGCGTCTATTCGGGCGGAGGCGGCGCGCGAGCGGCAAGAGCTTCTTGCCGCGTACGGGGGCGACGTGGTGAGCGTCTGCGTCGCGACGCGCGATGTCGATGCAGGCGAGCTGATCGATGAGGGAGATATCGAGCTTACGGAGTGGGTTGCGGGGCTTTTGCCCGCCGATTCCGCAACGTCGATAGACGAGGTCGTTGGCAAGCGAGCAACATCGAACATACCCGCGCGAGCCGTGCTCTGCCCGGCGTACTTCCAGGAACGTGGCGGCACGCTCGAAGTTCCCGAGGGGATGGTCGCCGTCTCGGTGCCGGTGGATTCCGCGCATGCAGTGGGTGGCACGCTCGCATGCGGAGACACGGTCGACGTGTACCTGGCGGGAACCGGTATCGCCGATCGCGTCTGCCGTGCTCAGGTTATCGCGACGAGTGTGGACGAAACCGGTGGAACATCGGCCGATTTGAGCTGGGTGACGGTCGCGGTCGCGCCCGATCGTGTCTCGGAACTCCTGGCAGCCACGGCGAAAGGGTCGGTAAGCCTGGTCGTTCCAGGGTCTAATGTCGAAGGTTTGGACGAAGAAGCTTCGTCTGATGCGGACGAAGCGCGTGAAACGGAACGGTCAGAGGTGGTCACTGGCGTTGCAAGCGATGGCGAAGCTGCGACGCAGGAGACAAAGCCTGCCGGAAACGCGAGCTCAGCGCCCGGTGAGGATGCCGCCGATAGCGGTGACGCCACAGACACGGAAGCAGAATCTGGAGGAGATGCAGAATGAGACAGCTATGGTTTGCCTATTGCTCGAGCGATGACTACGCCGTCGTTCAACGGGAGATCGAACAGCGAGAGCGCGGGGCATGTGTGCTGCGCATAGATGACCTAACGCTTCTTGAACGACTTGCGATGTCATTTGCGGGTAAGGTGTCGGGCACGATGGTGCTTGCACGGGGTTTGGGCATCGAGGCGCATGCAACCCTTGTCGAGCGCATGGCGCGGGTTGAAGGGGCGGGACGCGTGGTCGTGCTTGTCGAGGACATTGATCCCGCGCGTATCGCGCCGCTCTTCTATGCGGGCGCCGTCGAGGTGATTCCCCTCGAGGAGGTGCGAGTGTGCCGGGGAGCTGTGGCGTCGCAGCAGGGCGAGCGTGAGACGATGCCATCGGCACCGGGGCCTTCACCCGAAGACACCAGCGATCTTCGGATGGCGAGCGCGCTTCTGCACAGTTCGGGCGAGCAGCGGGTAACGGCCGTGCATAGTGATCGTAACGCGTGTACGGGGGATGCCTCGGCTCAGGTGGCACCCATGCGAGCCGAGGGGTTGGAGATCGTGGAAGCGGAAGATCTCGACGAGCCGGAACCGGAGCCGCCGCTCGCGGCACGAGCTGCAACGCAGCATGTGGAGATGAGCAAAGGAAGACGGGCTCCCGTGATATGCGTCGCCTCTGGCCGCGGGGGTTCGGGCAAAACGACGATTGCGACGGCGATGGCATGCTTCGCGGCTCGTTCGGGATTGCGAACCGCTCTGCTCGATCTTGATCTTATGTTCGGAAACGCCTACACGATGCTCGGTGTGGAGGAACCGCGCGATATAGGCTCCATTCTCGAGCCTTCGGTGCCGGGTGAGCTTTCTGAGGCGGACATCGTGAGGGCATCGATGCGCGTTGCGCCGGGATTGACACTGTGGGGACCTCTCGGTGTACCGGAGCGCGCCGAGCTTTTGGGCAAGCCGCTTGAGCTCTTGCTCGGCGTGCTGCGTGCCGAGGCGGATGTGGTGATCGTCGATACCTCCACCACGTGGACGGACGCTGTAGCGGCGATGGTCTCCTCGTGCGATCGTTGCCTTGTGGTGGGCGATGGCGCCGTGGGCAGCGCAGAGTCCATGCAACGGCTCATCGCGATGATAGGGAGGTTCGGGATTCCGCGTACGCGCATGACCTGCGTGGTGAACCGCGTCGGCCAGCGCGGATGCCCCGGAGATACCGCGTTACGCATCGAGATGAAGGTCGCTCTAAGCTCCAAGGCGCGCGTTGCCGATGGCGGAAGCAACCTCTCCGCACTCGCAGAAATCGGTCGCATGGATGAAGCGGCGCGTGCACAGACGCCGTTCGGCCAGAGCATCCGAAGGTTGACTTCGCAGCTCTTGCGCGAGCTGGGGTGTCCCGTTTCGGAGGAACCCGGTCGAGAAGACGCGCATGGCGAGACGCCTGTGCGCCCTCGCTTGCATCTTCCTTGGAAGAACGTTGGTGAAGCGGCATGAGTGTCCTCGAGCGCGCGAGGCGTGTGCGAAAAAGCGGTCGCGTGACACGTGGATCCGGCGCACGCTCTGCAGAGCATAGAGAGACTCTTCGATCGGTGAAGCGCGCCGCCCTGGAGCGGGTGGGGTTTGCCGAGGTTGCGCACCTCGCTGCGGAGCCGGACACGAAACGCGCCCGTGCCGAGTTGAGGCCGGCGATCGAGGCTGTCCTCAACGCACAGGGACACGAGGACATGGAGGATGAAGAGCGCGAACGCATCGTTGCCGAAGCGCTCGACGACGTGGTTGGCTTGGGTCCCTTGCAGGAACTCATCGAGGACGAAGCGGTGAGCGAGATTATGGTGAACGGCTGCACCTCCACGTATATCGAGCGGAAGGGCACGCTACATCCACTGGGCCCGCTCTTCGACGATGACGAGCAGATCAGGATCCTCGTCGATCGGATTCTGTCGCCGCTGGGTCGCCGCGTGGACGAGCGGAGCCCCATCGTGAACGCGCGCTTGCAAAGCGGTTACCGCGTGAACGCAGTGGTGCCGCCGGTGGCAATCGACGGCACGGCGCTCACGATCAGGAAGTTCTCCAATCGGATCAGCTCGCTTACGGAGCTAGTCGGCCTTGGGTCGTTGCCCGATTGGTATGCGCGGCTACTCTCGTATGCCGTCGTCTTGCGGCAGGATCTTGCCGTCGCCGGTGGGACAGGGTCGGGCAAGACGACGCTGCTCAACGCGCTGTCGTGCGAGATTCCGGTAGGTGAGCGCATCGTGACGATCGAGGATTCCGCGGAACTCAAGTTCGCTCGGCACCCACACGTGGTTCGGCTTGAAGCGCGTGCGGCTTCAATCGAGGGAGAGGGGGAGGTGAGCATTCGCGATCTGGTGACGAACGCGCTTCGCATGCGGCCGGACCGCATCGTTGTGGGCGAGGTGCGCGGTGCCGAATGCATCGATATGCTCCAGGCGATGAATACCGGTCACGATGGGTCGCTTACCACGCTTCATGCGGGAACCGAGGAAGAGGCGATCGTACGCCTCGTGCTGCTTGCGCGCTACGGCATCAACCTTCCCTCGGAGCTTATCGAGGAACAGGTTGCGATGGCGCTCGACGGCATCGTCATGTCCGAGCGCAGGGCAGATGGCAAGCGCTTCGTGTCTTCGTATTCGGGGGTTCGACGCGGTGAGCGCGGCGGCGTTGAGCTCGAGCGCTACGTCTCGTTCGATAGCTCGGAGGCTGCGTGGGAGCTGGTGCGCGAGCCGCCGTTCATCGAAGAAGCGCTGCGTGCAGGGAGGCTTTTGCAGGAGGAGGTGGATACATGGCGGACTATGTGCCCATGATGATCGCGGGAGCTGCCGCAGGAGGCGTTTTCGCCCTAACAGGCTGCTTTTCCCGAAATGGGGAAGATGCCTGGATGGGAGGCGAGCTCAAGGGCGGGGTCCGAATGAGCGGTGTGCGGGGAGCCATCGTTGTCCTACTTTGCCGAGCGGGTGCGTCGGTGCCTGTCATGGTGCGCGATGCCGCAGCGGTGAGGACTTGTCGGGACGAGCTTCGCCGAACGCAACTGCTCGCCCGGGTCATCGAGGTTCTGCTCGGTACAGCATCGTTCGACGGCGTTTCGGCACCGCGCGTTTCTGCGCGTGATTTTGAGGTGGGTGCGCTTATCTTTGCGGTGTTGATCGGCGGGATCACAGGGTCGATTGCGGTAGGTTCGGTTCTGGGGGTTGCAGCGGGCGCTGCGGCGGTCATCGGATATCTGCGCCTTCGCGCGGCGCGCCGTACGCACGAAGAACGCCGCCGTGTCGCATCGGCGATGCCGGAGGCATTCGCAGCGCTTTCCATCGCGCTTGGTTCCGGGCATACGCTTGCGCAGGGGATGCGTTTCGTGGGCAGCCATGCCGAAGAACCCGTGCGGGGCGAGTTCCTGCGCGTCGCTTGTGCCATCGAATGCGGTATTCCTGCGTCCGAAGCCCTCGACGATCTGCTCATTCGGCTTCCCGCGCCCGGTCTTGGCTTGGTGTCACTCGCGCTCAAGATCTCGCAGCGCACGGGCGCCCCGCTTCGCGAGCTCCTTGCTGAAGCCGCCGATATGGCCAACGAGCGCATCGCACTTGCGCGCCAGCTCGAGGTCAAGACGTCGCAAGCGAGGATGTCCGCGCGCCTTGTCGCATGGATGCCTGTTGCTATGGCATGTGCGCTGGCAGTTGTTTCCGCAGATTTTCGTCGCGGTATCGCCATGCCCGTTGGGGCGGGAAGCGCTGCGGTCGCGTTCGCATTGGATTTCTGCGCATGGATGATCATCCGAAGGATCATGAGGATCGATGTGGGGTGATGGCTGTGGATGCGCTGCCTATCGGTGCGGCCGTGATGGCTGCAGTCTGGATGATGACAAGCTGGAGGGGAGAGGACAAGGCGTGGCTTCGGGGGCTGATCGCGCGCGGTGTTGACGAGGCGAAACGAGAAGGATCGCAGATGCTCACTGCGATTCGTTTGCTCGCCGGGCGCTTCGCAGTCGGGAGTCGCGAAGAGGTCGCTCTGGGGGATATCGCCGAGATGGTCGATGTGGTGCGCCTCGGGCTCTCTGCAGGGCTTTCATTCGATGCTGCACTCGAGCTGTACTGCACGCATCGAACCGGCGTACTGCCGGACCGCATGATGCGGGCAAGGTTGTCCTGGCAGATGGGGATAGCTGCGCGCGGGGAGGAACTCGAACGCGCAGCGCGCGACGTCGGGGAGCGCTCGCTGGAATCGTTTGGCATTGCGGTCGATCAAGCGTTGAAGCTTGGCTCGCCGCTTTCCGAAACGCTGGCTGCGCAAAGTCGGGAGATTCGTTCCGCGCATCGCGCGCAGATAGAACGGGATATCGAACGGGCGCCGGTCAAGCTGCTCATACCTACCGGAACGCTCATATTGCCGGCGCTCTTGCTTTCAATCGTAGGGCCGCTGCTCGCTGCGAGTGGCATGTTGTAAGGAGGTTGTTATGGGAAAGCAGATTCTCGAAGGGTTCATCTCGAAGGCGCCCGTTGCATCGTTCGATGCTTTTCGCAAGGTGCGCAGCCTTGCTGTCGAGGAATCCGGTCAGGGCACGACGGAATACGCAATCCTTGTGGGAGTGCTCGTCGTCATCGCAATCCTGGCCATCGTGGCGTTTCGCGGTAAGGTGACGGAGCTCTGGGATGCCATCGCCAACGGTATCAACAGCCTGTAGCAAGGCATGCGCTGATGCAAAGAAAGGACGCGGATCGACGTTCGCGCATGGCGGGGCCGCGCAAGGCGCTGCGGCTGCGTTGGCTGGCGCCGGCGCTCTGCCTGATCTGCACAGCCTGCGCACTTTGGCTGGGAGCCGCGTTGCCTTCCAAAACAACGTCGGAATCCACTCTTGCTCAACAAACGGGGTCAAGCGCTGTTCGGGGCGATCGCGCACCTGGTGAAGAGTCCGAAAACTCGGAGTGGGATTCGCGGGGGGACGAGGGCACTGTGCCGGTGGAAGAAGGTGTGATCGATACGGGCTCGTTTCTGGCTGAGCTCGACCGTGACGCATCGACGCAAGCGGACGGCGAAGCGTCGTGTGTATGGACTTCTGCGCAGCCCATCAACGAGCTCGCCGCCGATGTGCTTCGAGTGTACCAGGGAGTTTCCGGCGCTCAGCTCATGACGAGCGGATACCTCGATCTCAAGGGAAACGCATGGGGTGCCATCGTGCTCGACGAGTGCGGGTGGGTGGATATCGTTACGGTGGTGGCGGAGGAGGGCAATGAAGCATCAACCGCCCGGGTGACGCGGATATCGAGCAGCGCTCGGTCGAGTGAATAGGAGGCAGTATGCGCCTGCATGACAGCTGGACGGAGGATATGATGTGCCGCTGTGGGCGTCGCCTTGCAAGGATGCGGGAAGCGGCTTTCGATGATCGCGCGCAAGCAACGCTCGAGTACGCCCTGACCGTTGCAGCGCTCATGGCGGTCGTCGCCGCGCTCGCGTTGCTGTGGCGCGCGGGTGAGACGGGCGTGCTGGCGCGACTGGTCGAAGATGCCTGTTCGCACGTGCTCGACGGAATGGGTCTGCTCGATATCGCACTGTACTAGCACGAGAGACGAACAGGGAGTGGAACCGATGGGCATTCGCGAAGACACGGCGCAGGCGACGGTCGAGGCTGCCCTGCTCCTTCCGACGTTTCTTACGTTGCTGTTGTTGGCGCTGCAACCACTCTGCATGCTGTATACGCGTTCGGTCATGGAGACGGCGGCGAGTGAGACGGCACGACTTATGGTCACGACGGACGACGAGGCGATGGAATCCTGCGAAGCGTTCGCCCTTCGCAGGCTCGCCGCCGTTCCCGACCTCTCGATCTTTCACGCGGGCGGCTCGCTCGCATGGGATATCGAGCTCGTACGCGCCGAAGACGAGGAGGGGACGGTGACGGTTGCGATTACGGGTGCGGTGACGCCGCTTCCGGTACTCGGCGCGTTTGCCGGGGTGTTGGGGGCGACGAATGGGCAGGGTGACGTCGAGATGCGCGTGGAGGTGAGCTATGCGGGAAGGCCGAGCTGGCTCGAAGGGAGCTATGAGACATGGGTTCGCCGGTGGAATTGAGCTCTTTATCGAGGATGGTGCGTATACGAACCTTGCGGCAGCTGTTTCGATCCTTGTGACGCTTTCGCTTCTATTCGCCGTCGCGAGCGGCATCTGGAGCATGTCACGTTCGGGCGATGTGCAGGTTGCGGCAGATGCGACGGCGCTTGCCGGCGTGAACGTCGTCTCTTCGTATCACACGACGGCTACGGTGCTCGATGCCGCAGTGCTCAGCATGGGGCTTGCCGGACTCTGCGTTACCGGCGTAGGGCTCGTGGGGCTGCTCATACCCGGCGTGAACGCATTTGCCGGGCAAACGATCGACGCGGGGATTAGGATGCTCAACGCACGGAACAGCCTTGCCGTCTCTGCATCGCGCGGGCTCAAGACGTTGGAATCTGCCTTGCCGTTTCTCATAGCGGCGAATGGCACACGTACCTGTGCGGCGCAATCGGGGGATGCGGTGTCGTATACAGGAACCGCCCTCGCCGTGCCGCGCACATCCGCGTCCGAGTTTCCCGCACTCGAGGGTGATGAGGTCTCTACCAGTGAGATCGAGGACACGGCGGGCGAGCTAGACGCTGCGGCAGACGAGCTCGTCGAAGCGCAAGAGAAGACCGCGCAGGCGAAGGAGGCTGCATGGCTTGCCGACTGCGGGAGAGAAGGACGGAATATGCAGGAGCGTGCCGCGCGACTCTCGGGTCTTTCCGCTGCGCAGAATCCAGATTATGCATCGAGCCTCACGTGGGATCCCAATGTGGCGCTCGATCGCACGCGCGCATATTACCGATGGCGTGTGGAAAACGATGTGCCAGAGGGATCCAGTGTCGAGGCGGCAGCGGATTCCGCTGCACGCAGGGCATTTTACGCATTTGCCGCAGAAGAGTTCGCCTCTGCCGCGGTGATTGAAACAGATACCGGCGTGACGGTCTCTGTTCCGCTGCTTCCGAGGAACACGAGCGAGGCGCGCACGACGGCGCTATACACCGATGCTTTATGGCCTACGACGCAAGAGGATGCCGGCAGAACGCTCCACTATGGCATGGAGTGCCCCGGAGCCCAAGGAGCCTCCGGCGGCATGGCTGCGCTGGAGGATATCGATGCGGGGCGCACGCGAGAGTGCTCAGTGTGCAAATTCAGTATCGGGGACGTAGGGAAGGTTCCCGCAGCCTCAACATCCATCGATAACGGCTACGAATACCATCTTCGCGAATTCACGTTGGCGCTCGACGAATACGAGGCGTGTCGGGAACACGAGATTGAGCTCGAGCAGAGGGCGCGCGGTGCTTCCGAAGATGCAGGCGACGCATTCGACGCCGCGCTCGATGCGCTCGCGGCTCGCCGTCCGCGCATCGCGCCGCCCGGGAGGTACGGTGCGGTTGCGGTGGTGGTATCGAGCGAGGCGCAAGTCCCCGGGGAGCTTTCGACGACCTTTGCCGCCCGGCCAGACAGCGGGGTGCGGGGAGCAATTTCCGCTGCCGCGCTCGCGCCGGATGCCGCGACCGACGAGAGCAACGTGCTCGCATCGTTCTTCTCGTCGCTGTCCTCGCGTACGGATGGAGCTGGCGCGGTGGGGCTCATCGATGACGTGATGGGCCTGTGGGGCAAGGTGCTCATCGCGTATGGAGACATGAGCGAGGGATTGTCCGAGCTCATGGACGATCTGCTCGGGGGCCTCACGTCGTTCGGGATGGGGCCTTTGGCAACATGGTTGAGCGATCGTGTCGACGGCGCCGTCCGGGCGCTTGGATTCGAGCCGGTTGATTTGAGCTCACTCAAACCCGTGCTCACGGATAGCAGCAACGTGCTCGCGCAAACCGATGTCCCGGCGCTCTCCAACGCCCAGGAACTGCTGCGCTCGCTACCGATCGGCTCGACCGATCCCGCGGACGTCTTGCAAGCAATCGGCTACGAGACCGAAGAGCAGATGCTCGATGCCACCATCACCATCGCGGAGATTCCGCTGCCGGGTGGCACTACGATTCCGCTCACGATTCGCGTGCGGGACGTGCTGGGCGTCGTGGGCGGAGGGGGTTCAGGATGAATGGGCGCGCGAGGCGTGAACGGTGCACAAGAGCGGTCGTGCCGAGGTTTATCCATGAGGTGTATCGGCTGCAACCGTCACGCGCGGAACCCCTTCATCGTGAGACGCGCGCGCAGGCCACCGTCGAGATGGCGGTGGTGGCGCCGGTGCTTATCGTGCTGGCGCTCATCGTCTACAACATCATGATGTTTCTCTCCGCGACGGCGCGGTTCGATCGGGTGGCGCCCGATATCGTGCTCGCCCACGCCGTCTCCCCGGTTGGCGTTGACGAGCAGGGAGGGTCGGTTGCGGGTACGGTCGCGGCGGAGCTTTCGGAGGCGATGGGTTCATACGGTGTGGAGATTGAGGTCACATGCGCGGAAGAGGAGAGCTCGGGCGCTAGTTCCATATTTTCGCTCGTTGGAGGGCAGAGGACATACCGCTGCGTTATGAAGTATGTTCCTTGGCCGGGAAATATCGTGCTCGCCGGCGTGGATATGGGCGCGCCTGTCGTACTCGAGCATGTTCGCGAAGTGACGGTCGACCCGTGGCGCCCTGGGGTGGTGATGTAGGATGTGCGGCCGTTTGGCATATGGGAATCAACGGACAACGGGCGCGCTCGATCCATATGGGTTCAGGCGCGCCATGACTCGCCTCGGTTGGGAGCCGGCGCATCTTGTGGTGGCAGAACGCCCCTGGGCGAGGCTGCTCGGCATGATCCCTTGCTCATATGGTGTTCGGAATGTGTGTTCCCCAACAATCGTCATGGGATTCCCGCGGTGTGGATCGATTCATACCTGCTTCATGAGGCGGGCGCTCGATGTGGCATTTCTGTCTCGGACGGGTGAGGTTCTCGCGGTATGCCGCGAGGTCGCCCCGTGGCGTGTGCTCTCGTGCCGCGAGGCGGCATCGGTGATCGAGAGAATTGCGCTATGAGGCCATGCCCAGATTCAAAAGCATATTTGGTTTGATTCTAGCGAGGACATGGCAGGGCGCTTCGGTTTTGACGCTGTCGAGCGACAGAATCGTTCAAACGGGTGAATGTCGATGTCCCGGTTCGAATTCGAGAAGCTTGATGTGGAGGCGTAATACAAAAGTAGACGGCTCACCCATGACAAGCCGTCTACCTACGATTTCTATGGTGGTCAGAGAGGGAGTCGAACCCCCGACACGAGGATTTTCAGTCCTCTGCTCTACCAACTGAGCTATCTGACCGGGCTGCTAGCAACAGCTCGATTACTATACCAAATTGTTCGCGTCCGTCAAGTCAAAATCTCCGATTACCCAACAAAGCAGAGAAGAGGCGGTATACTTTTAGGCCAAACGAACGCCGAGCGGCGATGAAAAGCGTGAGCTTGGTGGGGAGAGAGGGAATGATGGATAGGATCCACGGCGTCAATCTTTCGGGTTGGTTCATCCCCGAGCCATGGGTGACGCCTTCGCTGTTTGCCGCGACCGGGGCAACGAACGAGACCGAGCTCCAGACCGTGATGGGCTCCGTCGCATACAACGAACGCATTCGCCAGCACTACGAAACGTTCATCACCGAGGACGATTTTCGGCGTATGGCGGCGATCGGCTTCAATGCCGTCCGCCTTCCCGTGCCGTGGCATGCCTTCGGCTCGCAAGGGGAATCCGAGGTCTACATCTCCGCCGTCGACTACATCGACCGCACCTTCGAATGGGCGCGGAAGTTCGGCATGCGAGTGTTGCTCGACCTGGCAACGGTTCCCGGCGGTCAGGGCGATTCAAACAATTCGAAGAGTACGCCTGAGTCCGTTGCGGATTGGCACTCCTCGACGAATGGCAGGCACATCGCGCTCTCGACGCTCGACCAGCTCGCCTCCCGGTACGGCATGCATTCCGAACTTATGGGCATCGAGCTTCTGGACTCGCCCATCATGAGCGTTCGTACCGGGCTGTTCCACACCTCGAACGGCATTCCCAGCCATTATCTGCGCAATTTCTATCGCGATGCCTACGAGATCGTTCGTCTGCATATGCCGGAGACGAAGATGATCGTCTTTTCGGCGTCGGGCCATCCTGCTGCATGGAAGCGGTTTATGAGCGGCAGCAAGTACAAGAACGTCTGCATGGACATCCACCTGTACCATTATCGCGACGATATGGCGCTCGATATCACCACGCCGCGCGGGCTTTCGTCTGCCATCGCGCGCAATCGCCGTCTCATCGACGAGGCCGCTTCCGCAGGATTCCCTGCGATTGTGGGCGAATGGTCCGGCGCGGCGGTGTTCACGAATGCCTCGATTACGCCCGAGGGGCGCTCGGCGTTCGAACGCGTTTTCATCTCGAGCCAGATGGCATCCTTCACGAAGGCGCGCGGCTGGTTCTTCCAAACCTGGAAGACCGAGAAACGCATCGCGGCGTGGGATGCTCGCGTCGCGTTGGGAACGCTCGAGCGCGCCATGCTCGAGTAGCCGATGGACGATGCGATGGCTATGCGTGAGGTTGCGATGACGGGTCGGGCAGAATCCCGCCAAGGCCGCCTGCTGGTGGTCGGTACCCCCATCGGAAATCTTGGGGACCTGAGCCCGCGCGCGGCGGAGGCGTTTCGCCGTGCCGATGCGATCTGCTGCGAAGATACACGTGTCACCTCGAAGTTACTTGCGCACCTCGGCGTGGAGCGCTCGATCATACGCTGCGACGAGAACGTCATCGCTTCGCGTGCGCCCGGTTTGGTAGAGCGAATGCTCGACGGCGACGTGCTCGCCTACGCCTCCGATGCCGGCATGCCGGGCATCTCCGACCCCGGACAGGTGCTCGTTGAGTCGGCACGTGCGGAAGGCGTGCCGGTTGAGGTTGTTCCCGGCCCCGTCGCCTGCGCAACGGCGCTCGTGGCATCGGGCATTCCGTGTGAGCATTTCTTCTTTGAGGGGTTTCTTCCGCGAAAAGCCGGTGAGCGCGAGCGGCGGCTCCGCCAGCTCGCAACGGTTCCCGGAGCATTGCTCTTCTACGAATCTCCGCACCGTGTCGTCGCCACGCTTGAGTCGATCGCCAAGGTGTTCCCCACGCGCGAGGCGGCGCTCTGCCGCGAGCTCACGAAGCTCCACGAAGAGGTCGTGCGCTGCTCGACTCCTGCATTGCATGAGGAGATGGCTGCTCGCGAGCAGATCAAGGGCGAGATCGTTATCGTGGTCGCACCTCCGTCAGAAGAAGAGTCTGCGACGTGCGGCGCGGACGCCGCGTGGGACGCTGCGGCTGCCGATGCAATCGATCCC
>CAJLVH010000003.1 GCA_905210055.1 uncultured Enorma sp. | reverse complement strand
GGCGATACTCTGGCCCGTGCGCGAGTGCGGTGGCGAGACGCTGCACGCCGTGTTCAACTTCAGTGACATGCCGAAGACCGTCTGGATGCCCGAGGCAGGGGGGTACGTCGATCTTCTCGCCGGCGAGCGCGAGGACATCGCCACGGTCGAGCTCCCGGCATGGGGCTTCTTCTGGAAGAAGCGCGGCTGGTGAGAGGAACTCCCTCCCCCGAGCGGCGGAGCGGGCATTGTCCCGTGCTCAGACAGTCCTCGGAAGAGCCCCTGTGGGGCTCTTCCTGCGGAACTGCGCCGGGACAATGCACGCTCCGCCGCTCGGGGGAGGGCAAGAGTTCTTCGGGGGAGATTGATTGAACGTTGTTCATGGGCTGACAACGGTTGAGTTGTCCGCACGCGCGCGCCGGAGGAGTAGACGGCGGGTTACCGTTGCGCGTGCTCCTGGCGCCATGCGCGGGGAGAGGCACCGCAGGCGTTCTTGAATGCGCGTGAGAAATGAAGCTGGTTGGGATAGCCAACTGCGCGTCCGACATCTCCCACAGAGAGATTCGAGAGCTTAAGCAGCTCGCATGCCTTTTCGATGCGGTATCCGATGAGGAACTGCTGCGGTGAGACGCCCATCGCGTCGCGGAAAACCTTGCCGAAGTAGCTTCGGTTGAGTCCGGCGTTACGCGCGATGTCCTCGACAGTGACATCGTTTTGGTAGTTCTGTTCGATGTAGGCGAGCGCGTTGTCTACGTAAAAGCTGTGCAGACGGCTCGCTGAGTTCGCGCGATGCGGTTTGATCGAGGCGAGGAAGGCGTCAAAGAACAGGTACGTGCACGCCTCAAGGTAGAATTGCGAGGCGCTTCGGTGATCGAGGAGACTCCTCATTGCGGCGACCATCTGCTTGCAGCGCTCCGCATCCTGCGCTTCGTACACGGGCGAGGCGGGGGAGAGCCCCACGCGGTCGAGCTGCGTCTTGACGTGCGCACCATCGAACTCGATCCAAGTGTATTCCCACGGATCCTCAAGGTCGGCGACGTAGGTCGTGATCTGACCGGGGAAGATGAGAAAACCCTCGCCTGCATGGAGCTCATGTACCCTGGACGCTCCGGCATCGTCTGCCGCCGTGAGCGTGCCGCGGCCAGCAAGGATGAAGTGGAACAGGTAATGGCTCCTCCGCGCCGGGCCGAAGGCGTGACCGGGCGTGCAAACCTCTCGCCCATACTGGTAGGGCATGAGATCGGTGAAGACGCCGCCTTCGAAGGTCGAGAACTCGATTTCATGTGGGCGCATGGCAGCCTCCATGTTGCATTCCTGTTCGAGTGCGCGCGTTTTGACAGTGAGCTCAGTATATACCAAAATGCGTGACCAGTCTAATAGTGATATAAAACTAATCTATAGATATAGCATATAGGTATATTAAAGGGACAATGTCCTAAACGCGCAGCTCTACGTCGTAAGAAAAGTATAAAGCGTCTCTTGGAACGCGTGTGTGCGAGATGTATAGAGATGCCGCTGAAGACCGTATTTCGACCGTTCGGCGAAAACAAATCAAACTAGACATAATGAAATATATTGCTCTATCAGCAAAAACACGAACTAGTACAAATAGTATGTACAAATAAGAGGATAACCTAGCATAAAGATAGTTCCTACTATGGGTTCATACGCTTTGTCTATCGCCACGTCAAAGCAGGGCAGGAGCTCGCGTTGGAAGGGGAAGCTCGATGGCAGGACTCACGCTCGAACACGTAGGCAAGAAGTACCCCAACGGTTATGAGGGGGTGAAAGACTTCAACCTCGAGATCGCCGACAAGGAATTCATCATCTTCGTCGGGCCTTCTGGCTGCGGCAAATCAACAACGCTGCGCATGATCGCCGGCCTCGAGGACATCACCTCCGGTACCCTCAAGATCGATGGCCGCGTGGTGAACGACGTGGAACCCAGTGAGCGCGATATCGCCATGGTCTTCCAGAACTACGCGCTCTACCCGCATATGACCGTCTATGAGAACATGGCGTTCCCGCTGCGCCTGCGCAAGGTCGACAAGGCCGAGATCGATAAGGCCGTGCACGAAGCCGCACGTATCCTCGATCTCGAGAAGCTGCTCGATCGCAAGCCCTCTGCCCTCTCCGGCGGCCAGCGCCAGCGCGTCGCCATGGGTCGCGCCATCGTGCGCAAGCCGAAGGTCTATCTCATGGACGAGCCGCTTTCGAACCTCGATGCCAAGCTTCGCGTGCAGATGCGTGCCGAGATCTCCAAGCTGCATGACCGCCTCGGCGCCACGATCATTTACGTCACGCACGACCAGACCGAGGCTATGACGCTCGGCAGCCGCATCGTGGTCATGAAGGAAGGCGTGATGCAGCAGGTCGACACGCCATCCAAGCTCTACGCCGAGCCCTGCAACCTGTTCGTGGCAGGCTTCATCGGCAGTCCGCAGATGAACTTCATCGATGCCACCGTCGGGGAGGCCGACGGCAAGATCACGCTCACCTTCGGGTCGAACGTCATCACCGTGCCGGAATCTAAGGCTGAGGTGCTCAAGCCGTATGCGGGTAAGGTCGTCGTCGCGGGCATCCGACCCGAAGACGTCATCGAGGAGCACGAGCATGCCGATGACAAGAACCTCTCCGAAACGATCGACGCCGTCGTTACGGTCTACGAACTCCTGGGTGCCGAGGCCATGATCTACGGCGATGTGGACGGCGGCACCATCTCCGCACATCTCTCCGCAACGAACCCGGTGCGCACCGGTAGCCGCGTGCGCGTGGCATTCGACATGGACAAGCTCCATGTGTTCGATAAAGAGACCGAGCTGGCCATCGTCCATTAGCCTAAGAGGGGAGCAGAGATGCTGAACAAACCCATTTCGCGGCGCTCGCTTCTGGGGCTTACGGCAGCAGGCGCGGCGTCGCTCATGTTCTCCGGCTGTGCGCACGAGCGCCCTGACGGCAAGGTCGAGGTCGAGATCGTGAGCTATAAGCAGGAAGCGGTCTCGATTTTCGAGCAGATCATGGCCGACTTCAACGCGAGCCACGACGACATCTATCTGAACCTCCAGAGTCCGGCGGACGCTGTGACCGTCATGAAGACGCGTTTCGTGCGCGAGAACTATCCGGACGTGATCGGCATCGGCGGCGACGCGGATTACGCGAGCTTCGTCGATTCCGAGATTCTCGCCGACGTGAGCGACTATACCGGCCTTGAGAACGTGAACCCCGCCTACGTCGACATCTTGAAGAGCGTGACCTACGTGCCCATGGATGGTATCTACGGCGTGCCCTATGTGGCGAACGCTGCCGGCATGCTCTACAACAAGCAGATGTTCGCCCAGAAGGGTTGGGAGATTCCCCAGACCTGGGACGATCTTATCGCGCTTTGCGACGAGATCGTGGCGGAGGGCGAGGTCGCTCCGTTCTATCTGGGCTATGCCGACACCTGGACCATCCTCTCGCCTTGGAACTCCATCACGGTGAACATGGTGCCGAGTGACCTCGCGCGCCTGGTGAACGCTGGTGAGGCGAAGTTCGCCGACTACTACGGCGAGCCCGCGCGCCGCATGCGCCAGATGCTCAAGTACAGTCAGACCACCATCGGCGACCCTGGCCCGTTCTCCATCCAGTACAACGACGCCTGCACGCGTTTCGGCAACGGCATGTCCGCCATGTTCCCCTGCGGCAGCTTCGCGGTGCCGCAGATCATGCGCGCGGGCACGGATATCGAGGTCGGCATGTTCGCCATGCCCTCGGCGGAGAACCCCGACGACCGCATCGTGGTGTCCGGCGTCGACCTGCAGTGGTGCGTCGCCGAGACCTGTGAGCACAAGGATGCCGTCTACGAGGTGCTTGACTTCCTGAGCTCACCCGAGTATCTGCAAACCTACATCGAAGACCAGCGCGCCATCCCATGCGTCGAGGGCGACTTCGATCTCGATCCGCTCTTCGACGACATCAGGCCATGGCTCGACGAGGGACGCGTTCTCGACTACCTCGACCACAGCTATCAGAGCGCTATGGCGGTCGATGCGCAGCTGCAGACGATGCTCCAGGATAACGATGGCACCGAGGATGAGATCATCGAGCGCTTCCTCACGAAGTTCGATTCGGATTGGCAGCGCTACAACCGCAACGTCATCCGCAAAGTACAAGACTACGAAGCGAGCCAAGGATAAGGAGGAGAGGTAATGGCAAGCCTTGCTAAGAGCAAAGTCGGCTCGAGCCGCATGAAGACGTTCTATGCGATCCTCATCCCCGTGCTCGTGCTGTTCGTCGCATTCAACACCTACCCGCTCATCACGGGATTCTTCTACAGCTTCACCGACTCGAAGGGCTATGGTGCCTTCAATATGGTCGGTCTGCTGAACTACGCGGACCTGTTCACCGACACGCGTGTGCTCAACTCGTACCTCTTCACGTTCAAGGTCGCCGTCGTGGCCACCATCTTGACGAACGTGATCTCGCTCATGCTCGCCATGGCGCTCTCGAGCAAGATCAAGTTCAAGAGCGCGCTGCGAGGGCTCTTCTTCGTGCCGCAGATCTTGGGCGCGCTCGTCGTGGGCTACGTGTTCCAGTTCCTATTCACTTGGCTCATCCCGGCGTTCTTCAATACCGACTACACGATCCTCGGCGACCCAACCTGGGCGTGGATCGCGATCGTGGTGGTGCTCGTGTGGCAGAGCTGCGCGCAGACGACCATCATCTACATCACCGGTCTCTCCTCGGTGCCAGAGGATGTTTACGAGGCCGGCGCGCTCGACGGCGCGAAGGGGTGGAACAAGTTTCGCTACATCACGCTTCCGCTCATCATGCCCTCCATCACCACCAATATGGTGCTCGTTATGAAGAACATGCTCATGGTCTTCGACCAGATCGTCGCTATGACGAGCGGCGGCCCCTCGCAGTCCACCGAGTCCATCTCCTACCTCATCTACAACAACGGTCTCTCGGGCGGGCAGTTCGGCTTCCAGTGCGCAAACGCGGTGATCTTCTTCATCCTCATCGCCGCGATCTCTATCATCCAGACGCGCTTCTTGAATAGCAGGGAGGAGCAGCTGTAATGGCACGGACTTCTGAGGTGAAGGTCAAGGAACGGGTCAATTGGCCCATCACCATCACCTTGATCGTACTCGCTGCGATCACCATCGTCTTCCCGCTCTACATGGCGGTTCGCATCGCCGTTGCAGAGCAGTACCCCATGGGTCTTGAGATCTTCACGCTACCCGAACGCTGGGACTTCGCGAACTTCGTCGAGGCCATCGAGGCGACGGACTTCTTTGTGACGTTCATGAACTCGCTCATCATCACGGTCGTCGCCGTGGTCGTGTCCATCGTGGTGCACAGTCTTGCGGCGTACGCCATCGGGCGCAACATGGAGAAGAGGCCCTTCAAGCTCTCGTACTACTTCATCGTCGCCGGCATGTACGTGCCGTTCGCGATCCTCATGATGCCGCTCGTCAAGCAGACTGCGGTGCTGCACCTCGACAACATGTTCGGAGTCATGATCCTCTACATCGTGTTCTACATGCCTATGAACGTCATGCTCTATACCGGTTACCTGCGGAACATCCCTATAGCGCTCGAGGAGGCGGCGCGCGTGGACGGTGCCCGCACGTGGAAGACGTTCTGGAAGGTGATCTTCCCAATCATGAAGCCCATGCACGCCACCGTGGCCGTGCTCACTGGGTTGGCGGTATGGAACGACGTCATGACCCCGCTCGTCATCATGGGTGGCTCGGGCGTGAACACGCTGCCACTCGCGCAGATGACGTTCCAGACGGCGTTCGGCACGGATTACTCGCTCGCGTTCGCGTCGTACCTCCTCGCGATGCTGCCCATGATCATCTTCTACATCTTCGCGCAGAAGCAGGTCATCGGCGGTGTCACGAATGGTGCGGTGAAGTAGCCCTCTTGTTCGCACCGTAGTACCCGCCTCCTTCTCACGGCTCGCCTTTTCCGCCAGATACCGCTCATGGGCGTAAGCATCTGGCGGAAGAGGTGGACGTGATGGGTTGCGGGCAGGTGCAGGGCGGTTTTTACGTATACTGTTTGCGACCCCGACCCGGCGCGTGCTCGGTCGGGGCTTCGCACGTCAACCCTGCGTGTTGGAAAGGCTGCGACCAT
This sequence comes from uncultured Enorma sp., assembly GCA_905210055.1. Taxonomy (GTDB): domain Bacteria; phylum Actinomycetota; class Coriobacteriia; order Coriobacteriales; family Coriobacteriaceae; genus Enorma. The sequence continues at coordinate 33,591 of CAJLVH010000003.1, read as the reverse complement.
GTCCATAAGCTTCGATGCCTCGACCCGGGTCTTCACGCTCTCGACCCGTTCCACGACCTATCAGATGCAGGCGGATTCCTATGGCTTCCTGCTGCATCTGTACTATGGCGCACGTACGGACGGGTACATGGCCTACCTCGTGACGTACGCGGACCGCAGCGGCATGTGCGGGTGCCCCTATGACGTGCACGACCGCACGTATTCACTCGACGTGCTGCCGCAGGAATTTCCCTTTCAAGGGGCGGGCGACATGCGCAGCCCCTTGCTTTCCGTGCGCGACGCGAGCGGCGCCTTCGGATGCGACCTGCGCTATGCAGGCTACGAGATTCGTCCGGGGAAGTATGGCCTGCCTGGGCTTCCCGCTGTGTACAGCGATGATGAGGCCGACGGCGCCGAGACCCTCGTGGTGCGCCTGCGCGACGCACGCCTAGGCCTTGTGGTCGAGCTCTTCTACGGCGTGATGCCTGAGCTCGATGTCATCACGCGTGCGGCGGTGATTAAGAACGAGGGCGCGGGGCGCATCACCGTCGACAGGGCGCAGTCTGCCTGTCTCGACTTCGTGCACGGCGAGTTCGACGTCATCTCGTTTTACGGTAGGCATGCCATGGAGCGCATGCCCGACCGGCATCCCGTTGGGCACGGCTCGTTTTCCGTGGGAAGCCGTCGCGGCATGTCGTCGAACCAATACAGCCCGGTGCTCGTGTTGTGCGACCACACGGCCACGGAGTCTACGGGTCGCGCCTGGGGCATGAACTTCGTGTACAGCGGTGGATTCGAAGCGCAGGTGACGGGTGAGCAGTTCGATCAGACGCGCTTCCAGATGGGTCTTTCCGACGACCGCTTCTCGTATCCGCTCGAGCCGGGCGAAGAGCTCGTGGCACCTGAAGTCATCATGACGTATTCGGACGCCGGCATCGAGCGCGTATCGCAGAACTTCCATCGCTGCATCCGCACGCGCGTGTGTCGCGGCATGTGGCGCGATACGCCGCGTCCCGTACTCATCAACAGCTGGGAGGCGTTCTACTTCGATTTTACCGGCGAGAGCCTGGTGAAGCTCGCGGAGAAGGCGTCGAAGCTCGGCATCGAGATGCTCGTGATGGATGACGGCTGGTTCTCCACGCGTCGCGACGACTTGCGCGCGCTTGGCGACTGGACAGTGAACGAAGGGAAGCTCGGCGGCACCCTCGCGGAGCTCGTCGAGCGGGTGAACGCGCTCGGGGTGAAGTTCGGCCTCTGGGTCGAGCCCGAGATGGTGAGCGAGGACAGCGAGCTCTATCGCGAGCATCCCGATTGGGTGCTTGCCGTGCCGGGCAAAGGCCCTGTGCTCGGCCGCGATCAGCTCGTGCTCGACCTTTCGCGCCCCGAGGTGCGCGAGAACCTGTTCGCGCAGCTCTGCGCCGTGCTCGACCAGGCGAACATCGAGTACGTGAAGTGGGATTACAACCGTAGCATCGTGGACACGTACTCGCGTGCGTCGAACGACCAGGGCAAGGTGCTCTACGACTATATGCTCGGCCTGTATGACCTGCTTGAACGCTTGGTGGCGCGCTATCCGAAGATCCTCTTCGAGGGCTGCTCCGCGGGCGGTGGGCGCTTCGATGCAGGCATGCTGTATTACATGCCCCAGATCTGGACGAGCGACAACACCGATGCCATCAATCGCCTCACGATCCAGTACGGCACGTCGTTCGGATTCCCCGCTTCAGCTATGGGCGCGCACGTCTCGGCATGCCCGAACGAGATCAATGGACGCGACGTTCCCATCTCCACGCGCGGCATTGCAGCCATGCAGGGAGGCGCGTTCGGCTATGAGCTCGATCTGCTCGAGCTCCCCGAGCGGGCATGCGAGCATATTCGCGAGCAGGTGCGCCGTTACCACGAGATTGAGTCCATCGTGCGCGAAGGTTTGTTCTTCCGCTTGAGTTCTCCCAAACAAGATCCGGTGTGCGCGTGGGAATACGTGACCGAGGACGGCGCGCGCGCCGTGGTGAGTGCCGTCAGGCTCGAGGTCGAGGGTTATGGGGTGGCGAACTACGTGGTTCCGCGCGGCCTCACCCTGGGCGCACGCTACCGCGAGCTCGATTCTGGCGTGGTGTACCCAGCAGATGCCCTCATGGATATGGGCTTCCCGCTGCCCGTGACGCTTGAGGCGAACGCCGCCGTCATGTATCGTTTCGAACGTGTGGACGGTTAGCCATAGGACGCACGTCTTGGATGTAAAATAACCCCAGGGTCTTTACCATGCGCTGAAGATGTGCTTTCTTGCTTGGCCGCTGCTATGCGCATGTTAAAACCCCTGGGGTTATTTTACATCCCGACGAGAAAGGAGCGCCCATGCTCGACGATTATCGCAAAGCGCGCAAGCTCGCGATGAAGCAGCTGCAGGTCGATGTCGCAGCCGGCCGCTATCCGTATCTTCCCGCGCTCGACGACATCTTGAAAGGCGAGGGGTGCCAGGGCGAGATCCCCGTCGGCACCACCGAGATCGATATCTCGCTCATCGCCGGCACGCGCACCCGCGGTCGTCAGAACAGCTTCTCCACGAACTTCATGCCGCTGCCCGAGGCGACGTCGGAGTTCGCCATGAAGTGGAGCGACCTCATCGACTCCCAGCGCGAGGAGGGCATCCGCGATCCCGTCCTTGTCTACGAGTTCTTCCAGCGCTTCTACGTGCAGGAGGGCAACAAACGCGTCTCGGTCCTGCGCTACCTGGGGCAGCCCACGATCTCGGCGCAGGTCATCCGCGTGGTGCCCATGCCCTCCGATTCCAAAGCCTACCGCGTCTACCAGGAGTTCATGCGCTTCTACAGCGTGGCTCCCATCTACGGCATCGTCCTTTCCGAGGAGGGCTCGTATGCGAAGCTCGCTGCGTTCGCGGGGCGCACGCTCGATGAGCCCTGGCCAGACGACGCCGTGCACGACTTGCGCAGCGCCTTCGACTCCTTCCTCGTGGCGTTCAACAAGCAGGGCGGCGAGCGCTTGGGCATGAGCTCGGGCGACGCCTTTCTCGTCTACCTCAAGATCTTCGGCTTCACGCAGGCGGTTTCGTCGCTGCCCAGCGAGGTGGCGCGCCATGTGGAGCGCATCTGGGACGAGTTCATCGTCGCCCGCGACGGCGGCAAGGTCGCCTATCTTGAGGACCCTGCAGCGGGCAAGAAACCGGTCATCGGTGAGCTCAAGCGGCTCGTGGAGGTGGCGACCCTCAAGCCCTTCCGCGTCTCGTTCATCTACGAGAAGAGCCCTGAGACGGACGGTTGGTGTGCGCTCCACGAGAAGGGGAGACTCAAACTCGAGCAGCGGCTCGGCACGACGGTCGTGACGCGCGCCTACGAGAACCGCGCAGAGGATGATGCCTTCGACGCGGCTGGTACGGACCTTGTGGTCACGATCGCGCCCACGCAGATGCGTGCCTGTCTGCGCGCCGCGGTGACGAACCCGGAGGTTCCGTTCATCAACTGCTCCGTGAGCCTCTCGCACAGCGCGGTGCGCACGTTCAGCGGCAGGCTCTACGAGGCGAAGTTCCTGCTCGGAGCGCTCGCGGCGAGTATGGCGGACAACCATCGCGTGGGATATGTGGCCGAGACGCCGGTCTTCGGCAGCGTCTCCGAGATCAACGCCTTCGCCATTGGCGCCGCGATGGTCGACCCCAAGGTCACCGTGTTCCTCAAATGGTTCTCGGCGAAGGACTACGACTGGAAGCGCGAGCTCGCGGAGGCGGACGTGCGCATCATCTCCGCGCGCGACTACGCCGATCCCACTCAACCCGATGAGCCGTGGGGGCTCTATCGCGTCGAGGACGATGGTTCGACCACGCACCTCGCGGAGCCCATCTGGAAGTGGGGGCGCTACTATCGCCTCATCGTGCAGTCGATTCGCAACCAGACGTGGAAACGGCAGGGCGCTTCCGTCTCCGGCGCGTCGCTCAACTACTGGTGGGGGATGTCTGCCGGCGTGCTCGACGTGGCGCTCGCCGAGGGTCTACCTTACGGCCAGCGCACGCTCATCGAGATCTTGCGCCAGTCCATTCAGACGCATCGCATTGACCCCTTCGCCGGCGAGCTCATGAGCCAGGAAGGAATCGTGCAGGTGGACGGAGCCGGACGCCTGCCCAGCGAGGATATCGTACGCATGAGCTGGCTTAACGCGAATGTGGTCGGACGTTTGCCCGAGCAGCGCGAGCTCTCCTGGGATGGTCTCGAGAAAGTTGAGGTGAGCGGCCTCATCCCGCTCGATGTCGAGAAGTTGCCGCACAAGGGGACGCTTTCATGAGGATCCTTGCCGTCTCGGATACCGAGGAAGACCGTCTCACGACCTGCGCAGGCTTGGAGCAGCTCGGGCATATCGACTTCATCGTTTCGTGTGGCGACCTGCGCGCCAGCTACCTCGAGACCATCGTGACGCTCGCGAACGTGCCCCTGCTCTATGTTCCGGGAAATCACGATACGGGCTACGAGGAAAACCCGCCGCTCGGGTGCACGCCCATCGACGGCAAGATCGTTGAATGCTCGGGCGTGCGCGTCATGGGACTCGGGGGGTCGCTGCGCTACAACGATCGGGTGTACGGTTTCACCGAGCAGGAGATGCGTTGGCGCATGTTCAAGCTTGCGCTGCGGGCGAAGTGGACGGGCGGAGCGGATCTCATGGTGACGCATGTGCCCCCGCACGGCTGCGGAGATTTGGATGACTACCCGCATCAGGGGTTCGAGGCGTTCAACGTAGCGCTCGAGATGCTCCAGCCGCGCATCCTTGTCCACGGCCACGTGCACATGGAGTACGGACGTATCGAGCGCGAACATGCCCACCCGTCCGGCACGCGCGTCATCAACGCCTGCGGTTCTCAGATCATCGAGCTGTAGCCCAATACACTACATGCGGCACGAACGTACCCGTCCCCAAAGTGACGCCTCCGAAGCGACGCGTGCCTTGTACCAACCTTGCCAGATGGCTGTCGTTGTGGGGGCTGCGTGTGAGCCCAGCACGGGAGAAGCTTTACCGTGTGCTTGCAGGCGGTATCTGCTATCATACGAAAGCTGTGCGTGAATTGCGGGCGTGGCGGAATTGGTAGACGCGCTGGATTTAGGTTCCAGTGGGCTTCCCGTGAAGGTTCGAGTCCTTTCGCCCGCACCACCGCAGGTGCCGTGCGCCATCCGCGCGCAGGCAGCTCATGGACGAACAGGTTCCAGCACCTGAAGCTATGCTGGGTAGGTACTAGAGGAGGAACGTTGAACATCACTCATTCTGACGTCGAGAACGGTATCCTGACCGCGACGGTGACCATCCCCGCCGCCGACGTCGACAACGCAGTCAAGAAGGCGTACCGCGACGTCGCCAAGAAGTACAACTTCCACGGTTTCCGTCCCGGCAAGGCTCCGCGTCCGGTCATCGACAAGGCCGTGGGTCCCGAACTTGCGCACGCCAACGCCACCGAGGAGCTCCTCTCCGCTGCCGCGCCCGCGATCATCAATGAGCTCGATATCGTTCCCGTGAAGGATGGCGACTTCAAGAACACCGATCTCGAGGAGATCGATCTCGCGAAAGACGGCGAGGACTACACCTTCAAGGTTCAGTACAAGCTTCGTCCCATGCCGTCGCTCTCCTCCTATGACGCCGTCTCCATCGAGATGCCGCCCGCCGAGGTCACCGAGGCCGAGATCGACGCCCAGGTGAACATGCTCCTTGCTTATCAGGTGAAGTTCGAGGACGTCACGGATCGCGGCGTCGAGGCCGAAGACTTCCTCACGGTCGATATTGAGGACGTCAAGAACGCCGAGTCACTTGCCGGCGAGGGTCGCGCGGTCTTCGTGGGCTCCGGCTCGCTTCCCGAGGCAGTCGAGGAGGCGCTCAAGGGCATGAAGGTCGACGAGTCCAAGGAGATCTCTTGGACCCCTGAGGCCGCCGAAGGCGAAAAGGCCGAGGAGGCAGCGATCAAGGCGACCGTCAAGTCCATCCGTGCCCGCATCACCCCCGAGCTCACCGACGAGCTCGCCAAGGAGACGTTCGGCTTCGACAGCGTCGACGCCATGCGCGACGCCGTGAAGCTTGAGATCGAGCAGGACAAGGAGGCGCGCCTTCCCGGCATCAAGGAGAGCCGTTGCGTGACCGCCCTCGCCGAGCGCCTCGAGCTCGAGGAGATGGACGAGGATTACGAGCAGTCCGTGTTCCAGGATCTCGGCCAGCAGTTCCTCTCGAACCTCTCCCAGCGTGGCATGAGCCTCGACCAGTGGCTCCAGGCCAACCGTCTTACGAGCGATCAGTTCATCGCCGACCTGCATCAGCAGGCAAATGACGTCGCCCGCGAGTCGCTCGCCCTCGATGCGCTCGCTCGCGAGCTCAAGATCGAGGCCACCGAGGATGACGTGAACGCCGAGTTCGAGCGCGCCGGCGTCGAGGACGTCGAGGCGTCCAAGGCTGCGTTCACCGCCGATGGCCGCATGCCCGCCGTGCGCGACTCCATCCGCCGTTCGAAGGCTTGCGACTGGCTCGTGGAGAACGCCCAGGTGACGGAGGTCGACGAGACCGCCCGCGCTGCCGAGGAGCAGGACGCCGAGGAGACTGCCGAGTAGCGCACGCCCTCGGTATAACCTCGTTCGATATGGGTATCGTTCCATACCGGTAAACCAACGCGATCGTACGGTGGTCGGCCTCGCACAGCGGGCTCTGGCCACCGTACGCGTTTCTTGGAATCTACGTTCGAACCACTGGAAAGGAGCCGCATGATCTCCCGAATCGATTCCGCGCTCGTGCCCTACGTCATCGAGCAGACGCCGCGCGGTGAGCGCAGCTACGACATCTACTCGCGCCTCTTGAACGACCGCATCGTCTTTCTGGGCGAAGAGATCAACTCCGTGACCGCGAATCTCGTGATCGCGCAGCTTCTGCACCTCGAGAGCCAAGACGCGGAGAAGGACATCTCGCTCTACATCAACTCGCCGGGTGGCGAGGTCTACTCCGGTCTCGCGATTCTCGACACCATGAACTTCATCAAGCCGGACGTTTCGACCATCTGCGTGGGTATGGCTGCTTCCATGGCTGCGGTGCTCCTCGCGTGCGGCGCGAAGGGCAAGCGCTTCTGCCTGCCGAATTCCATGGTTATGATCCATCAGCCGAGTGGCGGCGCGAGCGGCCAGCAGACCGAGATCGAGATCGTCGCGCAGGAGATCAAGGAAACTCGTCACAACCTGAACCGTATCCTCTCCGATGCGACCGGCCAGCCCATCAAGAAGGTCGAGCGCGACACCGAGCGCGACCATTACCTGCGAGCTGAAGCCGCGCTTTCCTACGGCCTCGTGGACCGCATCATCGCTTCTCGCGAGGATGCTTCGAAAGGTGCTGAATAATGGCGAGGGACACCCATCGTAACCCGCCGCGCCCTCCGCGCGACCAGACCGTGCCGCCGAGCCCCATCCGCTGTTCGTTCTGCGGCAAGGAGCAGGGTCAGGTGCGCAAGCTCGTGAAGGGTCCCACGAATACGTACATCTGCGATGAATGCGTTGCCGCGTGCGTTGAGATCCTCGAGGAATCGCTCGCGAGCGATTTCATGTCCGAGCATCCCGATTTCGATCCGCGCATGTTCGACTCGTTCCGCAACTCGTTTGCGCCCGATGTCGAAGAGGCTGAGGTCGTTGAAGATGAGGGGCCCAGAAAGCAGGTCATCCGTCGTGTCCCCACACCGCATGAGATCTACGACGAGCTCTCGCAGTTCGTGATGGGCCAGGAGGACGCCAAGCGCGCCATGTCCGTGGCAGTGTACAACCACTACCGCCGCGTGCTCGAGGGGGGAGCCGCCGAGGGCGCACACGACGAGAGCAGTGGCGCCGCGCCCGTGGAACCGCTCGGCAAGCACGCTGCTCCCGCAGACGACCTTGCTTCCGTGGAGCTTGCGAAGTCGAACATCCTCTTGCTCGGTCCCACGGGTACGGGCAAGACGCTCCTGGCGCAGACGCTCGCGCGCATTCTCGAGGTGCCGTTCGCCATCGCCGACGCAACCGCGCTCACCGAGGCGGGCTACGTAGGCGAGGACGTAGAGAACATTCTCTTGAAGCTCATCACTGCCGCCGACGGCGATATCGAGCGCGCCCAGGTGGGCATCATCTACATCGACGAGATCGACAAGATCGCGCGCAAGGCCGAGAACCTCTCCATTACGCGCGACGTTTCCGGCGAGGGCGTGCAGCAAGCGCTCTTGAAGATTCTCGAGGGCACGGTTGCGAGCGTGCCGCCGCAGGGCGGGCGCAAGCACCCTCAGCAGGAGCTTCTGCAGATCGACACGACGAATATCCTGTTCATCTGCGGCGGCGCCTTCGTGGGGCTCGACAAGATCATCGCGGACCGCGTGGGCAACAAGGGCATCGGCTTCAACTCCGAGATCGCAGGTCCTACCTCTACCGATGAGAACGACCTTTTGCGCCAGGTGCTGCCCCAGGATCTGAACGCGTTCGGCATGATTCCTGAGTTCATCGGCCGCACGCCCGTCATCACGCGTACGCAAGCCCTCGACGAGGGCGACCTCGTGCGGATCCTCACCGAGCCGCGCAACGCCATCGTGAAGCAGTACCGTCGCATGTTCCAGCTCGAGGGCACTGAGCTCGAGTTCGACGATGACGCTCTCTCCGAGATCGCCCGTCTCGCGCTCGCTCGCAAGACCGGTGCCCGTGGTCTGCGCTCCATCTGCGAGGACGTGCTGCAGCAGACGATGTTCGACCTGCCGAGCGAGCAGGGCGTGGCGAAGGTCGTCGTGACGGCTGCCTCCGTTCGCGGAGAGGAGCAACCCCGTCGCATCGCTGCGTAGGCCGTGTGCTGCCCGATAGCGCGCCGGCCGTGAGCGCGCCGGGCTCGCCGTTCTGCGTTGGCCTCGTTGCTAGAAATTGTCCAAACCGTCACGAAGAGAGCTTTAGAGAGCCCTTCGTGACGGTTTCCGCATTTTTTAGCTATGGGGCCGGGCGGTTAGGTGCCATGTCGCGACGGTCGTCGGATTCGTTGCTACAACTTGTGTCATCGCATAGCAGAGCGGATGACGCAAGGGCGCCTGTGCTATCCTTTCGGCTATGCGAAAATCAAAGCCAGTCGACCCGTTCGTTCACGGGCTGATGCTTTTGGAAGGACTCCATCTATGGAAGAGATGCCGAAGACATACGACCCCGCTTCGACCGAGCCGAAGATCTTGGAGAAGTGGCTTGCCGGTGGGTACTACCAGCGCAAACCAGAGCGCTATCCCGGAGCGGGCGACTGCACCGTCGTCATCCCGCCGCCGAACGTCACCGGCATGCTGCATATGGGGCACGCCCTCGATGATTCCATCCAGGACGCGATCGTGCGCGAGGCGCGCATGCGCGGCCGCTCCACGCGCTGGATCTTGGGTACGGATCATGCAGGCATTGCCACGCAGACGAAGGTGGACAAGAAGCTCAAGAGCGAGGGCAAGAACCGCCTTGAGATGGGACGAGAGGCGTTCCTCGATGCGTGCTGGGACTGGACGCACGAGTACGGCGGCATCATCCAGAACCAGATTCGCCGCATGGGCTGCTCCGTCGATTTCGAGGGTGAGCGCTTCACCATGGATCCCGAGTACGCCGAAGCGGTTCGTCGCGTGTTCTGCGATTGGTATCACGACGGACTCATCTACCGCGGCAAGCGCATCGTGAACTGGTGCCCGAGCTGCACCACCGCCATCTCCGACGACGAGGCTGAGTACAAGGACGAGCAGGGGCACCTCTGGTACCTGCGCTATCCGCTTACGGAGCCGGTGAACGGCCAGGACTACATCGTCGTGGCAACCACGCGCCCCGAGACCATGCTCGGCGACACCGGTGTGGCCGTCTCGCCGAAGGATCCGGAGAAGTCCGCGTTCATTGGCAAGACCGTGAAGCTGCCCATCGTCGATCGCGAGATTCCCATCTTCGACGATTGGCACGTCGATGCCGGCTTTGGTACGGGTTTCGTGAAGGTCACACCTGCGCACGACCCTAACGACTACGCCATGGGCGTCGCACACGACCTCCCGCAGATCAACATCTTCGATGAGCACGCTGTCGTGGTGGAGGGCTACGGTTCGTTCACCGGCATGAGCCGCGACGAGTGCCGCGAGGCGGTGGTCGCGTGGTTCGAGGAGCACGGTCTGCTCGACCACATCGAGGAGCATGAGCACTCCGTCATGCACTGCTACCGCTGCGATACCACGCTCGAACCCTGGCTCTCCGAGCAGTGGTTCGTCGCTGTGGACAAGCTCAAGGGTCCGGCCATCGAGGCGGTCGAGAGCGGGAGGGTGCGCTTCAACGCCGAGCGCTGGAAGCAGAGCTACCTCACGTGGATGGAAAACCTCAAAGATTGGTGCATCTCGCGCCAGCTCTGGTGGGGACACCGCATCCCGGTCTTCTACTGTGAAGACTGTGGATGGGAGGACGCGCTCATGGAGGACACGGGCGTGTGTCCTAAGTGCGGCGGACATCACGTGCACCAGGATGAGAACGTGTTGGATACCTGGTTCAGCTCCCAGTTGTGGACGTTCGCCACACAGGGCTGGCCGCAGCGACCTAAGGAGCTCGAGGGGCATCATCCCACCACGGCGCTCGTCACCGCGCGCGACATCATCGCCCTCTGGGTGGCGCGCATGATCATGAGCTCCGAGTACTTCCTGGGCGAAGAGCCCTTCCGCGACGTTGTGATCTATCCCACGATCCTCGCCAAGGACGGCAGCCGCATGTCCAAGAGCAAGGGCAACGGCGTCGACCCCATGGACCTCATCGACAAGTACGGTGCCGATGCCATGCGCTTCAATCTGCTCTCGCTCTTCACGAACAACCAGGACGTGAAGTTCGACGCAGACATCGATAAGAAGACGCACGAGTTTTTGGGTAGCGCCCGCACGGAGCAGGCACGCGCGTTCGTCACGAAGATCTGGAACGCGAGCCGCTTCCTCCTTATGAACATGGAGGGTTACGAGCTTGGCAAACCCGTAATCGAGACCGCGGCCGACGCCTGGATGTTCAGTCGCCTGGCCAAGCAGGTGCGCGCCGTGACCGAGGGCATCGAGACCTACAACTTCGGAGATGTCGTTCGCAACGTGCAGGCGTTCTTCTGGAACGAGGTCTGCGACTGGTACGTGGAGGTTACCAAGACGCGGCTGAACGCGGTGGGCGAGGACGACGCCGATCGCCTGCAGGCGCAGCGCAACCTCATCTTCGTGCTCGACACCTGCCTGCGCCTCATGCATCCGTTCATGCCGTTCGTGACCGAAGCCATTTGGGATCAGATGCCGGTGAGCGCCCTCGACGTCGACGAGGCGGGGGAGAGCCGTCGCGCTGATGCGCTCATGGTGGCAGCTTGGCCGGAGCCGGAGGCGTATGCGCAGTGGATCGACGAACCCGCCGAGCGCGCCTTTGAGCTCACGTGTGCGGTGGTGACGGACGTTCGTTCCACGCGCGCTCGCTACCGCATCAGCCCCAAGGAGCAACTCGACGTGCATGTCCACGCCGCTTCTCACGAGGTCGCCGAAGCCATTCGCGGCATGGCGGACTTCATCTGCACGTTTGCTCGCGTGAGTTCGCTCGGCATCTCTACCGATGCGCTTGCCGAGAAGCCAGAGGGCTCCATCGCCCTCGCCGGATCCGATTTCGATGCCTATGTGATCGTGGGCGATCTTGTGGACTTCGCTGCCGAGCGCGCCCGTATCGAGAAGGAGATCGCCAAGGCAGAAAAGGAGCTCACCGGCGCTGAGAAGACGCTCGCGAATGAGGGCTTCGTTGCTAAGGCCGCGCCCGAGGTCGTGCAGAAGAAGCGCGACCGCGCCGAGGAACTGCGCTCGCAGATCGCCTCGCTTAAGGTGCAGCTCGTCGATTTCTCCTAGCAAGGAGCCCGGTGTACCTTGTAGGAACGGCATGTGCCAGGTCGCGCGGGCGTGTCGTCTCGTCGCGTCTCAAGCGACAGTTGATGCGGTTGGCATGCGACCTTTCACAATGGGTGGTTCCGTATAATTGAATAACCGTCAATACCGATGAGCTGGGGACTCGCAGGAGCCCCAGCTCATCCGTGCTTGTGGTGGTCATTATTATGAATATACAGCAACTTCGTTACTTCTGCTCCGTCATGCGCATCGGCACCTTTTCCGGAGCTGCGCGGGCGGAGGAGGTGTCCGTCCAGGCCGTCTCGAAAGCGCTCGGTGCGCTTGAGGAAGAGCTGGGCTTGCCGCTCTTCCTGAGGAGGAGCAAAGGCGCGACGGCCACGCAGTTTGGTCGGGAGTTCGACGAGTACGCGCGCGCAGCCCTTGCTGCATTCGACGGGGCCGGCGCGTTCGCGAAGGCGCAGCGTGGGCGCATGAAAAGCGGTGACGACACCCTCAGCATCCTCCTCGCCATACCGTCGTTCCATAATCATTATGCGGTTTGTCATGGGATCGAGCGCTTCCTCGAGCGCCAGCTCGGCATGGAGGTAAGCCTTGGTCTGTGTTCGGGCTTCGAGGCGATCCCTCGGCTCCTCGCACATGACCTCGACGCGCTTATCACCGTGGGGGAGTACTCTGACCCACGCTGCGCGACAGTGGCGATCGGAAGCCTTCCGACCGGCGTATTCGTTTCGGGCAAGCATCCGCTCGCGCAGCGCGAGACGGTACGGATGGACGAACTCGCGGGGTATCCCGTTTGCTATGCGGAGGGACTCGACGATTTCAACGAAACGATCCTCAAGCGCTATCTATCACGCGGTCTAGGGTCTCCCCAGGTGAAGATACGATCGCGCGAGGAGTTCGCGAAGCTCGTCGCCGACGACCATGGATTCGCCTTCGGCGTGGGCGTACCGAGCTTCTCGACGATCGAGGACGGCAAGATGCTGCGCCTCGCCCCGCCCGATAACCTCTCCGTGTCGGTCTTCGCGGTGACCGCGCGCGACTACCGCAGCGCGCGCTTTCTCGAGTTCGAGCGCTTCATGCTGAAGGAGTTCCCGCGCGTCATGAAGACGTTCTCCCTGGATGTCTAGAATAAACCGTGCAGACGAGGATACATTTGCATTGATTGCTGCACGAAAACCCTAGCTTCGAAGTGTTGATACGAATACGGGCCGGATGCGTTTCGCTTGCGCATCCGGCCCGTTTTGTTCAGCCAGTATGGGAGAAAGCGGTCCTACTTATCCTCAAACTTCCCCTCGAGCTTATCGATAGACTCGCTCTGGCTTTCGACGTAATCATCCGCCTGCTCGAGCTCTTCGACCTCATCGGGATCGTTCAGGATGCTATCATTCAGCTCATGATCGAATTGCTGCTGGTAAGGCGCGATGTTGTACCGTGTGAGCAGCAGACGCATCTCGCGCTTGAGATTGCGCTCGAGAGCGGAGCGGTTCTTCTCGCTGCAGCGCGCCATGACCCTGAGCGTCATCTCGCTGCTGGTGAGCGTCACCACGCCGCGGTAGAACGGCCCGTCGATGATCATGGGCTGGCGCGTGGCGATATTCGGCAGCTCGCGTTCGAACAGGTTCTCGATATAAGGCAGATCTTCGCCCACGGTGATGTTTACATCGACTATCGCGAACGAATCGAGCTTCGTGCGGTTGATAACGTTCGAGATGGCGCTGTTGCGCAGCACGATTACGTTATCGCTGCCGTCGTTGATCTTCGTCGTGCGGATGCCGATTTCCATGACGGTGCCGGTATTCGCGCCCACGGAGATGGAGTCGCCCACGCGGAACTCGCCCTCGAAGATGATAAAGAGGCCGCATAGCAAGTCGGTCACGAGGTCCTTCGCGCCGAAGCTGATCGCGAGGGTAAGGATGCCGGCGCTCGCAAGGAGCGTCGCGGTGTCCACGCCCACGGTTGCGAGGCACCAATATAACGTACCGAGGATCGCGCCGTATTTTGTGAGGCTCACGAGCAAGCGGCAGACCGTCTCGCCGCGGGCGGAGAGCACCGTGGAGAGCAGGTGCAGCAAGCGCTGGATGAACCAGGAGAGCGTGAAGATCACGCAGGCCGTCATGATGCTCGCCGTGATGGCGAAGATATTGAGCCCGCGTTCCCAGCCGCCACCCAAGATATAGCCGAAGACGGAACCGCTACCGAAAATCTGGTCGCGGAACAGCACGGAGAAGAATACCGCGACCCCCGCGATGCCGGAGAAGATGCGCAGGACGAACGCGAGCTTCTGCTCGGGTGACATCTCCTTCCAGTTGAAGGAGCGGTTGAGCCAGCGGCTCGCAGCAGACTCGGTACGCGCTCTGCGACCAGAAGGCGTCTCGATATCGAAGGTGCGCTCTTCAAGCTCGGCGTTTAGCGAAGCGTTCGCTGAAGATGCGGCATGCTCGACGGAAACGATGCAGAATGCGAGCACCATGCACACCAAGGCGATAGAGCCAGTAGCGATGGTGAGCGGTATGCGCTGGCTCATAAGCTCGCCTTCGGAATCGACGACGTAGACGAAGTAATCGTCTGTCTCGACAGAAGAGGCGTAGTAGGTCTCACCGTTGATGGTGAGATAGTCGTCATAGCCGCCGCGTAGCTGCGCCTCGGTGAGGCCGACCTTCGACGCGTCTTTGCCTTGGACTAGCTCATCGGGATAGTACGCAATCGTTCCGTCATCTTTGTTCACCGCGAAGGCGAATCCGCTGGCTCCGATTTTGATGCCATCGAGCACGCGGTCGATTTGCACGCTCTCGAGCAGTGTTTCGAGGCGGCTCGCGCGGATGCCGATCTGCACGAAGCCGTCCACAAAGCCGTGGTCATCATAGGTTGCGATGCCGATGTACTGGCGAAGTTCGCCGGTCGTATCGTCGGGCATCGGCTCCTGGATGTACTCCTCAACGCCCTGGAGGAGGCAGTGGAACGCATAGGACTGATCCTCGGGATCATCGGAAAGGGAGAAATGCTCGTAAGGGGCATTCGAAGCCACCATGTCGCCGTTCAGGTCGAAGCGGTAGACGTTTGCGACCTGCAACGCGTCGGCGAGCTCCTGCATCTTCTCCTTGGTGGCAAGGTCGGGGTTCTGTTCGATGATGTATGTCGCGATGCGCGCCTTCGTAAGGTAGCGCTCGTTGTACTGTGCGGAGAGGTCGTCTGCTCGATCGTTCGTTATCGAGATAGTTTCAGCGATGTGCGACGCGCGCTCCTTGTTCGTTACCGATTGCGACGAGAGCGCGAAGAGCGTCTGCATGTAGAACGATACGACGACGATCGCGATAAGGCCAACGAGCGCAAGGATGGCGGAGCGCTTCGCGACCGCGCCGTTCATCTGTATCCTCTCGGCGCCTATCTGCGCCTTGCGCGCGCGTTCATAGCGCTCTTCGTCACTCAGGACAAAGATGCCGTAGAGCGCTACGGAAGCCATGACGACGAAGAACACGAAGAGGATGACCGCGACGGTGACATTGCGCGCCGCCGCCATATCGGAGCCGGGAATAGCGCAGATGTAGTACGTGTCACCGATGAGGCTTACGCGGCAGTACAGCTCCTGCCCGTCGAGCGTCATCCAGGTGATGGTGCCGTCTTCAAGGTCGTTGACGTCGATGCCTGAGTCGAGGGCGTCAGCGCCTATCAACGCTTCGTTCGGATGGTACTCGATCACATAGGTCTGAGCGGAGAGCGCGAACACATAGCCGCTCTGCCCTATGGAAATGTTCTTCAGCACGCTTGCGGTGGAACCGGTTGTCTCCACGAGCTCGCGAAGCTCGGCGGGGCTCTGCTCGATTACGATCATGGTATCGCCATCGATGCGCGCCGCGTAGTAGCGCATGAGCCAGTCCTCTTCAGGAAGTTCTATTTCGACGGCGCGGGAAGGCTCACCGGTTGAGAGACACTCGCGCAGGTAGTTGAAGCGCGCATAGGAGAAATCGGCGCGCGTATCGGCCGCCTTCGCAACGATCTCGCCATCGGCTTTCACGACCATGATGTTATCGACATCGAGCAGCTGCTGGTATTCCCGCATCTTAGCGTTAGTTGCCTTGAATCCGGTGTCGTTGTTGGCCATGAACGAGACGGTCTGCGCCTTCGACTGATAGATGGCGTCGAAGGTCTCTTTGTTCTGGGCGTTCTCCGCCTCTGCGTCCTCGAGGGCGGTGATGAGCTGCTCGGCCTCTTCGTTCATCTCGGCGGTATAGCTGTCGATGGAAAGGCTCTCCTGCATCTTGGACAAAAGGACGCCCATGACGACCATGCTGACGGCAACGACAGCGACGAGCAATGCGATCTTGCGTTTTAGCGTATGCGACATCTGCATGGTATTCACCTAGTCCCACTTGTCGACGAGTGCGTCGATGGTGCCATCGTCGAGCATATCCTGAACGACCTGTGCGACGGACGCCGAAAGCTCCGAGCCCTTCTGGGTGGCGATGCCGTACGATTGCTCGGCGACATCGAACCCCTCGATGACGGACCGCTTGTCGTTCAGGTACGTCTTCGCGATCGCGCCGTCGAGTACCATGGCGTCGACGGTGCCTGTCTCGAGAGCGTCCGAGAGCTCGCGGTAGCTCGGGAACTGGAGCAGGTGCCAGGTCTTGAACGTCACGTCGGAGTTGTCGTCGTTTGCCGAGACGACCTCGCCGTCGCTCATGCCGATCTCGTAGAGCTTCGTACTCAGGAGCGGTGCCGCGTTCGACCCGGACATCGTCCCGAACGTCCGTCCGCGCATGTCCTCGATGGCGGTGATCATCGAAGAGTTCTGAACGACCGCGATGACCTGGTCGGTATAGTACGCAGGCGAGAAGTCGAAATTCTCCAAACGCGAGTCGGCGATGGAGTAGCAGGCGCAGATGAGGTCGATGTCACCCTCGAGCAGCATCTCCTTGCGGTCGTCTGGGGTAACGGTGATGAACGCCACATCGGTCTCACCCATGCGCTCAGCGAGCTCGTGCACGATATCGATCTCGAGCCCGTAGTACTTGCCGGTTTTCTCGTTGAGGTATCCGAACCCCATGACATCCGCGCGTACGCCGGCGCGAAGTGCGCCCGCTGGCGAGGATGTCGTGCCGTTGCTGCCCGATTCCTTGGGTGCTCCTCCCGTGCATCCGCTGAATGCGGAACCGATGGGTGCAAGCCCGGCGGTGAGCGCAAGCGCCGCGAACGACCTCCTAGATAGGTTCATCTATGCTCCTTGAATCTTGTATCCCGTGGATTGTCCAGCAAAAAATGCAGCCCTTTATAATATCTATGTGCTGGGGAAATGCCGTGCGATGGTATGAATAACGTCGTGGTTCAACCTTTAGGTGAATCAACGTGATGAGACTGCTTCGGGGATGAGACTTCTCGTATTGATTTCGGCGCAATCATCTCCGTCGTTAACGCGTGCTCCCAAAGGGCGGCCCCGATGAGAAGCGGCTGCCCGCCACGCTGTACCCCGAATTCGCTGGGCTTGCAACGACGCGTCATCCACCCGCTGTGAATAATCGGCTATTTACGGATGCCGCAAGCGCGGTAACGACGAAGCACGGTACGATAGACGGGTAGTGCCATTCAACGAGGGGAGCGAATATGGCAGAGTACAAGACGGATATCGAGATCGCGCAAGAAGCGGAGATGTGGCATATCTCCAAGATTGCCGAGAAGGTCGGTCTTTCCGAAGATCAGCTCGATTACTACGGCAAGTACAAGGCGAAGGTCGATATCCATGCGCTGCGCGATATGCCGCGCAAGGCCAAGCTCGTCCTCGTGACCGCCATCAACCCCACGCCGGCGGGTGAGGGCAAGACCACCACGTCCGTCGGTCTCGCCGACGCCCTCTCGCGTTTGGGCAAGAAGGCCGTGCTCGCGCTTCGCGAGCCGTCGCTCGGTCCGGTGTTCGGCGTGAAGGGCGGCGCCGCTGGCGGCGGTTACGCGCAGGTCGTCCCCATGGAGGACATCAACCTGCACTTCACCGGCGACTTCCATGCCATCGGCGCGGCGAACAACCTCCTTGCCGCCATGCTCGATAACCACATCCAGCAGGGTAATGCCCTTGGCATCGATCCCAAGCAGATCGTGTGGAAGCGCGCGGTGGACATGAACGACCGTCAGCTCCGTCACATCGTCGACGGTCTCGGTGGCAAGGCGCAGGGCGTGCCGCGCGAGGACGGCTTCGACATCACTGTCGCCTCCGAGGTCATGGCCGCCTTCTGCCTGGCGAGCGACCTCATGGACTTGAAGCGTCGCCTGGGCAGCATGGTTGTTGCCTACACCTATGCCGGCAAGCCCGTCACCGCTTCCGATCTCAAGGCTGAAGGTGCCATGGCGGCGCTCCTCAAGGATGCCATCAAGCCGAACCTCGTGCAGACGCTCGAGCACACGCCCGCGTTCGTCCACGGCGGTCCCTTCGCGAACATCGCGCACGGCTGCAACTCCGTGCAGGCGACCGAGTGCGCACTCAAGCTCGGCGAGTACGTCGTGACCGAGGCCGGCTTCGGCGCGGACCTGGGTGCGGAGAAGTTCCTCGACATCAAATGCCGTTTCGCCGATCTCGATCCGGATGCCGTGGTCGTCGTGGCGACGGTGCGTGCGCTCAAGTACAACGGCGGCGTGCCGAAGGCCGAGCTCACGACTGAGAACCTCGAGGCACTCGAGGCGGGTCTTCCGAACCTGCTTCGCCATGTGTCGAACATCAAGGACGTCTATGGCCTGCCGTGCGTCGTCGCCATCAACGCGTTCCCCACGGACACGCCTGCCGAGCTCGCGCTCGTCGAGCAGAAGTGCCGTGAACTCGGCGTGAACGTCGCGCTGTCCGAGGTCTGGGCGAAGGGCGGCGAAGGCGGCGAGGCGCTCGCGCAAGAGGTCATGCGCCTGTGCGACGAGCCGCACGAGTTCCGCTTCTCGTACGAGACTGGTACGCCCATCGACGAGGCGCTCGAAGCCATCGCCATCAAGATCTACCATGCCGACGGTGTGGACTACACCCCGCTTGCGAAGCGTCAGCTCGGTCAGCTCAAGGAGAATGGCTTCGGCAACCTCCCCGTGTGCGTGGCAAAGACTCAGTACTCCTTCACGGACGACCAGCATAAGCTCGGCGCGCCCGAGGGCTTCCGCATCACGGTGCGCAACCTCAAGGTTTCCGCCGGTGCGGGCTTCGTGGTGGCGCTCACGGGCGACATCATGACGATGCCGGGCCTGCCGAAGGTACCCGCCGCGGAGAAGATTGACGTGGACGAGAACGGCGTGATCACGGGGCTGTTCTAGTTACTGTATCCCATTGACCCTTCGTCGGATTATCATGCGGGGCTTGTCCTCGCTTCGCTGCGAAATCACCCCGCAGGATAATCCGGCGAAGGGTCTGAGGTGACGTGCTTGAACAGCGTCGTTACCACTTCGTCGAGCCCCGGGATCATCCTAGGGTAAGCACCTTTGGCTGGCTCGGTGGGGAACTATATAAACATGCATGGGCACACTGTTGTAGAGTGCTTCGAATCGGCCACCGGGGTCGTTCTGGTGGTTTTGAATGGAATTGGATGGTCTATGACCGAGGAGATGTTGGTCGAATCGTCGCTTACCGATCTGTCGTGCAGTGCGTTTGCCGCTGAGCTTGCGGCGAAGAAATCCGTCCCCGGTGGCGGGGGAGCGGCGGCGCTCGCGGGTGCGCTCGGTATCGCGCTCTGCTCCATGGCAGGACAGTTCACGCTCGGTAAAAAAGCGTATGCCGATGTCGAGGATGATG
Source organism: uncultured Enorma sp. (assembly GCA_905210055.1). GTDB lineage: Bacteria > Actinomycetota > Coriobacteriia > Coriobacteriales > Coriobacteriaceae > Enorma. The sequence continues at coordinate 14,005 of CAJLVH010000003.1, read as the reverse complement.
TTCTGCGTATGCTTGCCGAGGCAGAGGATATTCGCGGAAACCTTCTTGAGCTCGTTGAGGAGGACGCGACGTCGTTCGCTCCGCTTGCGCGCGCGTATAAGATTCCCAAGGACGACCCTGCCCGAAAAGACGCCATCGCCGAGGCCACGCGGGGTGCCTGCCGCGTCCCCTTCCGTATCATGGAAGAGGCCGCGCGTGCGATACGGGTGCTCGAGGAGATGGAACGCAAGGGGAGCGCGTTCATGGTGTCGGACGTGGGGTGCGGGGCGTCGCTCTGCGCCTCTGCGCTTGAGGCTGCGCGCCTCACGGTGCTGGTGAATACCGTCGAACTTAAAGGCGATCCGCTGGCGGACGAGCTCGATCGCAAGGCCGATCACATGCTCGAAGATTGCCTTCCGCGCGCCCAGGCTATCGTTCGCTCCGTTTCTGATCGCTTGCGCGGGAAGGAGTAGGCATGGCTCAGATCCTGCGCGGCGCGCCCGTCGCCGCCTCCATCACCGCGGAGCTCGCCGCGCGCGTCGAGGCGCTTCGTGCTCGCGGCGTCGAGCCCACGCTCGCGATCATCCGCGTGGGCGAGCGAGCGGATGACCTTTCCTATGAACGCGGCGCCTGCAAGCGCGCGGAGAAGGTCGGCGTTGCGGTCAAGCACTTCGTATTGCGGGAGGATTGCTCGCAAGAAGAGTTGCTCGCCACCATTGACACGGTGAACAAGGATGCTTCCATTCATGGGTGTCTCATGTTCCGCCCGCTTCCGCCTACGCTTGATGAGGCTGCTGCGTGTGCCGCGCTCGATTCCGCGAAGGACGTCGACGGCATCACGCAGGGATCGCTTTTCGGCGTGTTCGCGAATGAGCGCGTCGGCTTTCCGCCGTGCACGGCGGAGGCAGTCGTTGAGCTCCTCGAGCGCTCGGGGGTCGAGCTCGCGGGCGCGCGCGTGACGGTCGTGGGGCGCTCGCTCGTGATCGGCAAGCCGGTTTCCATGATGCTTCAGGCGAAGAACGCCACCGTCACCATGTGCCATACGCGCACGCGCGATCTCGCGGCGGCGTGCCGCGACGCCGAGGTGCTCGTGGTCGCGGCCGGGCATGTCCGCACCGTGGGCGCGGACGCCGTGTCGGCGGGGCAGACCGTCGTGGACGTGGGTATTAACTGGGACGACGAGGCAGGCAAGCTCGTAGGCGACGTCAACTTCGATGCCGTCGAGCCCCTCGTAGCGTCCATCACGCCCGTTCCCGGTGGCGTGGGTGCCGTCACGACGGCGATCCTTATGAAGCACGTGGTCGAAGCCGCTGAGCGTTGACCCATTTGACTCATTTGGGGACGGGGTCGTTTTGAGTCATCCACCGATTGATGTGTGCGCCGGTCACGAGAGCGCTACAATAAATGACTCATTCAAACCCGTCCCAAATGAGTCATCCGAGTGAGAGGGGCAAAGATGGCCATCGATAGGGAGCGTGCTGAACGCGCCATCCGTGAGTTCCTCATCGCGGTGGGCGAAGACCCCGACCGTCCCGGCCTCGTTGAGACGCCCGACCGCGTCGCGCGCGCCGCCGAGGAAATCCTGGGCGGCTATGATGACGAACCCAAGCACCATCTGCGCAAACAGTTTCATGAGACCGAGAGCGAGGACATGGTTATCGTCCGCGACATCCCGTTCTCTTCGCTCTGCGAGCACCATATCCTGCCCTTCACGGGCAAGGCGCACGTTGCCTACATCCCGCGCGCGGGGCGCATCACGGGACTTTCGAAGATCGCGCGGTGCGTGAACGGCTACGCGCGCCGTCTGCAGCTGCAGGAACGGCTCACGTCCCAGATCGCGGACGCCATGATGGCAGAGCTCGACCCCATGGGCGTGCTCGTGGTGCTCGAGGCTGAGCACATGTGCATGACTATGCGCGGGGTGAAGAGCGCCGGCGCCCTCACCATGACCTCTGCCGTGCGCGGGGTCTTCCGCAAAGACATCAAGACGCGCGAAGAGGCTTTGCGCCTCCTCGGCCTGTGATGAGGTGGTTGGATGGGTTGGTTGGGGACGTGTTCCTTCCAACCCATCCGACCAACCCGCCCGTCTTAGCAACTTCGTAGAGAAAGGATGCCGATGGCCCAGGAACCCTATCCGAATCCGCTCATGCGCACGCCGGCAGAGGTGGAAGCCGCTGCAGAAGACGCTGGCGTCACGAAAGCCACGGCTCCCGCTGCACGCCTTTTTGTGCTTGCTGTGCTTGCCGGCGCCTTCATCGCGCTTGGCGGTAGCTTCATGCTCATCGTGAAGGCCGACACAAGCTTGCCCTTCGCGGTAAGCCAGGTGCTCGGCGGACTCGTGTTCTGCCTGGGGCTCTTCCTCGTGCTCGTCGCGGGCGCCGAGCTCTTCACCGGCAACTGCCTCATGGCGGCGGGTGGCCTTTCGCGTCGGTATCCGTTCAAGGGAATCCTTAGAAACTGGATCATCGTCTACGCGGGCAACGCGGTGGGTGCGATCCTTATTGCGGGCCTCCTCACCCTCGCTGCGTTCGGCGACATGGGCTCTGGTGCGGTGGGAGATGCCGCTATCACTGTTGCGGCATCGAAGGCGTCGCTTGCGCCCGCCGTCGCGTTTGCGCGCGGCATCCTCTGCAACATCCTCGTGTGCCTTGCCGTGTGGATGGGTTTCGCGGGTAAGACAGTGTGCGATAAGCTCGCTGCGACGGCGCTGCCGGTCTGTGCGTTCGTGGCTCTCGGCTTCGAGCACAGCATCGCGAATCTGTTCTTCTTGCCGCTCGGCCTCATGCTGGAAGCGGCTTCGGGTGCTGCCGGTATCACGGTCACGGGCGTTGCCATGAACCTCGTCTGCGTCACTGTGGGAAATATCGTGGGCGGCGTGTTGGTAGCGATCGCCTATTGGACGGCATACGCGCCCAAGTTGAAGCGATAGGGAAGCCGTGTCCATGCGTTCCTTTGGCGCGCTTGCACGAAAAGACTCGCTCCGCGCGGCGTTCAAACAGAAGCGCCTCGCGCTTTCGCCTGAAGAGCGCGCGAGCATCGATGCCGTGATTGCTGAGCGCGTATGCGAATTGCCAGAATTCGAAAACGCCCAGCTTGTCGCCTGCTATCTTTCGATTGGTGCGGAGGTCGAGACGCGCGGCATCATCGAGCGCGCCTGGCAGGAGGGCAAGACGGTCGCTCTGCCGCGCTGTGTACCGGCATCACGCCGTATGCGTTGGTACACGATTGATTCGCTCGACGGTCTTGAACGACACGCCTTCGGTATGCAGGAGCCTGCCGAGGACCCCGCTCGCGAGGTGGATCTTGCCGTGCATAAGGGCGCGCTTGCAATCGTGCCCGCCCTCGCCGTCGACATGCAGGGGTTTCGCTTGGGATATGGCGGCGGGTATTATGATGTGTTTCTTGCCGAATTATCTGGCGTCTCCGTTGGTTTGTGTCGCGAGGTGCAGGTTGTAGAGGACCTTGCGGCGCTCGGTGCACGGGAGCGCTACGATATACCGGTAGACCTGGTGATTACCGAAACCCGTTTCCTGCGTGCGCATCGCGGGGACGAACCGCGTACCGTATAGAAAGCACTTTCATGGAACATCTTTCGCCCTATGCCATCCCCTTCGACGTGCCCGAACTTCCTTTCGAGGAGGCTGTCGCGCTCGCCGCGGACACGGGCGTCATCTCGGGTGACGCCGGCCCATTGCTTGAGACCGTCGTTGACATGCTCGACGTTCTCGAGAGGCCGGATGCTTACTATGACGTAATCCAAGTTGCCGGCACGAACGGCAAGAGCTCGACGGTGCGCTTTGCCGCTGCGGCGCTTGTGGGCGAAGGCCTTCGCACCGCGCTCTATACCTCGCCGCACCTCGTGCACTATCCCGAGCGCATGGAAATCGATGGCGCTATCGTCTCGGATGCGGCGTTCGCCCATGGCGTCTCCGCTGCCGTTGAAGCTGGCCGGCGCGTGAATGAGGCGCGGTGCGGGCGCGGTGAGGCTGCCTATACGATCACCCCCTTCGACCTGCTCACGGTAGCTGCGCTCGTCGTCTTCGCTGAAGCCCGCGTTGAAGTTGCCGTACTCGAGGTCGGCCTCGGCGGGCGCTGGGACGCGACGAGCGCGACAAATCCGGTTGCCGTTGCGGTGACGGGCATTGGGCTCGACCATACGCGTATCTTAGGCGACACACTCGCCCAGATCGCGACAGAGAAGGCGGCGATCATTAAGCCCGGACGCGCCGTGGTGCTCGGCGAGGGGACGCATGAGCCGAGCGTTCAGCGTGTGATGGACGAACGCTGCGCCTGGGCGGGCGTGGAGCCGGTGGTGTCACGTCACCAGATCGAGCGGTTGCCCCAACGGCTAGGTGACGACCTCGTGTTCTCGTGCGTGACGCCGCGCGCGTCGTACCGTATCGCGCTTTCGAAGCCTGCGTATCAGGCGCAAAACGCCGCTTGCGCCATCAGCCTGGTCGAGGCATACCTCGGCCGTCCGCTCGATGCCGAAAGCCTTGGCCGCAGCTTGCGCGGCTGTCCCACGCCTGGTCGCTTCGACGTGCGGCGCGAACGTCCGCTTGTGCTCATCGACGCGTGCCATAACCCGCAATCGTGCGCATCGTTCGCGGGGTCGCTCGACGAGATCGACCCGTGCGTCGGCCGTCGCCCGACGCTCCTTATCGCGACGCTTTCCGATAAAGACGCTCGCGGCATCGTGCGCGCGCTCGTACCCGCGTTTCCCCGCGTCCGCGTGACCCAGACCGCCTCCGAGCGCGCGCTTCCTGCAACGGAGCTTGCCGCGCTCGTGGCCGAAGAGCTCGAGCGGGAGGGGAGGGCGCAGGAAGATCTCGTTGCCGTGCATGCAACAGTTGCGGACGCGCTCGACGCCGTAACCGCTGCGGGAGAGGACATCGTGGCTGCCGGTACCATCACCCTTGCCGGCGAGCTCACCCGCCTGTTGTGATGGTCTGCCAAAAGCTGCCAAAAGGGACAGTCCCTTTTGGCAGGGGCTGCCGTCACGGACGTTTGCTGCGCCGAGGCTGTGGATTTTTGGCAGGATGCGCGACTCGGTATACAATGTATCGTTGTTTGTACCAGCACTTGTGATCACTTCAGCTGAAAGGTATCGACCGCTCATGATGGAATACATCCAACAGCTCATGACGCCGCAGGTCATGACTGTCATTTATCTCTTCATTGCGTTCATCGTCGCGCTGTACGTGCTCTCTGTGGTCTACGTGTTCGTCGACGCGCGCCGTCGCGGCTCCCAGTACTTCTGGGCGTGGGGTCTGCTTTCGCTCGTCCCACTCGTCGGCCTCATCGCCTACAACGTGCTTCGTCCGAGCAGCTACCTCTCCGACCGCGAGGAGCAGGAGCTCGACATGGCGCTTCGTGAGCGCCAGCTCGCTCAGTACGGCACGTGCCCGCGCTGCGGTGGGCCCATCGAGAAGGATTTCGTCGTGTGCCCGGTGTGCAACACCCAGGTGCGCAACGTCTGCCCCAGCTGCCACAAGCCGCTCGACGCCCATTGGAAGGTGTGCCCGTACTGCCGAACGCACATCCAATAGGCGCGCCGCCGGTCTTGACCGGAACTTCGTTCGCGCCCGATAACGCTCGCATCCCGGTGGTATCATCGGGTGCGGGCGTTTTTGTATGAGGTGCGCCGCGCGCCACCCCGTAGGTGATGCGATCCGCGCCTCGCCCCCTGTTCCTTGGTACTAACCATCTGCTATTCCTCTCTACGATAAGGAGCAAGCAATGAAGGTTCTGTATAACGACGGCCACGTTGACGAGTGCCCGGCAGACGAGGTTACCCACGTCGTTCGCCACAGCGCCGCTCACATCATGGCGCAGGCCGTGAAGCGCCTGTACCCCGAGGCCGACTTCGCCTACGGTCCGGCTACGGACAACGGCTTCTACTACGATATCGACCTGCCTGAAGGTCAGAAGATCTCTGAGGAGGACTTCCCGGCCATCGAGGCAGAGATGAAGAAGATTGTGAAGGAGAACCTCAAGTTCCAGGTATTCGAGCTTCCGCGCGCGGAGGCTATCGCGCTCATGGAGGAGCGTGGCGAGAAATACAAGGTCGAGCACATCGGCGATCTTGACGAGGATGCTCGCATCACCTTCTACCAGCAGGGCGAGTACATCGATATGTGCGTGGGCCCGCACCTCACCTACACCAAGGCGCTCAAGGCCTTCAAGCTCACGGGCGTCTCGGGCGCCTACTGGAAGGGCGACAAGGACAACAAGATGCTCACCCGCGTGAACGGCACTGCCTTCGCCACGAAGGAGGAGCTCGACGAGCACCTGCGCCTGCTCGAAGAGGCCAAGAAGCGCGACCACCGCAAGATCGGCCGCGAGATGGACATCTTCATGATGCGCGACGAGGCCCCAGGCTTCCCGTTCTTCCTGCCCAACGGCATGATTCTCAAGAATGAGCTTTTGAGCTACTGGCGCGAGATCCACCACAAGGCGGGCTATGTCGAGATCTCCACGCCGCAGATCATGAGCAAGCACCTGTGGGAGACCTCCGGCCACTGGGACCACTATAAGGACAACATGTACTCCACCGTCATCGATGACGAGGAGTACTGCATCAAACCCATGAACTGCCCGGGCGGCGTGCTCGTGTACAAGAGCCGTCCGCACAGCTACCGCGAGCTGCCCATCCGTGCCGGCGAGATCGGCCTGGTGCACCGCCACGAGATGCGCGGCGCCCTGCACGGCCTCTTCCGCGTGCGCTGCTTCAACCAGGACGACGCCCACCTCTTCGTCCGTCCCGACCAGCTCACCGACGAGATCGTGGGCGTGGTGAACCTCATCGACTCCGTCTACCAGAAGTTCGGCTTCACCTACCACCTCGAGCTCTCCACGCGTCCCGAGGACTCCATGGGTTCCGATGAGGATTGGGAGCGCGCCGAGGCCGGCCTGCGCGAGGCACTCGAGCGCTTGGGTAAGGAGTACGTGGTCAACGAGGGCGATGGTGCCTTCTACGGTCCCAAGATCGACTTCCACCTGGAAGACTCCCTCGGTCGCACCTGGCAGTGCGGCACCGTGCAGCTCGACTTCCAGATGCCGCTCAACTTCGACCTCGAGTACACGGACGCTGATGGCTCCAAGAAGCGTCCCATCATGCTTCACCGCGTGTGCTTCGGCTCCATCGAGCGCTTCATCGGTATCTTGATCGAGCACTTTGCTGGCAAGTTTCCCACCTGGCTCGCGCCGTGCCAGGTGAAGGTGCTGCCCGTCTCCGAGAAGAGCCGCGATTATGCGCTCGAGGTGACGGCCAAGCTCGATGCCGCCGGCATTCGTGCCGTGTGCGACGAGCGCGACGAGAAGATCGGCTACAAGATCCGCGAGGCGCGCAACATCGACCGCCCACCCTATATGCTTATCCTGGGTGAGCAGGAGGTCGAGGCGGGGAACATCTCCGTGCGCGATCGTTCGAACGAGACGCACGCCGCCGAGCTCGATGAGTTTATCGCAAGCGTGCGCGAGGAGATTGCCACGCGTCGATAGACCCACTGCTAGCTGCGGCAACGCGCTGCGATATTCGTGCATCACAATGAGGGCGGGTTTTCGGCAGGCATCTCCGAGAACTCGCTCGTTTCTATGCCCGCCGTATCAACTTGTTGCTTACCGCGGCGTATGCAGTAACTTGCCGTATACTTAGCTCATGAGCTGTCGAAAGGGGAGGGCATGTCGCTTCATCTTGACTTGGTCCATGCCTATGCCGCGTGCCACGGTGCGCGGGCGACGTGGTTCGTGCGCGCATGGGATGCGGCGGACGTGCTTGCGAAGACGGGTGTCGTGGGGACGCATGACCGTCTGGTCGCGTGCGCAGACGACCGACCTGATCGCGTGGTGAAGCTGTTTCGCTGGCAGCGTCTATCGTTTGCTGCTGCACCCGAGGCAGATGCCTTCCTTTTGGCATCTACGGGCGTGAATGAAGCCCAGGCGGAGGCGGAGCGCCTCGTGCCTCAAGGTTCCCCCGCGTCGTACGCGCATCCGGCAGGCATGTCTTCAGGTAGGTTGTTCTGGCTTGTGCCTTCGGTAAGTGCGAAGACCCTGCGCGTAGCAGATATCCGCGCGTTCGCGCAGGCAGCGAAGATGGCGGGTGCCACGCTTGTGGTGGATAACACGCTGCCGACGGTGTTCGGCTGCCGTCCGCTTGCGCTCGGGGCGCATATCTCGCTCGAGTCCCTCATGGGCACGTTCAGCGCTGCGGTATCGGAGCCTGTCGTCGCGGTCTCCGTTGCGCGCTCCCAACGGAAGCAAGGACGCCATCAGGTCGCAGATCCTTACGCGGAGGATGCCTTCCGCCTGCTTTCCTTCGGACTCGGCGCGCCATCGTCTGCCGCGGGCGCTGCGCGTCCAAGCGATACGGACCTTGCTGCCGTTGCCGCGGCGCTCGATGAGCTTCCCGATACCGCGCTGCAACGCTTCGACCATGCGCGCGCCATCGCATCGTACCTTTCGTGTCACTCTTCGATAGGTTGCGTACGTTATCCGGGTTTCGCGACGCATCCCGATCGCGACGTCGCGGCACGCGTGCTCGAGCATGGTTTCGGCGCATATGTGAACTTCACGCTTACCGGCTCTGGTCTCGAAGGCGCCAAGTCGCGTTGCGAGCGTTTCCTCAAGCTATTTGAAGAGGTGCGCGCGACCGCGTTCGGAGGCGTCCGCGGTACACGTGCGACACGGCTCGTGCTCGTGGAGATCGGTGATCTGAGCTGCCTTCAGCTCTATGCCGGTCTTGATGATCCTATTGATGTCGTTGATAGCCTTGACCAGGCACTTCGCCTTTTCTGCAATCCTCCTGAGCCCTAAACCCTATCAGGTAGCTGCGGTATTCTGCCGTACCTACGTTTTGTCTCATGAGTTTGACCCGGCGCGCCGGTAAATGGGTGCGCTGGGCTTTTGCTCTGGCTGGCCGCAGATGCGTGCATTCGGCGCTTTGGAGGTTCAGATGATGCCGGTTACCCTGGCAATTGTAGTCGAGAGCTTGTTTTTGGGCGTGGCACTCGCGATGGATGCGATGGCAGTCACGCTTTCGAACACGCTCTGCGAGCCCGATATGCCTGCGGGTAAGAAGTTCACCATGCCGCTCTTGTTCGCGATCTTCCAGATGGCGATGCCTATCGCCGGCTTTTTCGGCGGAACGCTCATCGCGCCGCTCATCGAGGCATACGCAGGTATCGTATCGCTTGTGATCCTAGCGTTCGTGGGCGGAAAGATGATCGTCGAGGCAGTACGTGAGCTCCGCGACCCCGAGGCATGCGATCCTACGCACCTCACGTATGCCACCATCTTCGCCGAGGCGATTGCCACCTCGATCGATGCATTCGTTGTCGGCGTATCGTTTGCTGCGAGCGGCGCGAACATTGTACTTTACGGCGGCATGATCGGTATCGCGACCTTTGTGTGCTGCTTGGCGATGCTGTTCATTGGGCGTCGTTTGGGTGCGCACTTCGGCAGCCACGCCCAGATTGCCGGCGGCGTGGTGCTTCTCATCATCGGGTTGAAGGCGCTTTTGGGCTAACGTTTCTGCGCGCGGAGGCTAGCAGCGGGGGAATGCGCTGGGGGGGTATGCACCGAATCGATGCGCGTAAACCCACTCGACCCATATGTGAACGGAGAACGCGCGTTTTTCGGCTGTAACGCTCACTCAGCCCAAATATGGACGTCTTGATGGACTCGAGGCAATCATAGTTGCAAAACACAAGGCTTTTACCAGGTCATTTCCTGCAACAATCTGAACGATTTCCATCCGACCCAGATTTGTACTGCAACATCCGTACAAATCTGGGTCGAGTGGATCTTGGCGCATCGTTACGGTGCGGATTTGAGTCGAGTGGCTGCAATCAGGAGGAACATGGTGCAGATTTGAGCTCATCGCGTATCCGTATCATCGAACAGCAGCTGGTGCCAAAGGGCATATTGCTTGGCGCGAATCGCGGGCGTCGCACCTCGTTTATGAAACGGCAGCTCCTGGTCGATTGCTGTAGCGAGGATGTCGAACTCCAGCCAGCTATGGAGTTGTCCCTTGCTGAGGCTCGTGAGCTCGACACCCATCATGCGCAGCGCGTTCGCCTTGCGCGTGTCGCGGTCGTGCGCTTCGTTGCCAAGATGGTGCTCGTCGCTGTCGTACTCGATGTTGTGCCGTAGGGACTCGATGAAGACATCCCCCTCCACGTACCCGCGTTTGGCGACGGCACACGCTTCGGGTGAGAGATCGATCTGCTGGTTGAGCACCACGCCGCGAATTCCGTAGCCGCCGAGGCGTCGGGGCAACGCGAGCATGGCCGCAATCTGCGCTTCCTTGGGAGAACGCGCTCCGCCGACGAAGTGATCGAGTATTCGCCTGCCGCGCGCTTTGTGGCAGGTTGCGCGCGACCGATTGAAGAACGAGCGCAGCAGCTCGGGTGAAGTGAGAGCGGCGCGCCCGTGCATGCCTTCGGCTCCATCGGGCTCGAGCGAATACGCGCCTGCGAGTTCGGAGGCGAGCATCCACGCATGGGCGGTGTCTGTGTAGGTTGCCAGCTGGTGATAGACGAGCTCGGGACGTGCGACGTACACGCCTTGCTCCACCTCAATGAATGCAGCTTGGTGTGATGCGTCTGTATCGAGATGGCATCGGACGGCGGCCGAATGCCGGCGCATCTGCGGGGATGTCACCATCAAGTCGAGCGGCAGGGGCAGGTCGAAGAGGCGCGCCAACGCAGCACATTCGGACGCGGAAGGAACACAGGCGCGTCTTTTGCCAAGCGCTGAAACAAGTCGCGCATCTGTCTGTGCAGCATTACCGTGCGCAGCATCACTCGAGCAATCCTGTATCAGGCGGCGGACGAAGTATAGTGTGGTATCGGATCTGTACAGGCGCAACGCCGAAGCGCCAGCTATGAGCACGTAGCTCTTGTTGGTATCGAATGCACCCATGCACAGTCTCCTCCCATTGTGTGTTGGCGGGGGGAGCGGATGAGGCGCGGGTGCAGTCATGATAGCAGGTCGTCACCATAGGTAGGGAGAGGTATATGTACGATTCCGCGAGCGGTAAACGCCGATGTATACCGTGCCGGCGAACGGTAGCACGCGTTTCTTTCGCTAAACTATCTACTACCAGGCGTATGGTGGGAGGGATCGTGATGGCCAGCTTTGAACCGCGTCACATCATCGTCACCGGCGGGTGCGGGTTCATCGGATCGAATTTCGTGCGCTGGGTGGTGCGCGAGCAACCGGACGTGCACGTGACGGTGCTCGATAAGCTCACGTATGCCGGCAACCCGCAGAATATCGCCGACATGCCCGAGGATCGTGTGGAGCTTGTGGTTGGCGACATCTGCGACGCTGCGCTCGTAGATCGCCTTGCGGCGCATGCGGATACCATCGTTCATTTCGCGGCGGAAAGCCACAACGACAACTCCATCGCCTGCCCCGGCCCTTTCGTGCAAACGAATGTCCAGGGAACATTTACTCTGCTCGAGGCAAGCCGCGCACATGGTCTGCGCTTCCATCACATCTCGACAGACGAGGTCTACGGCGATCTTGCGCTCGACGACCCGGCGCGCTTCACCGAAGAGAGACCATACCATCCAAGCTCGCCGTATTCGAGCACCAAGGCCGCATCGGATATGCTCGTGCAGGCGTGGGTGCGCACGTACGGCATTTTCGCCACGATCTCTAACTGCTCGAACAACTACGGTCCCTACCAACATCCGGAGAAGTTCATACCGCGCCAGGTGACCGGGCTTCTGCGCGGGGTGCGCCCGCGGCTGTACGGCGATGGCCTTAACGTGCGGGACTGGATCCACGTGGACGATCATTCGAGCGCGGTGTGGGCGGTGCTCACACGCGGGCGCATAGGCGAAACGTATCTCGTGGGAGCGAATGGAGAACGCTCGAACATCGATGTGGTACGCGCGATCCTGCGTGCGTTCGGCCGCGATGAGAACGACTTCGACTGGGTGCGTGATCGCCCAGGTCACGATCGACGGTATGCAATCGATGCCGGTAAGCTTCGTAGAGAATTGGGATGGGAGCTACGATTTACGGATTTCGAGGAGGGGCTGCGACAGACGATAGCGTGGTACCGCGACCATGAACCCTGGTGGGCTTCAGCGCGTGAAGATGCTGAAGCGCGCTATGCCGAGCAGAGAAGGTAGTGCTTGAGGGCTCTGAACAGCGGTGATACGCTCACTGCCGCCTGCTTGCCCTCCAGCGCAAAACAGATCACGTTTCTACCTTAATGCTTGCTTGGCCTATTGGCGAACTGTGGCTCGTCGGTGCGCTCGCTGGATTCAAGTGCTGCCGGCCATTCGATAGCGCTTATTCACTCGGCCAAAAGATGGATTTCGGTTCGGCTTGTTGCTCACTCGACCTAAATATTGGCCAACTTCCTTTCTCTCGCCCATTCGACCTAGATTTGGGCCCGGCTTCGCCTCGCTTGCCCATTCGATCCATATTTGAACCGATCGTGAGGTACATATTTCTGCCAAGTGGGGTATTTCAGCAAAATGCCTGATACAGAATTGATACGAATGGGACAATCGATACATATTTGGGGCAAGTGGCGTCAACCCCTCGCCTGGAGGACGCCTCCGTACATATATGGGGCGAGTGGCATTAAAAAATCTACATCCGGAGGCATTCGCCGTTCAAAGGTGGTTCGAGCGGAAATAATTCCCGTCCCAATCAACACGTTGCGTGCTATTTCGGCACGAGTGCCACAGGGGCGAGGTGGGCTGATCTCCGTCGCAAATGGCGGCTCCTCGGACCAGCGCCTTGGCTGCATGCGATGATTCGGTGGCATTGGCCCTCCAGATGTGCGAACACGGTGACGCCACGACGGCATCCTGCTAACGCGCGCCTGCTGTGCGCTACAATACGTCACCAAGAACGCCCGGCCAGGCGGTCTTTCAGCGAAATCGCGCGGCAAGGGACGGCGCCGCTGTGCCCGCCCCCAGATCGCGCCCAAACCAAGAGGAGGAGTATCCATGGCCATGTTTTTCCCCGGTGAGTCCCATACGTTCTCTGAGTACCTGCTGGTGCCCGGATACTCGTCTTCCGAATGCATCCCCGCGAACGTCAACCTCAAGACCCCGCTCGTGAAGTACCGCCGCGGCGAGGAGCCTTCCATCAGCCTGAACATCCCCATGGTCTCTGCCATCATGCAGTCCGTCTCCGGCGAGAAGATGGGTATCGCGCTTGCCACGGAAGGTGGCATGTCCTTCATCTACGGCAACCAGACGCCCGAGTCCGAAGCTGCCATGGTCAAGGCCGTGAAGGATCACAAGGCCGGTTTCGTCATCTCCGACTCCACGCTCACGCCCGATATGACCATGCAGGAGGTTATGGATCTCAAGGAGAAGACCGGCCACTCCACCATGCCCGTCACGGAAGACGGCACGGCGCACGGCAAGCTCCTCGGCATCGTGACGAGCCGTGACTACCGTCCCTCTCGTGACGACCCGCAGATGAAGGTCGCGACGTTCATGACCCCGCGTGAGCAGCTCATCGTGGGCGACAAGGACATCACGCTCAAGCGCGCCAACGACGTCATCTGGGACAACAAGCTGAACGCTTTGCCCGTGGTGGACGAGAACGACCACCTGGTGGGTATCGTGTTCCGCAAGGATTACGACAGCCATAAGTCAAACCCCAACGAGCTTCTCGACGCCAACAAGCGCTACATGGTAGGCGCGGGCATCAACACACGCGATTACGAGAAGCGCGTGCCGCTTCTGCTCGAGGCGGGTGCCGACGTGCTCTGCATTGACTCTTCTGAGGGTTTCAGCGAGTGGCAGAAGCGCACGATTGAGTGGATCCGCGCGGCGTACGGTGATGAGGTCAAAGTGGGTGCCGGCAACGTCGTCGATGGCGACGGCTTCCGCTTCCTCGCGGATTGCGGTGCCGACTTCGTGAAGGTGGGTATCGGCGGCGGCTCGATCTGCATCACGCGTGAGACGAAGGGCATCGGCCGCGGACAGGCGACGGCGCTGATCGACGTGTGCGCCGCGCGCGACGAGGATTTCCGCGAGACGGG
>CAJLVH010000002.1 GCA_905210055.1 uncultured Enorma sp. | reverse complement strand
CGAGGGGCTTTCCCACCGCGCGGGCAAGCCGTGCGGCGATGCGCTCGAGCGCGGGGTGCATCGCGCGCAAAAGGCCCCGGCTTCCCACCTCGGCACCGAGCAGGCGCAGCTGGTTCTCACCAGAGCTCGAGAGCTTGAGGTCGTTCACGCGCACGACCTTGAGTCCCTGCGTGTCCACGATCTGCTTGTTCAGGATATCGCGCGCCAGCAACAGTTCATCGGGCTGCAGATACGAGAAGCGCACATCGGTGTCGCGCGTTTTGAGGTGCACGCCTTCATCGTCCACGTGGTCGACGTACTTGCGCCAGCTGATCATGAACGGCGTCTTGCCCGGCCCTTGGAAGGCGAGCGACGTCACATGCGGAAAGACCTCGCCCGTGGCGATGCCGAGGTCGTTCACAACTCCGAGCTTCTCTCCGTTCACATCGAGAACGGGTAGCTTGAGCATCTCAGAAAGATAGTTCATGGTGCTCCTTTGCGTTTCCTGGGCGCGGCCGACGGGCGGCGCGGAAAGCGTTTGCGCGATGCGGCGACGCTGAGGTGGCGTGCCGGGTCTTCACCCCATACGCGCGCAAAGAGCACCCGCAGGGGTCACCGACTGTGAGGTCGAGGTTTCGATTTCACCTGTTGCCTTTCTCGTGACCCATAATGCAGGGATAACTATAGCAGAAATTCGCGATGGACCGTGACATCGCGCAGCGCAACGGCGCCAGTCATTGGGGACGGGGGTTGTTGGCTGGCGTCCGAGGCACCGTGCGCTAGACGCTAGGGAGCACGGCTTCCTCGGGCATGGAGACGGTACCGTTCGCCACGTCTTCGGGAATGCGGTCGTCCATGCTCATGAGCTCGCTCACCGTGACGAACTCGTAGCCCTTTGCCCGCAAGTCGTCGATGATCCCGGGCAGCGCCGCGACCGTCTGCTCACGATTGCCGCCGCCGTCGTGCATGAGGATAATTGCGCCGTTGAACGCGCTGTTCACTGCCTCCGCCCGGATGGCATCCGCACCCGGCCGCTCCCAGTCGCACGTATCGACGTTCCATAGTACGTTGCACGAGATGAGGTCGCCCGAGCGCGCCCACTCCGTGTCGCCGAACGCCCCGTAGGGAGCGCGTATCATCTGCGGATGTGTACCGCTCGCTTCGCTCAACGCATCAGCCGCAGTCGAAATCTCCGAGCGGAGCGTGTCGCGGTCGACTGTCGGCAGGTTACGATGCGCCATGGTATGGCTCGCCAGCTCTTGTCCTGCCTCTACGATCGCCCTGCTGCCCGACGGGTTGCTCTGCGCCTGAGAACCCAGGTTGAAGAACGTGGCACGCACGCCCTTTTCCTTCAGGATTTCCAGAATCTGAGGCGTGTAGGAGCTCGGGCCATCGTCGAAGGTGAGCGCCACATACTTGCCGCTTGACGGGCGGGGATTCACCGACGAGACCACCATGTCCTGCGGCTCCTCGAGCACCTCTTCCGCCGTCTCGCCAGAGACCTCACCGGTTTTCACGCGTTTGCTGCCCGCCTTGCCCCATTGCGAGACGAACTGGATCGCGCCGCCCGTCTCGCGGTGGATACCCGGTGCAATCTCCTGCGTTTCCTCCGTCGACGCCTCCTCGGTATCCGTGCCGTCCGCAACGGTGAAGACATCGCCCTCCTGGATGCGCGCACCCTCGACCTGCTCGGGTGCTAGCTGCTCACCCTGTCGACTCACTGCGCAGGGTTCTCCGCCCCGCTCCTCGATCACGTTACCACCCACCGAAAGCAGCCGTCCTGGCACCGCACCGAAGTAGTCGTGCTCTTCGAGAACCTCCGCGAGCGGCGCGTTCACGCGAGCCACCACCTGCTCGCCATTCACCGAAATCGCCACGTCGCGCAATAGGAAATACCACGCGCTCGCGGAGCCGATAACAAGCGCCACCGCAGCGACTGCCACGACGACCGCCTTGGACAAGCGCGGACGACGGGATGGACGACGGCCGCGTCTGGCGCGTGACGCTGAGGCGACGTAGCGCTTGCCCCTTGCCGTCGTGGTGTAGTGGAGGTGGGTCGCCTTCCCCGGCTGAATATATTTTTTTCGGTCGCTCACGGTACTTCGCTTCCCCATGCAGACGCCGCAAGCCGGCGGTCTGTAGATGTAGATATGTCACGCGAGCAGTCTACTAAATCGCATGAGCCCATGGATGCGCACCGAGTGCTCCAGTCGAAAACCGCGCGTGATTCAATACAAGGTTGACAAGACCATAAGGCGTCCTTAAGAAACCGTGGGATCCTCAGCCCGGAGCCCCGATTCCCAAATCGCGCCAAGTGAACGGTTTTCGGTGGGGCATTGAAGTTGCGCGGACATACCCGAACACCGTACCTGCTGTTTTCCTTTACGAAATCGCATGGCTACTTCGGAGATGGCGTGGAAACTGTTCACCTGGCGCGATTTGGGTCTTCGGGCCGCCGAGACGCCTTCCGAAGGGCGCGCGGCGCCCGGCTTCGCGGATCGCGGGGCGGCGGCTCGCCGTCGAGGTCGGCGCACGCGTGTCGATGCTTTTCGTCTAGGATTCGGATCCCCGTTCACGTTCGGCGATGGTTTTCGTCCAGGGCTCAGATTCCACCAGCCATTGGGGACTGTCCCCAATGGCTGGTTCGGGGCTCAGGCCTCATGCTCACTCGTCCTCGTCGTCGCTCGGCATAACGGGCAGCGCGGCGTCTTCGGGCATCGAGGTGTGTGCAAGGTCGAGTTCTTCGGCGAAATCCTCATCCGTGGCGATGAGCTCGCTGAGCGTCACGATGGTGTACCCGTCCTCTTTGAGCTGGTCGATAATCCCGGGCAGCGCCTCGACGAGCTGCTCGCCCGTAACGTCGTTGTCGGTAAGCAACACGATGTTGCCGTTGCGCGCCGCACCCACCACGTTCTCCTGCACGGATTCCGCACCTGGCAGCAACCAGTCGCCAGAGTCGATGTTCCACGAGACCACAGCACCCACGATGTCCATGCTCTCCGCCCAGTTCTCCGTGCTGAAGGAGGCGTAAGGCGCGCGCAAGAGGTTCACGCGCTCGCCTGTGGCGTTCTCGATGGCGTCGAATCCGCGTGTGAGCTGGGAGCGAAGCTCCTCACCCGAGAGCGTGGAGAGGTCGACGTCGTTGTATGCGTTCGAGCCTATCTCGTGACCCGCTTCGACGATGGCCTTCGCCGCGGCCGGATTCTCCTCGACGGCATCTCCCTGCAAGAAGAAGGTCGCGGAGACGCCCTTTTCCTCCAAAATGTCGAGGATCTGCTGGGTATAGGCGCTCGGTCCTTCGTCGAAGGTCAGCGCGATGTAGCGCGCATCCTCGGCGTCGGGCGAGACGGAGCGGTACGTGACCACGCAATCTTGCACTTTCTGCACCACCCCGCGATCGGCGGTGATGCCGGTGAGCTCGCCCGTCCACACCTCGGAGCGGCCGGGGATACCCCAAGTGCTCACGTATCCGATGGCGCCGTTACCTTCAACGGTGATGGTCGGCTCGATCGTCGTCGCCTCAACCTTGTGCTCCTCGTAGACGTCCGCACCATCGTGGATTTCAAGCTCCTCGCCGCCCTCGAGCTTCACGGTGTCGTAGGAGTCGGGATCGACTTCCTCGCCGTCGAGGGTTACGCTGTAGCGCTCACCGCCACCGCGCGTGATCACGCTGTCGTCGACCGCGAGCAAGTTGCCAGGCCGGCAGGAGTCCTCGAACCCCTCGTCTTCTATGACCTGCGTGATGGTGGCGCCGATATGAACGCTCGCATCGCTGCCGTTCAGGGTGATGCCGACGCTACGGTTGAGGTACCAGATGAGGCTTGCCACGAAGAAGAGCGCCGCGCAGCCAACGATCACGAACGCATACGGGCGCCGGGCGTTGCGACGACTGCTACCCTGACCGCCTCGGCGGACGTGCGTGCGCGAACGCCGGTTGTCGCTTCCGAAGCCCTGTGAATGGCGAACGTATGAGGCACCCGGTCTGTGCGGTGCCTTCTTGCGCGATCGAGAAAGCTGGTAGCCGGTCGTCTTTTGGTTGCGCCTGGGATGTGGGCGCTTCGGTGGGTAGGAGGTGGTGTGATTGAGCAATGGTGCTCCTCCCCGTCGCGCGGCATCCGACACCGAACACCGCGCGCTACGTGCTGTCTATCGTGCATGGGTGCCACGCAAACAGATGCGCCGCGCCATACACTAGCTATGCTTCTTCGTCGAAGAGGACGAGGAAGCCTTTTTGAACTCACGCGCGAAGCCCGAGAACATGCCCCGCGTCTTACCAATCTGCTTGCCCAGGGCGCGACCGCCCTTCTCCATGGTCGCGCTTCCGCGCTTGAGCGCTGCGGCACCCTTCTCGTCGAGCGATTCGGCACCGGAACGAACCTTCACGCCGATCTTCGCGCTCGCCTCGCCCGCCTTCGCAGCCACGCCGCCAGAGAATCCAAGCTCGGCGGCCTCATCGGCGACGATCATCGCACCGTTCCCATAGCCTTTGAGGTAGGTCGCCGGCATATCGATGGTACCTACGAGCGCCGTCGCGGCCATTCCGCTCGTGAGCGAGAATGTCGAGACCTTGCCCGTCTTAGGGTCGAACTCCGCATCTGCGCAGTATCCGAGCTTCTTGCCGGAAACCGTCACGGCGTCCATACCCGTCCAGATGATGCAGGCGTCTAGATCGATGCCAAGCCGCTTGGCTGCCGCAGCGTCGAAGGAGTCCTTCGCATCTGGAACGGCGAGTACGCCCTCGTATACGCGAACGACATCGCGCGCGACGAAGCGATCCGACTGCTTGATCATGCCTGCGACATCGGGAGGTGAGACCATGAAGCCCACGACGCGCGTGCCGTCCGGCGTGAACACCGGGAAATGAATCTTGCCAATCTTCTTCGGGTCGCGCGGGGTACCGTCCTTGCGGGTGCGCTTTGCCTCCGCTGGGATGCGGTAGATCTTCAGCCCCTGGAAATCCTGGGTGCGCATTACGCCTCGGAAGCTGCCTCGGCCTCGGGCGCGACCTCAATCTCGACATCGGCGGCGGGCGTCACGGTGCCGCCGGCGATAGCCTCGTTCAGCGTCTCGCGCAGCTGGTCCATGCGCTCGCGGGCAAGGTCGACCTTGGCGCGGAGCTCATCGGTCTTCGCATCGACCATGGGGCCGAAGTCGTTCATAGCGGCGCGAGCCTGCTCGGCGCCCTGCTCGTACATGTCGCGTGCGTTATCCCAGGCATCGTTTGCCATATCGGCGGCCATGGCACGCGTCTCCGCACCGGCGCGCGGCGCGATGAGGATGCCGATGATCGTACCGGCAGCAGCGCCAAGTGTGGCACCGACGAGGAAGCTGAAACCCTTACCCATGAGCGTTCCCTTCTGTTGGCTTCGCCAGAGGCGGCGTACAGTTGCTCTCCATTATACCTGTGCACGGGGCGCGCATCTCCCTCATCATGGGTGGAGACGGAATAAACCTAGCGAGCCGCCCGCCTCCGCGAGGCGGTGCCGCAGGCAAGCGCTGCGGCGCCCGCAAACACAAGATAGGGGCGCGCTCCGTATCGCTCAGATACATAATCGCGTCGAAGCCCGTCTGCACATCGTCTTACACGCAATATAAAGCGATGACGCTCATCGCCAACTCGAAATGAGAGATGTTCGCGCAGCCAACACAACGGCACTCAGATGGAATCACACAACTTGCTCATCGAGGCTATTTTGCCGCGTTACTCATCGCCGCCCTCATGACGGACGGCAGCCGCGCCGCCGTACACCGGCTGCGCCGAGACACCGTCCTCTTCGGCAGCACGCGCGTCTGCGGGCTCGTCCGCGACATCTGCCGCTATCTCTGCCAGGTCGCCGGAGTCGCCATCCGCGTCACGGGAGTCCGCCTCACCGCGCAGCGCGAGCACCATCTGGCGCAGCGCTTCCACGGTTCCGGCGAAATCGGGCGCCGCGGCCTCCGGATGCAAGAACGCCCACTCCATCATGAATGCCGCAGACGAAAGCGCGCCGATGGTAAGCGCGTCGTCGGGGCACGAAAGCTCGATCTCGAAGAGGCGCTCGTCACCCGCCACGCCGCGCGTGCGGCCGCACGAGATATCGCCCGCAAGGCCAGTCTCGTTCAGAATCTCGACCGTAAGGTGCTCGAGCAGGTGCGCGAGCTCGGTATCGCCCATGCAATCCTGAAACTCACGACCGGCGTCGCCCAGGCACACATGCTTGGCGATCGCCGGGGCAAGATAGTACACGCGCGCCGTCGCCTCGATGTCTTCCGAAGTCATAACCGGCATCCCGGGGTTCACGAGCACGCGGGCGCGGAGCTTCTTCGCATCGACCGTGATCTTCATGATGTTGAACAGGCTTGCCATGTCTCTCCCTCTCCTACCGCCGTATACGGCACGGCGGCTTGGGTCACACTTCTGCCATCGTAGCGCATCCAATGATACTTTCAGTACCCGGTACCGAAATTATCATGCTTGCCCTGAACCCTCGGCGGCATCGCCGGAGGCATCCTTCTCCACCACAACCGGCTCTTCCGGCGCGATCACGCGGATGAGCGAGATGCGCTGACCGCGCATGGACTGCACGCGGAAACGGTAACCCTCGACCTCGAACGCCTCGCCGATGCTCGGCACGCCGTCGCAAACCTCGAGAATCCAGCCGGCAATGGTCTCGTACTCGTCGCTCTCCTCGATCGGCCAACCCAGCTCGATAGCGTCATCGCAGCTGAAACGCCCATCGACGAGCCACTCGCGGCGCGAGAGACGCGTGAGGTACTTGTTGTCGGGGTCGAACTCGTCCTCAATCTCGCCCACGATCTCCTCGACGATATCCTCGATGGTGATGATGCCGGCAGTACCGCCGTATTCGTCCACCACGACGACCATCTGCTCGTGTGCGGTCTGCATCTCGGAAAGCAGAGGCAGGATGTCCTTCGTGTCCGGCACGAACGTCGCGTCGCGCAGGCAGGAGGAGACAGGCTCCGTGCCGCGGCTCGAGAGCGCGAGTTCGATGAGGTCCTTGATGTGCGCGATGCCCACAACATTGTCGGTGTCCTCGTGGTACACGGGAATGCGCGAGTAGCCGGTGCGACGCATCTCGTCGAGCACCTGCTGGATGGCGTCTGTGTCCTCGGCCATAGTCACGTCAACACGCGGCACCATGACTTCGCGCGCCACGGCGTCACCGAGGTCGAAGATCTCGTGGATCATGCGCTTCTCCTCGTCGAGCAGGGTGTCCTGCTCGGAGACCATGTACTTGATCTCTTCCTCGGAGACGTTCTGCCGGTCGTCGGCGCTCTTAATGCCCAGAAGTGCAGAGATGCCGTTCGCGCTCACCTGCGTGAGCCACACGAGCGGCTTGGCAATCTTGCGGAACGTGGAAATGGTGCCAGCAACGGACTTCGCCATGCCCTCCGCGTCGGAAAGGCCGATGCGCTTGGGCACGAGCTCGCCGATCACGATCGAGAGGTAGGAAACGATGAGCGTGATGACGATGGGCGACGCCACGGGCGCGATAGCCGAGAGCGGAGCGATATCGAAGGACTCAACCCACTTCGTGAGTGGGTCGGAAAGCGTGTTCGATGAGACCGTCGCGGAGAAGAAGCCCACGAGCGTGATGGCGACCTGAATGGTAGCCAGGAAGTTCGTGGAGTCGTTCGCGAGGTCGAGCGCGAGGCTGGCGCGTTTGTCACCCTCTTCGGCGTCGTGCTCGAGCGCGGCGCGCTTGGCAGTGGTGAGCGCCATCTCGCTCATGGAGAAGTAGCCGTTCAGAATCGTAAGAAGCAGTGTTGCGACGATGGAAATCAATATGCCCATAGGGACGAGTTCGAACCTCCAAAGATGGGGAACAGTGCGAATGCCGAATGCTCCACTGGATACCAAGCCGCAGGCGAGCACGCGGTGCCGAGGCGACGAGCCCGGCGATAGAGTGCGTTACGAGCGCTAGATCACGAAAAGGATCACCGCCATGAAGATGAAGATGCTGCCCGCGAGCACCCAGAGGTGCCATATGCTGTGCATATACGGGATCTTCTTCAAAAGGTAGAAGCCGGTGCCAATGGTGTAGCACAGACCACCGACGACGAGGAGTGTGAGCGCCACCGGGTCGAGCGCGGCGGCGAGCTGCGGCAGGCGGAAGACCACGAGCCACCCCATGATGAGGTAGATGGTGATGGTGACCCATCGCGGCTGACGCTGACGCCCGATGATCTCGAACGACACGCCGGCGAAGGCGAGCGCCCACACCACCACGAAGAGCACGAGACCCCCGGCGTCGATGAGCGTGATGAGGCAAAACGGGGTGTAGAACCCGGCGATGAGCAGGTAGATGCTGCTGTGGTCGATGATGCGGAACACGCGCTTCGCCGCCGGCACCTGAATGGCATGGTAGAGCGTCGAGGCGAGGTATTCGAAGATGAGCGTCACGCCGCACACGATAGCGGAGATGAGGTGTGTGGGCTCACCGTCGCCGAGCGCCGCCTTCACGATGAGCAGCACGAGGCCGGCGATGGCGAACAAACAGCCGATGCCATGCGTGATGGAATTGGCGATCTCTTCACCCAGGGTGTAATGCGGAGGCTCCTTGCGGCTCGCTTTCGCCGCGGCGTCACCGTCTTCTGCCAGCGGGAACTTCGGACACGACTTCCGGCGTTTGCGACACGTTGCGCAAACGTCATCGGGCGGGATACAGGAACCGGGCGCGTCGGGCGCGCCCGTCGTACTTCGCGGTGTGGAACTGTCGCTAGATGCAGACATCTGCGTAGAGCTTTCCTCCAAAATAGACTGTTCGCTATTCTAGCAAAGAAGCGGACAGGCATACAAGGCAGGTCGCCTGCCGCAGCCCACAAAAGTCGAACGTGCATCAACCTCGCATGCCCGCCCGCAGCGCACCGCCCTACGCGCCGCACCCGCCCACCCACCTCTTCTCTTCAGCAAGGCGTCGCATAACTCGACGATGAACCCTCAATTCCGGTCTGACTGTCGAGTTGTGCGACGCTTGCCCAGGCAGGGCGTCTTGTTCCCGGAGCTCACTGCAAGCCGCCGTCCGCCATATTTCGTAGAGCTTTTGAACCTACCGGGCATGAGCCAATGTAGAGAACGCAAAGGTCGATACGTCTAGCACCCTTCCTCCTGCATTTCACCATACCTATCCCAATGGCGTATCACGAAGCGGCGCAAATCGTCTTGATCGCGCTGGAACCGAATAGATTGGCCTGCCTTGATGCCCAAAGATCGAGCTATGGCGTTCATGGCTCGATGCATGTTCAGCTTTGTTGAAAACTGAACGCTGGTGAGAATCTTTATGTCGAACCCCATGAGCGAGAGCGCGTTGAGTCGTTCGGCATCATGACCCCTTCGAGAGCGCTCGTCATGCCCGCCGCCATCATATTCCACGCCAACCTTCTTCATCGAGGCGAGTATGTCAACCTCGTAATAGCTTGAAGAGGTGTATCGTGCCTGCTCATGCGGAACATCGACGCGGCCGTTCAGCGCTATGTTCCGATATTCGAGCCCGCCCAGCAGCCGTGGGCATGCAATCATCATCGCTGTCGCCGTCTCCATGGGTGAACGCGATCCGTCCTTCACAGACGCAAGGGCTTTGCTCGCCGCAGCTGTTCCGCGCACGCCACCAAGCCCTTTGAGGCGCGCTTCCAACTCATCGCACGATGAGTACGGCTTGTGCTCCACATAAGACGAATCAAACGGCGTGAAGTAATCCGCGCACAGCTCGTAGCCGAACTCAATAAGCTCGCGTCGATTCATCCACGTTGCCGCCTGCGCAAAACAAAGGGGATTCCCCACAGAAAGCAATCCACGGGCGACGGGAATCACATTTTCCTCGTGGACAATCTGCCCATGTGAATGACATGCAAGATGCTCCGTCCTCACACGGTCATTGGCAAATGGAACAAGTACATCAACGCTGTTAAGCTCCTCGACAGGGACACCCCATGAATGCAGCGCATCCCTTACGCGTTGGACGATGGTGTGAGCAGGCAATCCCAGCTCTCCAAGTCCGATATCCAAAAGGTCTTCATCCTCAAGAAACGGCGACTCGCCACATTCTGAACCTCGCTGACGAGCACGGTCGCATAATTGCGAGAAATGCTTCGTGCGACGAAGCAGCCATGCTGTTTTATGGGAAAGCACAACTGGAATATCCATACCGTCTCCGATTGCTGTCCGCGGACACGCGCGCTCATAACCATCAGTGAAAATGCAGGGGTGAACAGCGTTGCACCATGCTCTCGGAAAAGCAACAAGGAGCTTTGCTACCCGCTCTCTACATAGGCCGACGCTCTCTATATAGGCTGACGGAGAGCAAAGCGTCGCATAACTCGACGGTGAACCTTCTATTCCGGGCTCACCGCCGAGTTATGCGACGCTTTCGAAAACGAGAGGGGCTGGGCTCGATCGGCGGGCCGGGAAGCCTGACCGAGGTGTCGGCCGTTATGCGACGCTTTCGAAAACGAGAGGGGCTGGGCAGCGGCGGCAAAGCGACGGGGCAGGAACGCGGGGGCAGGCACCTCGGGTGGGGAAGGGCTCTCGGCCTGTCGCGAGTGAGTATATGAAGACCTTCCAGCGACAGTGATCCACCATGCGAAAAACAACCCACAAGCAGAGACTTTCAAAGTCACGCCTCACGTGAACGGGTGGCAGCGAAGCCCACACAGGTGATCGCCACGGCAAAGAGCGCCGTAACGCCTACGCCGATAGCGTAGCGGGTGAGCACCTCGACCGTGAGCTCGGGCACGGCAAGCACCGCCGCGATAGCGTCGTTCGCCCAGAACGTCGGTGCAAAGCGTGCTACGACCTGCACGGATTCGCTCAGCACATCGAGGGGCACCCACGCGCCGCCTAAGAAGGACATGAGCATGCCGCCGATGTTGCCGAACGCATTGAGCCCCTCTTCAGACATGCGCAGCTGCGCCAAGGCGAACGCGAGCGCAAGCGGCACCAGTGCAAACACAAGCATGGCCGCAAGCGCGAGTGCAACCTGAGCAAACCCGACGCCCGCCGTGAGTACGCCGCTCGCCACGACGCCGACCACGCCCGAAACTGCCCATACGCACACGACGAGCACGAAGCAGGCGGCTAGGGTTTCGACACCCAGCCGCCGGGGCCGCATGGGCGATGCGAGTGCGCGCGCCCGCAGCCGTTTCCCGTTCATAGTGGTAAGCACCAAGCCTGCGCACACCACAACCGAACAGGTGATGGAATACGTGCTGAAGTTGAGGTACGCCTGGAACGGCTTGGCGGGACCGTCGGCTTGCGCGAGGTTCTCCACATGCGTCTCTGCGCGCACTGGTGCTGCAGCGGCTACGAGCTCAGCAACACGTGCAGCGTCCGCATCCGGCTCGAGCTCCGCGGCAGCCCCGGCAAGCGCAACCCAGCGCACCGCTTGCGTCTCAACGAGCGCAGAACCCTGCGTGTAGCTTCCGTAAGCGATCTGGATAGTTGGCAGCTCCCCTCCTGCACGTCCGCGATCGAGGCATTCGGCTCCAAAGCCTTCTGGAATGATTACGACTGCGTCGACAAGGTTCGTAGCGAGGGCGTCCTGCAGCTCGAAGGATTCATCCTCGATGTCTACAGCATCGTGCATCTCTGCGAGATAGGCACCGAGCTCGCCCGCAAGCGCCGAACCGTCGCGATCGATTATCGCGATGCTCGCGTGCGCAGGCGCGTAGCCGCTTGTCGCAGCGGTCTCATCATTCGAGCCGATGGTGAGAAAGATACCCAGTAAAGAGAGAAAGAGCACATACACACCAAGGTATATGGGATGACGCAGACCGATGGCGAGGGCAGATCTACAGATGCGCATAGCGTTGCCTCCTAAACATCGGCGCCGCGATCAAGAAGAAAAGCACGCCCCAGCCCACGCACGCGGCGAGGCGGGCAGCGAACGGCACAATCGATTCGTAGAAGTACAGGCTATAGAAGAGGTCGCACACGAGCTTCGCCGGGTTAACCCACGTTGAGATGGGAACCGCGCGGGCGATGGAATCGGCAAGCTCCATGGTAGGTTCGCCGTAGAGGCCAGCAAAGATGGCGAGCACGCAGGTGAGTGCTGTGAGGATGCCCGAGCCGGCACTAGCGCCGCCTTGAAGCGGCAGCGAACCCACCACAGCGCCGATGCCTGTAGCGAGGACCGCGCCGCCCGCAAGACCGAGCAAGCACAGGCCTTCGCGACCCTCGAAATCGATCCCCACCACGAAGCGCATGTAGACGAAGGCCACAGTGAGAAAGGTGAGCGAGAGGAGCCACGACCCGACGAGCGCGCCGATGAGCTGGCGGATGCGGCTCACGCCCGCGATACAGCGGCGCGCGGCGGTGGCCGAAGCTGTGGGGCGGATGTTCGCCACAGCGAGCATAGCGAGCTGGGCAGCAAAAAGCGTTGCCATACCTAGGAGCGCGTAATAGAAGCGAACCGTCTGGTCGGGCGCGGCGCGCGTGAACGAGACTCGTTCGGCCGAAGCGGAGCGTGACAGGGCACGCGCAACTGCCTCGTAATCGATGAGAACGGAGGGGTTCGTGCGCGCAATCTCTTCGATGAGTGCGCGGGACTGGGTATAGGAGCTCGCAACCTCCTCGAGAATCGTGCGGTTCACGGCGTACCCCGCGCCGCTACCGCTATCCAGATGAGCGGAGCTCGTCTCCGGCGCGACGATGAGCTGCGGCCTGAGTTCTTCATCCACCATGTAGATGCCGTCCACCTCGCCTGAGGCAAGCAGGTCACGAGCGGTTTTTTCGTCCTGTGCTTCCACGACCTCGAGGAGGGGCGCAGCGGCGGACACCGTCCCTTCGGCCTCGCCGACTTCAGCCTCGTCGCCGACGGAAAGAGCCTCGACCACGAACGAGAACGGCGAAACGTCCCAGGAATCGTCGTGGACCACGGCCACGGGCACCGGCTCGATGGACTCGGCGGTACGCATGCCCGAGAACATGAAGATGAAAAGCGTCGACATGATAATGGGAAACGCAAGCGCCCACACAAGTGCGCTCGGCGTGCGCAGAAGCATGCGAACGGTCACGCGGAACGTGCTGAGCATGATATTCTTCTCCTAATCGCGCAGCTCGCGGCCGGTAAGTTCGAGGAATACGTCGTTCAGGGTGGGCGGCTCGGCGTATACGCGTCCCAACCGAACGCGAGCCGCGCTCAGCACACCCAACACGTCGGTAAGGTTGTGTTCGCTGGGTTCACAGCGAATGGTGAGCATGCCCGCGTCGAACGACACCTCGAGCACGTGCGATAACGCGCGCAGGCGGTCGAACACCGCTCGTGACACCTGCGCGGTCTCTACCACGATCCTTTCGCCCACCGCGACCATGCGCTTGAGATCATCGTTCGTGCCCTGTGCGAGCACGCGGCCGCCGTCCATAATCATGATACGCGAGCAGATTTGCTCGACCTCTTCCATGTAGTGGCTGGTATAAACCACCGTGGCTCCACCGTCGCGCAAACCTTTGATGCCGTCGAGGATGGCACTGCGGCTCTGCGGATCAACGGCAACGGTAGGCTCGTCGAAGAAGATGAGCTCGGGTTTATGCGCGATCCCGCACGCAATGTTGAGTCGGCGGAGCAAACCACCCGAGAGCTTCTTGGGGCGAAAGCGCGCGTAGTCCTCGATTCCCACGAACTCAATGGCCTCGTCCACAAGCTGTCTGCGGCGCGCGCGATCCGTTACATATAGCGAGCAGAAGAAATCGATATTCTCGCGTACGGTAAGTTCGTCGAGGACAGCGACCTGTTGCGGCACGATGCCGATGCGCCGCTTGAGGTCGTAGCGCACAGGTGTCATGTCCTCGCCGAACAGACGGATGGTACCACGGTCGTACGTGAGCAACTGCAGCATACAGTTGATGGCTGTGGTCTTGCCGCTGCCGTTGGGTCCGAGCAGGCCGAAAATCTCACCCTGCTCTATATGCAGATTGAATCCATCGAGCGCCAGCACCTCGCCATAGCGCTTCACCAGACCATCGACTGCCACAATATCCATAGCGCCTCGCTCCCCCGCGTGAGCCATTTTGGGACGGGTTCAAAACGTTACCTCTTGCTGCATTTGGAGACAGACTTTCGTGCGACGAGTTGCACGTCGGCTATGTACCCGACAGCCCGGCGAACGTCGATGCGCGAAAACCTTGTCCCAATTCCTGCGCCCATTATGAAGAACATGCGCACATTGCACCAGTGACAAATGTCATGAGTTGTACATTTGCTGGTAGAGGACGTGTAACCACGCGCGGACTAAGGCTGGAACGTGAGCATTTCGGAAAGGGAATGTCGCGAAAGGAGCGACATGCGTCCCACGCCTCGCGGCTTGACGCTCCCCTAACATTCCTCTGATACCATACGGCGCATGGAACGCTCGACCGACAAGCTCTTCATATACTTCGCCTGCCTCGCTCTGCTTGCGATGCGCGCACTCGGCGATGCAGGCGCCGCCGACGTGGCGGCAGCGACGGCCGCGGCTCATGGCGGCATGCTCGGCATCGGCGCCACGGATGTCGTCGTTGCACTCGCCGCAGTCAGCGCGACCGCGCTTAACGAGGCGCTGCCTACGCGCACGCGGCCGCTCGCCCCCATCGCGCTCGG
Source organism: uncultured Enorma sp. (assembly GCA_905210055.1). Lineage (GTDB taxonomy): Bacteria > Actinomycetota > Coriobacteriia > Coriobacteriales > Coriobacteriaceae > Enorma. The sequence goes on along the minus strand of CAJLVH010000002.1, from coordinate 33,798 downwards.
CATCATCGCCATCTTCTCGCCGACAGGTTTCCTCTTCCTGCCCCTTGCCTGCTACGATGCGGCGCGCGAGCTGCACCGCGTGGACTGGCTGCGCGCCTGCATTGCCGTGCCCGCCGTCGCGCTCGCAGCGGCGTTGCCCCTGCACGGCACAGGATTTGCAGAGAGTTTCCTAGTCGCCGCTTGCAGCGCGCTCGCCGTCTTGCTCTCTATGCGCACGAATCGTATGCTTGCGCGCCAGGAAACCCTCTACCGGACGCGCGATGACATGATGCATCGCGCGCAGCAGCTTCTGCATGAAAATCGCTCGCTTGAGGCGCGTCTAGCAGCCCTGGACGAACAGCCTGCTCGGCAACCGCAAAGAACTCAGAACGAACCGCCATCGCGCCCTGCAACGTTCGCCTGCCTCACCGACCGCGAATTCGAGGTAGCTCGCCTTATCGCCGATGGTTTCGACAACCGGGAAATCGCAGCCGCCGCCTACATGAGTGAAGGCACCGTCCGCAACCACATCAGTTCAATCTTGATGAAAATGCGCCTCAAGAACCGTACGCAGATCGCCATCGCGTACTGGCGCGGGTAATACCACGGTATCAGACCCAAAGCGTCCGTCAGATAAGTCCCTACTTCACCTCGATGAGCTCGTAGTCGCTCGTACCCAAGCCGATCTTCTCGGCATGTTCGATGCACGAGCGCCAGTTCGTGTTCGGGTGCGTCATGTTGAAGTGGTCGTGCTGGCAGTGCTCGGGGATACCGCCCGCCGCCTCGAGCTTGGCGCGCATGTCCGTGAGCTCGGTATTCGGCAGCGCTGGCTGCGCGAGCGCCATGTCGATCGCCGCCTGGTCGATCGCCACGGGATCGAAGCTCGCGAACATGCCCAGATCCGGCACGATGGGCGTATCGTTCTCGGGATGGCAGTCACAGTTGGGGCTGATGTCCATGGCGATGGAGATATGGAAGTTCGGACGATCCTGCACCACGGCCTGCGTGTACTCGGCGATCTTGCAGTTGAGCACATCGACGGCAGCGTCGTACCCGGGGGCGATGGCATCTTGGTTGCACGCGCCGATGCAGCGCCCGCAGCCCACGCAGCGGTCGTGATCGATCTTCGCCACATGCACCGTGCGCGTCTGGCCGTTCGGCAGCTCACGCTCACGCGTATCCTCGAAGCTTACGGCGCCGTGCGCACAGATGCGCTCGCAGGCATGGCACCCGATGCACTTCTCCGCCGCGACATCGGGCTTGCCCGCCGCGTGCTGCTCCATCTTGCCCGCGCGGCTGCCGCCACCCATGCCGAGGTTCTTCATGCAGCCGCCGAAGCCTGCCTGCTCGTGCCCCTTGAAATGCGTAAGCGAGATGACGATGTCCGCGTCCATGAGCGCCTGGCCGATCTTCGCCTCTTTCACGTACTCGCCGTTCTTCACCGGCACGAGCGCCTCGTCCGTGCCCTTGAGGCCGTCGGCGATGATCACGTGGCAGCCCGTGGCGTAGGGCGTGAAGCCGTTCTGGTACGCGCAGTCGATGTGCTCGAGCGCGTTTTTGCGGCTGCCCACATAGAGCGTGTTGCAATCCGTAAGGAATGGCTTGCCGCCGAGCTCCTTCACCACGTCGGCGACGGCGCGCGCGTAGTTGGGGCGCAGGAAGCTCAAGTTGCCGAGCTCGCCGAAGTGAATCTTGATGGCGACGAACTTGTTCTCGAAGTCAATTTGATCGATGCCGGCACGGCGAATGAGACGCTTGAGCTTGTCGAGCTGGCTCTCATGACCGTAGCTGCGAAAATTCGTGAAATAAACCTGCGCCTTCTCTGCCATGGGAACCCCTCTCTCGCGGTATTTCGGCCACACGTGCCTGCTCAATGCATTGTATAGCATCGTGGCACGCTCACTGCGCGGGGGCATCACCGGAATCCGCCCCGGGAGCGAGCGTTCGCACGATGAGCGCGACGAACTGGTCGATAGGCATGCGCTCACGCAGGGACATCCATGCCGTGATGGCGCTCAACAGGCCGGTTGCATAGAACTCGCGCAGGATGTCCTGCTCATCGGGGGTAAGCGTCCCGGCGGGGATGATGAAGTGGTCGAGCAGCGGAGTGATGATGGCCTTCAGGCGCGCGGCGAACGAGGGATCGCTCGCCAGCAGGCGCGGCATGAAACCGTTGAAACGCTCGGCGAGCTGCACGATGAAACCCATGTGGTTCGAGAAATCGAGCGTCTCCTCCGTAAGCAGGCGGTCGTTCACGAGCTTGCCAATCTGCGTGAGGATACCGTTCTCGAGTTGCTCGAAGAGGTCGTACACGTCGCGATAGTGCAGGTAGAACGTCGCGCGATTGTAACCCGCGCGGTCGGTGATCTCGCGAATGGTGATCTTGTCGATGGGCTTTTCGAGGTAGAGCTCCCAGAATGCCTGCATGAGATGGGCGCGCGTTTGCTCGGTGACCTGTGGCTGCCTGTTCATGTGCCCTCCTTGCGCTCGATGACATTACCGGGTGCCCTGTGGCAAATGCGCCAGGCACCGCCGTCGCATGACGCCGGTATCGCGCGGTCGACAATTCGTCTATGGGTGTCGAGCGCATCTCGAACCCTTCCCGCGTCCTCACTATACTACTAGACAACACGCTGTCGAGTAATGGTGCCGCGCGCCAACGCGGCTCGGAATACAGAATCGGTGCGACGTATGGCATACATCGAGTTCAACGACGTCATCAAGGCATACGGGTCCGGAGAGACGCTCATCCACGCACTCGACGGAGCGACGTTCGAGGTAGAACGCGGCGAGCTCGCGGTCATCCTGGGAGCATCCGGCGCGGGCAAGACCACAGCACTCAATATCCTGGGCGGCATGGACACGGCGACCTCGGGCGAGGTGCTCGTCGACGGCAACGACATCACCCATGCCACCGAGCGCGAACTCGTGGAATACCGCCGAACCGACGTGGGCTTCGTGTTCCAGTTCTACAATCTCGTGCCGAACCTCACCGCACTCGAAAACGTGGAGCTCGCGGCGCAAGTGTGCCCGGACGCGCTCGACGCCCGCGAATCGCTTGAGAAGGTAGGCCTGGCCGAACGTCTCGATAACTTCCCCGCCCAACTCTCCGGCGGCGAGCAGCAGCGCGTCTCCATCGCGCGCGCCATCGCGAAGAACCCCAAGCTCCTGCTCTGCGACGAGCCCACGGGCGCCCTCGACTACCAAACGGGCAAGCAGATCCTGCAGCTTCTGCAGGACACGTGCCGCAAGGACGGCATCACCGTCATCATCATCACCCACAATTCCGCGCTCGCGCCCATGGCGGATCGCCTTATCCGCTTCAAGAGCGGCAAGGTGACCGAGATGTCGCTCAACCCTGCGCCGAAACCCATCGCAGAGATCGAGTGGTAGGGGCGGCGCATCATGACCGGGGCGTTTCGGAAGGACACAACGCGCACCATACGAGGCAATCTCAAGCGCTTCGTTTCGATTGCCGTGATCTGCGCGCTCGGCGTCGCCATGTTCTGCGGACTGCGCGCCGCCTGCACCGACCTGCACAACGCGGCAGATTCGTTCTTCGATACCCAGCATCTCTTCGACGTGCAGGTGCTCTCGACGCTCGGCCTGGACGATGACGACATCGCCGCACTCGCCTCGGTTGAAGGCGTCGAGGCCGCCGAGGGCGGGTGGACGGAAGCGACGTACACCGACGTCGAAGGCGCCCGCGCGTCCGTCGAGGTGAAGGCGCTTTCCGCACGCGGGCTGAACGTGCCCTACGTTGTTGACGGCGAACTGCCCGAAACGGCCGACGAGGTCGCGGTTACGCAGAAGTTCATCGACGCGAGCGGTCTCAAGATCGGCGACACCGTCGAGATATCTGAAGCCGAAAACGAGGACGAGGCGGTGTTTGCTCGCCATCCCTACCGCATCTGCGGAATCGTGGTCGACGCCATGGACGTGAGCAACCCCGAGCTCTCGTTCCGCTCGAGCTCGAGCTCCGACTACACGTTCTTCGTGACGCCGGACGCCGTCGAGGGCGATGCGTACACCGTCGCGTACCTCACCGTGGAGGGCGCGGACGAACTCGCCGCGTACTCAGACGCGTATACCGAGCACGTCCGTGTGGTAACCGATCGCATCGAGGACGAGATCCGCGCCGACCGCGAGGCCGCGCGCACGGCAGCCGTCAAGGGCGAGGCTCAGGCAGAACTCGACGACGCGCGCGCGGAATTCGAAGCGGAGCGCGCCGATGCCGAGGCGGAACTTGCCGACGGTTGGGCGGAACTCGAAGACGCGGCGCGCCAGCTGGGCGATGCGCTCGAGGAGCTCATGAGCGGCCAGGCGGAAATCGACGATGGCTGGGCGGAGCTCCATGCGGGTGAGGCCGAAATCGCCGACGGACGTGCCCAGCTTGCTGCGGGTTGGACGGAGTTCGAACAGAGCACATCCGAGGCGCGCGCCGAGCTTGCAAGCATGCTCGAAGACGGGCGCGAGCAAGCGCTCGAAGCTGCTCGTGCACAAGCGACCGCGGCTGCGAAGGCGCAGGTCGAACAGATGCGTCCCGTCATCGAACAGCAGGCGCTCGCCGCGTTCGAGGATCAGGAAGAAGTCAAGCAGGCGCTCGCCATACGCGAGATGTACGCCGAAAAGCTCGAACCTATCCAAGCGCAATGGGGTACGCTCGAAGCGCTCGAAGCAGCCATCGAGCAGACAAGCGGAAACGTCACTGCCTATACCACGGCTCAAAAGGCAATCGAGGAGCTCGACGGCCAGATTGGCGAGATCGAGCAGCAAATCGCCGCGCTCGACCCAGCAGACCCTGCATACGAAAACACCAAAACCGAACTTGAACAACAAATCGGCGGGCTCGAAGAGCAGCGTGACGGGTACCAGGCAACGATCAACCAGCTCAACGCGCAGGTCGGTGGCTTAGAGGCGCTTCAAGCCATGCTCGAGCAGCAGACCGAGGCGGCAGAGCTCTGGAACACGGTAAACACCATCGACGAACGCCTAAAGAGCGGCCGTCGGGCTGCCATCGACGCGGCCATGGGCGCCGCGCTTCAAGCGGCACTCGATGAAGCGCTTCCCCTTGCCGAAGCGCGCGCAGAAGAGGAATTCGCTCAGATCGAAGAGGATTCCTGGCGCGCGTTTGATGATGGCGTCGCCGTCGGCCGCAGAGAATTTGAACGCGCGGAAGCCGAGCTCGAAGCGGGCGCCGCGAGCCTTCCCGCCGCACGTCAAGCACTTATCGACGCCCAAGTAGAGCTCGATCGCGGGCGTGCGGAATATGAAGACGGCATGGCGGAATACCAGGACGGCCTTGCAGAATGGCAGGACGGACGCACGGAGGCAGACGAACAGTTCGCAGAGGCGGAGGCTGAACTCGCCGATGCCCAGGCAGAAATCGACGACATCGATGCTGCCACGTGGTACGTGCAAACGCGGTCGTCGCTCTCGAGCTATTCATCGATCTCGAGCGATGCCGATTCGATCGAGGCCATCGGCACACTCTTCCCCATCGTCTTCCTCGTGGTGGCGGCGCTCGTTTCCCTCACCACGATCACGCGCCTCGTCGAGGAGGAACGCGGGCTTATTGGCACGTACAAGGCGCTCGGGTATCGCAACGGCGAGATCTTCGCCAAGTACCTCACCTACGCGCTCGCCGCCTGCATCTCCGGTTGCCTGCTCGGCCTCTTCCTGGGCTTCATCGCGCTGCCGGCATTCATCTTCACCATCTTCGACATCATGTACCTGCTGCCGAGCTACGGTTTCTCATTCGAGCCGCTCTACGGCTTCGGCGGTATGGCGATCTTCATCGTCGCGATCGGCGGCACGGCCTATCTCGCCGCACGCCCGCCGAGCTCATGCGCCCCAAGGCACCGAAGTCTGGCTCGCGCATCTTCCTCGAACATATTCCTGCCGTGTGGAGTCGCCTCTCGTTCCTGAACAAGGTCACGGCGCGCAACCTCTTCCGCTACAAGCGGCGCTTCTTCATGACGGTTGCGGGCATCCTCGGCTGCACGGCGCTCATCGTGTGCGGCTTTGCCATCAAGGACTCCGTGGCCGAGCTCGTACCCGAACAGTACGAACGCATCGCGCATTACAGCATCCTCGCTGCCATGGAGCCAGATGACCACAACGATGCCATAGCCGAGCTCGCCGAAGATGCTCGCGTGGACGAAGTCGTTTCCATCTATATCGATACCACGACGCTCAAGTACGACGGTGGCGAGGAAAGCGTGCAGCTCATCGTCCTCCCCGATGACTACGCCCGCTCCGACCGCTTCTCCCGCTTTGTAAGCGTCACCGACCTCGATACGAGTGCGAGCGTCGATCTGCCCGAGCACGGCGCGGTCATAACGCAGAACGCTTCCGAAGTCTTGGGCTTTTCCGCGGGGGACACCGTTGAGCTCCAGGACTCGCACCTCGAGCAGACGGAGATCGACGTTGCGCGCATCGCCCGGAATTACCTGGGCAATTACGTGTATATGACACAGAGCGCCTACCTCGAAGCGTTTGGCGACCGCGCGAGCGCCCTCGACGATACCGGTGCGTTCCAGGCAAACGGCGTGCTCGTGCGCTGTACTGGTGACGATGCCGAAGCCTCGCTCACCGAAGAGCTCGCGGACGATTCACGCTTCCTCTCGGTGACGAGCACCGACGAGCTCGCCGACGATTTCTCGCAGTCGTTCATGCTCATCAATGCCGTCGTGGCCATCGTGCTCGGCATGGCGGCGGCACTCGCGTTCGCCGTACTGTTCACGCTCTCCACGACAAACATCTCCGAGCGCGAACGCGAACTGGCAACCATCAAGGTGCTCGGCTTCCGCCCGCGCGAGGTGCACCACTATGTGAACAAGGAAACGATCATCCTCACGATGATCGGCATCGTGTGCGGCCTGCCACTTGGATACGTGCTGGGCGACATGCTGCTTCACGCGCTCAAGATGCCGTCGATCAGCTTCCTGACGGTGGTCACGCCCTTGAGCTACGTGTTCGCGGCGGTACTCCCGCTCGTATTCGCACTCGCCGTGAACCTCATCACGAACCGCACGCTCAATCGCATCGACATGATCGAAGCGCTCAAGAGTGTCGAATAACCAGAGCCTGCGATGGAAAACGCCCCCGAACAGAAAGCCTGCTCGGGGGCGCAATGTTAAAAACCCCTGGGGTATTTTTACCTTTACTCAGTGAGGAGCTTGAGAATCTGGACGGCGTTCGTCGCAGCGCCCTTGCGAATCTGGTCGCCGCAGCACCAAAACGTGATGCCTCGGTTGGGATTGGGGTTCGAGATATCCCGACGCACGCGGCCGACCCAGATAAGATCCTGGTCGGAAGTGTCGATCGGCATGGGGAAACGATCGTGCGCATTCTCGGCGGCGCGGTCGTCCACAAGCTTCACGCCAGGAGCGGCAGCGAGCGCCTCGCGTGCCTCATCGAGCGTGATATCGCGCTCGAACTCGAGCGTGATGCTCTCGGAATGCGAACGCAGTACCGGCACGCGCACGCAGGTGCAGTTCACGCGGAGCTCGGGCAGGTGCATGATCTTGCGACCCTCGTTCTGCAGCTTCATCTCCTCCGAGGTATAGCCCTCGCCGTCAAAGCCGCCAATCTGTGGGATGAGGTTGCTCACCAGCTGCGCCGCGAACGCCTGGGGTGCGGGAATCTCCTCCCCGCGACCCATGGCGGCAATCTGCGCCTCGAGTTCGGCCATGCCCGGAGCGCCCGCGCCGCTCGCCGCCTGATAGGTGGAAACGACCATGCGCGTCACGCCCGCCACCTGGTGTAGCGGCCACGTGGGCACGAGTCCGATGATCGTCGCGCAGTTGGGGTTCGCGATGATGCCCTTGTGCCAAGCGACGTCCGCGCCATTTACCTCGGGGACCACGAGCGGCACATCCGGATCGAGACGGAACGCGTGGCTGTTATCCACCACGACGGCGCCCGCCTCCACGGCTTTCGGCAAAAGCTCACGGGCGATAGCGTCGTCCGCCGCACCAAGCACGAAGTCGCAACCCTCGAACGCTTCAGGGCGAGCCTCCTGGATCGTAACCTCGCGACCTTGGAACTCAACCGTCTTGCCCGCGCTGCGAGCGCTCGCAAGGAGACGCAGTTCGCCCACGGGAATACCCTGCTCATCCAAGCACTGGAGCATCTGCGTTCCCACGGCGCCCGTCGCGCCCAGAATAGCGATGGTGTACTGCTTCATAGTTCCTCCTACTCCCTGCTAGCCAAGCCTGCGGTCTCGATACGCGCCTCTTCTTCGGCGCGCTTGAGGTCGGAAAGCTCCAATAGATGGTCGCCGTCGGAAAATGCCCGGTAGATCGCACGGATCGCACGCTCGAAATCGCTGTCGCGCACACCCACGATGATGTTGATCTCGTCCGAGCCCTGCGACATCATGCGGATGGACACGCCCTCCTGGCCAAGCGCCGCGAAGAGCGACCCCGATACGCCGGGACGTCCCACCATGTTGCGACCCACGGTGGAAACGAGCGCCAGATCGTCCACAACCTTGATCTTATCGGGCTCAACTTCGCGCTTAATGTCCGCGACGATCGACCACAGCGAGTCCTTCACGTCCTCGCCACGCACGACCACGGCGAACGAATCGATGCCCGAGGGAATGTGCTCCACGCTCACGCGGTAGCGCTCGAAGACGGAAAGCACGCGGCGATAGTAACCGATCTCGTTGGTGAGGTGGTCTTTGAGTACGTGCACGGCCACGAAGTTGCGCTTGCCGGTCACGCCCGTGATGATGGGCTCACCCGAGACGTAGTCGTCGCGATCCGAGATGATCGTACCGGGGTCTTGCGGGCGGTTCGTGTTCTTGATGGCGATGGGGATGCCCGCTTCCATGACCGGGAATACGGCCTCCTCGTGCAGGACGGACGCGCCCATGTAGGAGAGCTCGCGCAGCTCCTGATAGGTAATGCGGCCGATGGGCTGCGGATTGTCCACGATACGAGGATCCGCGGAAAGGAAGCCCGAGACATCCGTCCAGTTCTCGTACAGGTCCGCGCCGAGGCACTTCGCCAAAATGGAACCAGAGATGTCGCCGCCGCCGCGGTCGAGCAGCATGATGCGACCCTCGCGCGTGGCGCCGTAGAAGCCCGGCATGAGGAAGCCGCCGGGGATACCCTTCTCCTGGATGAGGTCATTCGTGCGCTCCATGTCGAGCGATCCGTCGTGATGGAAGGCAACGACATCCGCCGCATCGAGGAAGGGCAAGCCAAGGTACTCGGCCATGAGACGACCGGTGAAGTACTCGCCACGGCTCACGAGCTCTTCCTGGGTGAGCTCGTTCGCGTGTACGCGCTCGCAGAACTTCGCGTACTCCTCGCGGATAGGATACGTGAGCCCTAGCTCGTCGGCGATGGCAAAGAAACGGCTGCCGATATCATCGAGCAGGTCGTCGCACGAAACGTGATAGCGCATATGAGCGGAAACCAGGTAGAGCAAGTCGGTGACCTTAGCATCGCTCTTCCAGCGACGACCGCACGCGGACACGACGATGAACCGGCGCGCGGGATCCGCGTCGACAATTGCCTTGATCTGTCGGAAGTGCTTGGCATCGGCGACCGATGAGCCGCCGAACTTGGCGATCTTAATCATAACGAGAAGGTTACCTTTCTTGTGCCTACCACCACGTGCGCGACGTGCTCTGATACCATGACATGGGCAGAACTCCAGCGTACACGAGGAGCTTCCACATGAATTTGTATCATAGTACACGTTCACGGGCTATTTCTCGCACCTCGAAGGAGGCGATTCGCGAAGGGCTGGCACCAGACGGCGGTCTGTACGTCTGCGACACGCTCGGTTCGGAAAAGATCGAGGTAACAGGCCTTGCCGAACAGTCGTATCACGACATCGCCCGTGCTGTACTGCAATTGTTACTTCCTGATTACACGGCAGACGAGATCGCCGCGTGCGTGCGCGAAGCCTACGACGGCACCTTCGCAAGCCCCGAAGTCACCCCCCTCCTGCCACTGGGGACAGTCCCCAATGGCATGACAAAGGGGACAGGCGTTGGGCGTAATGAAGCGCATGAGTGCGATTCCTTCGCCCCCGTCTCCGTGCTCGAGCTGTTCCACGGCCCCACAAGCGCGTTCAAAGACGTCGCCTTGCAGATGCTCCCGCGGCTCATGGCGCGTGCGAATTCCGGCGCCGCGCCCGCCAGCGGCTCCGGCGCTGCCAGCACTGCCGAGCGCGTCATGATCGTCACCGCTACATCCGGCGACACGGGCAAGGCCGCACTCGCCGGCTTCGCCGACGCAAGCGGCTGCGGCATAACCGTGTTCTACCCCGAAGGCAAGGTCAGCCGCGTGCAGGAACTGCAAATGACCACGCAGACCGGCGGCAACGTCAACGTATGCGCGGTGCGCGGCAACTTCGACGACGCGCAGAGCGCCGTGAAGCGCATCTTCGCCGACCGCGCGCTCGCCGAACGGCTGAGTAACGCAAGCTGGACGCTCAGCAGCGCGAACTCCATCAACGTGGGACGCCTCGTGCCGCAGGTCGTGTACTACTTCGCCGCCTATGCGCAGCTGCTGCGCGCGGGTACGATCAAAACGGGCGACGAAGTCGAATTCTGCGTCCCCACGGGCAACTTCGGAGACGTGCTCGCTGGCTATTACGCGAAGCTGCTCGGGCTCCCTGTGGCGAAGCTCATCGTGGCGAGCGACGCGAACAACGTGCTCTTCGACTTCCTCACCACGGGCGTATACGACCGCAACCGTCCCTTCTTCACCACCACGTCGCCTTCTATGGACATCCTCATCTCGTCGAACCTCGAGCGCATGCTCTACTACCTGAGCGGCGGCGACTGCGAACTCGTGGCCTCGCTCATGCAGAGCCTTGCCGAGACTGGACGCTATGAGGTGCCGAAGGATCTGCTTGCGCGCATCCAGGAGGTGTTCGCGTGTGCTTGGGCGAGCGAGGATGAGGTCGCGGCGGCGATCCACGCTTGCTGGGAGAGCCACGGCTACCTGATGGATCCGCATACCGCATGCGGCTACCATGCGCTCGAGCAGGTCGCGCCCGCGCCCGGCTCCCGCGCCCGCGTGCTGCTCTCGACCGCGAGCCCCTACAAGTTCCCGCGCGCCGTTGCCGAGGCGATCGGCCTCGACGTGCCTACGGACGACTTCGCCTGCATGGACGTGCTCGCCGAGGCCACCGGCACGACGCCGCCCGTGCAGCTCGCCTCCCTGCAAGAGGCACCCGTGCTGCACAACGACGTTGTCGATATCGACGGCATGGCAGGCTTCGTCGAGCAGGCGACGCTGAAGCTGTAAGCCCGCGTGGGGGGGGCGGGCATATTGTCTGCTACTTCAATCAGCCCTCGATTGTTTCGCCCGCTGCAGAATTCATGGCAGACGATGTGCCCGACCCCAACAGGTTTCCGAATCTACGCGGCGTCCTCAGCGAGTGGGTCATCGACCAGCTCGCTCTTCTCATACATATTCCATGGGTCGAGATCTATGCAGACAGTCTCGTCGCGATTTCCCGCCACGTCCCACGCAACCGCGCCATTCATAACGGTCAACCTATCGATGAATAATTCCTTATCTAGCAGGCAAGAAAACACGCCGCCTTTTTCAATGAGAGGCTTTATGTCTGCGCGCCGCACCGACCCATCAGAAAAGTAAGCATATACTGTGTAGTCGTCACCGGCGACCGCCTGAACAACACGCGGCAAGTATTCCACGGCATCCCCCTTACATCAGCGGGTCGATAGGATTGAGCGGCTTGCCCTCAGAGGCAAGCTCCCAGTTTTGCATAAGCTCATCTTTATGTAGCTCCGCCCATGCAAGAACGAATTTCAGCTGCCGATTCGGCAGGGCGCCACGCGTCACATATCCATTTAGAATATCCACGGACACCGATTTGCCCGCATATTCTGCGTGGAAATGCGGCGGATTATGCTCGTCGTAATACATGGTGATCCTGATTCCGAAAAAGAGCGAGATAACTGGCATACGTCCCCGCTTTCCTACGACCGAAGTCTACGCGATACATGCATTCTACCCTTGCGTAGACGGCAGCAACCTATCTGGCCAAGCAATGGGGTAGTACAATTCGCCTCCATACTGTCCACATTATCAATTTGTTATTTCGTTTAGCGCGCGACAACGCTCAGCTAAGCCCTGTTAGGATAGAGGCTCCACGGTCTCAAAGGAGCTCTCATGATCAAAGTCACCGTACCAGCTACCAGCGCGAATCTGGGCATTGGCTACGACACGCTCGGTATGGCGGTGTCACTCTATGCGCACTTCACCTTCGACCATGCCGACACGCTCGCCATCACGGGGTGCCCCGAAGAGTTCCAAAACGAAGACAACATGGTCTACCAGGCCTTCGTGCAGGCGCTTGACGCCTGGGGACTGGAGCCGTTCCCCATCTCCATCCACATCGAGACCGACATCCCCGTCGCGCGCGGCCTGGGATCGAGCTCGACCTGCGTCGTCGCGGGCATCATGGGAGCAGCCGCCCTCGCGCGCCGCACGGTGACGCGCGATGAACTCGTCGCCCTTGCCGCGCAGATGGAAGGCCACCCGGATAACGTCGCGCCGGCGCTCCTCGGTGCCGCTGTGTGCTCGTTCACGCCCACGGGCGAGCTGCCGCGCTGCCTACGCTATGAGGTGAGCGATCGCCTGCGCTTCGTGACCATCATCCCACCGTACGAGGTGCACACGAGCGAGGCGCGCAAGGTGGTGCCGCAAGAGGTGCCGCTCTCCACCGCCGTGTGGCAGATGGGGCGCATCGCCGGCCTCACGCGCGGGCTCGAAACGGGCAATACCGACCTCATCGCCGCCGCGAATGACGACCGTCTGCAAGAGCCGTATCGCCGCGCGCTCATTCCCGATTATGAGGCCATCCGCGCAACCTGCCTCGAGGGCGGAGCGAAGACGCTTTGGATTTCCGGTTCCGGCTCGACGCTCATGGCCGTGACCGACGACACCATCGTGGCGAAGTTCCTCCAGGTACGCCTGCGCGAGCAGTTCCCCGACTGCGAGACGCACATTCTCACCTGCGACAACGCCGGAGCGCAGATTGAGTACCTGTAGGGGTGCGACAAGCATTATCAGTCAGATGGGTTCTTCCCATCTCTTGCGCTCGCGGAATATCTAAGCGCTCTCTGGCTTGGAAGTCCCAGCCTTCCATCATGATTCAAGAAATTAAATATATTTAATCATGGTGCAGGATGCCCGAGCCGTGAACCTTGGCCAGAAACGCAAGCAGGCGGCCGACGCGATGTCGACCGCCTGCTTCGGGTGGGCTCTCGGAGGTGCGAGATTTCGATTAGAAGATTCCCACCAAGCTACCCGCAATGCACACCACGAGCACGATCAGCAGCATGCGCAGATACTTGCCACCGTTTGCCATGTAGGCATAGCAGCATGCAAGCAGCGTGAACGGCATGAGGCCGGGCAGCAAGCTGTTGATCATGTCCTGGAGCACGTACTCGCCACCACTGATGTTCAGGACAAGCGGAGTGGTGAGCTTCGTATACTGGGCACCCATGGCGCCGAGCATGAACATGCCCATAACCGCCGCGAACACGAGCACCTGCTCAATCTTGTTACTCTTAAGAATCGTGAGCAGCGACGTGCGACCAAGCTTGTATCCCTGGAAGTAGGTGATCCAGCCAATAATGAAGCAGATCACGCGCTCGACCACTTCGCCGAAGCAACCGATGACCGCACCCTGAAGCGCGAACGCGAGGAACAGCGAACGCAGAATGGGTGCAAGCGTCGCATACAGCAGCGTGTCACCGAAGCCCGCAAAGGGACCCATGAGGCCGGACTTGGTAGCGGAAATGAGCTCAGCAGGAATGGGGGCACCGTTTGCACGGTCCTCTTCCATGGCAACCGCTGCGCCGATAATGCAGTTACCGAGGTTCATCTCGGAGATATACGGAGCGATGTGGCGCTGAGCAGCCTGCTTGAGCTCATCGGGATCATCGCCGTAAAGCTCCTCGAGCACCGGCATCATCGCATACCCGACGCCCGTACCATAGAGATATTCCAAGCTGTTCGCGACGCGGTGCCAGGTCAGCATGCGGAAGCACGCCTTGCGCATCGCTTTTGAACTGATTGTCTTCTTGGGCTGTGCCTGCTCTTCTATCTGCGGGGCATCCTGCTGCGCCGTCATGGTCTCGTTCTCGGCCATAGTGCATCTCCTTTCTTGGGTTCTCGGGGCCTTAGGCCTCAACAGCCTTCTTGTCGTCCATCATGCCAACGTAAATCAGCGCGATCATGGCGCCGATCACACCGAGCACCACGATGCTCGCACCGCTGATGGTGTAGATGAAGAAGCCCAGCACTGCAAACGGGAGGAGCTTGCGGCGGCCGAGGTAGATCGTCGCGAGCACGAAGCCGAGACCAGGCAGCACGCCACCCAGAACGGTAAGGGCATGCATGAGCCAATCCGGGAAGTACGAGAGCACGAGCTCTGCATTGCTCATGCCGAGATAAGCGATGATCGCCATCACGATGGTATTGAGCACGAAGCGAAGCACGGTAGGCAGAATCACGGCGTCGTACTTGAGCATGCCGTACTTGCCTTCTTCGATGTGCTTCTGAGCCATGCGGTTCCACACGCCATTGATAGTGCGGATGAGGTTGTCGAGGAAGGTGCCAATGACGCCGAACGGAACGGCAAGCGAGACGGCGACTTCAGCGGACAAGCCGTACTTAAGCGCGATAGGAATGGCGAAGCACGCCGCCATGCCCTGGTCGCTCGGAAGGTTGCCTCCCGTTGCAAACAAACCCAGATACAGAGCGTTGATGGTTGCGCCCAGGATGATACCCTGGGTGAGGTCGCCGTAGATGAGACCAAAGATCAATCCGTAGAACACCGCCTGCGAGAACACACGGCTCCACGGCGTGATGTCGCACACTGCGAGATAGTACAGCGCGCCAATCATCAACGCTTCAAGAATAGCTTCCATCTGCCTTCTCCTCCTTACTTACGCTTTGAACTTAGGCGCGACTTTCGATAGCGGCGTCTCTGCCACATCGGGCACGGACTGGAAGTACACCTCGACACCTGCCTGCTCGATTGCCGCAAGCATCTCGAACTCCTCCTGACTCAAGCTCACCGTTTCGACGGCGTGTTGACGTCCAGGCCCGCCGGGCACCTGCCCGACATTGATGCGTTCGTATCCGATGCCACTTTCGAGCGCCTTCTTCGCGAACGGGACATCTTGGAACAGGATGATGATCCTTCCGTCACCGAATTGATCTTTCTCCCATTCCGCGACCGCCTCGTCGAGCGAATAGCAGATCACGCTCGTGCCCATCGGCGCAGCCAAGTTGAACAGCTCGACCATAAACGGATCGGATGCAACTTGGTCGCTCACGATGACGATCTTCGATGCGTTCAGATACTTCGTCCAACGCGCAGCAACCTGACCGTGTACCAAACGGGCGTCGATTCGGGTCATGACAATCGTCCCCATGATCACCCTCCTCCCTTCGTAAAAATCGTGGAGGTTACCAATGCCCTCCTTTGCAGCAATTTGCGTGCCACTACTGTTCGAAGGAGGCCACAACTGGCTTTTACAAACCATCTACCAGCGGAAATAAATAGCTTCCTTATCATTGGAGCAAATGGCTCGCGAAGCATCGACACTACTCATGCGAAACGTAGTGGCATGGCATTTGCTACAAGAAAAATGGTTGTGACAGCGCGTCATGACATATGCCTAACGTATGGGAAGTGAAAGAAACCGATGGAATCCCTCGTATCGTTCCCGCCGCTCTATATCGTTGTCGGCGGCATCGTCATCGCTTTGTTCTCGTCCTATTACCTGCGTGAATCATCGAAACTTGCGGTAGGCAACTCCACGAGCGATTCATGCCCCGATCCGCTCGCACTTGCGCGTGCGTATTGCGAACAAGAGAAGCTCTCGTGCTCCATCGTCGAGCATACGGGCACTGGCGTTGTCTTTCATATGGGTCGCAACACCCTCTACATCGCACAGAGGGCGGCGCATGCGAGGAACCTCTTCGAATACGGCACGGTACTGCGCGAGCTGGGCAGGGCGCAGAGCTTCGATTGGCATCGAGGCGTCTACAAAGCGCAAAACCTCGTCGGGTTCATCTTGCGCCTCGCGAGCATGGTGGCGCCGTTGCTCATCGTGATCTGCGCGATTGCCCAATGGCGCCCCGGACTGCTTGCAGGGATCTCCATCTACGCCGCCGGCATCCTCTATGCCCTCATTTGCCTGCCGCTCGAATGCTCGGTCACACGCCGCGCCGAGGCATACGCACGCCGCGAACTTGCACTGGAACCTGAAGCGGCATCGGCGCTTTCACAGCTCACAGGAGCCCTCGCCCTCTCGACGGTGCAGTTTCCCTTCCAGCCGATCGCCGATCTTTTCAAGTCCATCAAACCCACGACGCATCTCATAAATAATGTGGACGGCATCTCGGCCAAAAGCAAAGCAGCATCTAAGCAGAAGAAGCGGTAATTGCACCTTGTACAAAACGCTATTTCTAACTCTCGCGCATACTTCGTAAGCGGCAATCCTCTAGGCTCCGGCGTGTTGGAAGCATCAGCCCCGCTTGCGTGCAGCAGCGGCGGGAATGCCCATCGCGTCACGATACTTCGCCACCGTTCTCCGCGAGATGCGCACGCCTTTCTCGGCAAGCATCTTCGAGATGCTCATATCACTCAGGGGTTTATCTTTTGCCTCGCCAAGAATGAGGCGAGAAATCTCGTCACACAACTCGCGTTGTGTATGGCTACCGTCGGAGCCTCCAACGCTCCGTGAAAAGAGGCTCGTGAGTGCCAGACAACCTCGCTCGCACTGTACATACTTTCCGTGCATGGCGCGACTCACCGTCGACTCATGCATGTCTACACGACGAGCAATATCAGCAAGGGTCATGCTTCTTGGATGTGAGGTAATACCGCGGAAAAACGGCTCTTGAAACGCAACGATGGCGCGGCAGCACGCGAGAAGCGTGCGTGCGCGCATATTCATACTTTGATTGAGCCAGCGAATCTGCTCGCGATGACGATCAAGATACGCTGAAACATCGGTCGCTTCGGTACCGGGGATGGTCACGGGAAACTCAACGATTCTTAAAGGTTCGGAAAAGCGACCACAGTACTTCACGTCTAGATCTCTTCCCGTAGTGAATACGACCACCTCGGGAATCGCGAAGGCGATATCATCTCCCGGATAACCGCGAGCAGGCAAAGGGTTCAGCGCCGCAATCGCAGCGCGAGCTATATCGATATCTCGCTCTGAGACGTCATAGCGCTCCGCGAGTGATCGAATGCACCCGCAGGCAAGGTCATCTAGGCCGTCGGCAATGACGCGAGCCTCGAGACTGTCTGGTGGGACTTGCAGCATCAAACATTCGCGAAGATCATGTGCGCCGACACCAGCAGGTTCGAATCCTTGTATGAGGCCGATGCAGTAGTCTACTAACGCGGTGTCCGTGCCGCAATCAGCTGCAAGTTCCTCATGATAAAATGGCAGGTATCCGCGCTCATCGAGACTGTAAATCAAGAACTCAGCAACGCGCGCAACAGAAGGAGTGACGTCGAGCGCACCAAGCTGGAACATCAAATCGTCCTGAAGAGATGCGGCGGCGCGGCGCATATCCCACACATCTTCAGCTGTTTCGGAGCTTTCGCGAAGATATCCGTAGTTCCCATCATCATCTTCGGCGGCATCACCCAGCGAATCAGCTTCGAACGCGTCAAACTCGCGTACGCCATCATCTATTATCTCGTCGACCTGCTCAAGATCGACAAGTGGATTCTCTTCCGCAACCTGCGCTATATACGAAAGAAGCTCGATTTCACTCATGCGAAGGATCCGCAGCGATTGCTGCATCTGCATCGACAGGATCTGCGCATGACGCTGCCGAAACTCGAGCTCCATGCCGCTTTGCTGTCTTATTCTCCCAGCCCGCTCTCTATTGCGGCGCACAGCGCCTCGACGGCCTGATCCTCGTCTTCTCCCTCGGCTCGAATAGAGATCTTCGTGCCACAGGCTATACCGGCGGAAAGCACATTTAGAATCGACTTGGCGTTGTACTCGCCCTCATCGGTCACAAGCGTAATCGTCGATGAAAACTGCGCCGCCTCGCGTGTGAGCAGGCTCGCAGGACGAGCATGCAGGCCGGAGGGGTTGATGACGGTTACCGATACCGTTTTCATACGATCACCTTTCTTCGTTCGCCATATCCAGGAATTGCTTCAGCTTCGGCGTCATATCGACTACCGCGCTCGCACCATCTGCAGACGCCGAGGCACAAATTGTCGCTGGATCGGATCCAGCCTCGCGGTATTCAAGCACAGCAAGCAAAAGCGGCATGCTCATACCGGCCACGGCATACAGCGGAAGCTCACGACCAAGCTTCATGATTGAATTGAACGGGGTTCCCCCCATGATATCGGCGAGCAAGACAACGTTTCCGCCGTATGATGCGACGAGATCACGAAGTTCGCCGAGATACTCTTCTGGATCCATGCCAACGCGCAAAGGTAATGCCTCGACGCGGTCGAGCTGCCCGTAAATCATCGACGTCGCGGAAACGAGCCCCTCGCAGAGCGTTCCATGCGAGACGACGATTACGGCCGGTTTTTCCTGTACAGTCATATCGTTCCCTTCGATTGAAACCGTTGAGCTGTTCGCCTGTGCTTGTAGCAAGATTCATGCCACTACGAGTCGTGCCTCACGAAGCCCCGGCATCAATAGCCTGTTGGAAACTGAGCAGGAGGTAGTACGCCTCCGCCTCAGCGACTTCAAATATGCCGAGTTCGGAAGCGGTGTCTCGAAGCATTCGCAGCAGCGATGGGATGCGGCGCTCGCAACGCGCCCGTTCCCGCTCCGAGATTTGCGGCATCTGAACCTCCTCGCCCTCCTCAGCGCGATCAAACATACATAAGCAGTGGATAAACAGGCTGGTATAGAGGTCGATGGGCATAGCACCATCGAAATACCCCCGATCGAACTCATCCACGAGCCGCTCTACCGCACCGATCGCATCACGACCTATGAGGTGCGGTGCAAGATTCGGCAGTTGGCGCTCGATGAGCTGCCGCGCATGACCGCGCGTCGTAATTCCAAGGCCGTCCTCATCCCAGCTCTGAGCCTCGTCGAAACGCTGGATCTGGCCGAGCAGGGTGTCGATGAGGTGTAGATTCTCTTCCATAAACAAACGATCAAGAGGTAGCACCGGTATCGTGTGCTTGAGCTGCACAGGCAGGTTGCTGATGATGAGCTTGACCCGGTCGCCATAGGTCGCCATGGCATTGTCGAAGCCGTCAACTGCGCTTGCACATACAACGGTGAACTCATGAGCACGGCGAACGTTCTCCATCAAGATGTTCTTCGCCCGTTCGGCTGTCCCCACCCCCGTCGTGCACAGCACGATGATGACATCCTGTCCCGCGCCTCTCTTCGCAAGAGCATCATCCGCACGCTCGAGGTCGAAGCGATTGAACGCAGAGCGCACGTAGGAATAGAACCGCTGCGCGACGCGCTCCGCAATCTGCGCAAGACTATTCTCGGGATCAAGCGTAAGCCTTCCCGCTTCCATGACGAGCTCTGTGCTCACGCTGGGCAGCACGATGCATTCGACACCCGTTAGGCGCCGGAGCTTCTGCTCGTCGTTCGAAACGGCACCCATGTCGGAAAGGATGAGCGCGCCCTTTACGGGAACGATCTTTGCAAGCAGGGCCTCAATGGCGGCAATGATATCGGGCTCGGTCATGCTGCTCGTCACGTCAACGGCATAGATATGATGCGTCGAGAGCAGGGTGTTCACGAATCGTGCCGTTCCGCTCGCAGACCCAACGCCGAATCCGACGACGATAACCGCATACGTGGTAACGGTAAGGTTGTTTGCAATGCCGAGGTATACCGCAAGAATTGTTAAATCTTGATCGTGCAGCATCGCGCCTAGGCGCCGTTCGAGCTGGGGCTGCAGCTCACCTAGGAATGCCACTTCGTCTGGGTAGCGCTCTTGCACAATCTGATCGAGCCTCAACAGGCTGCCGGCATCGAGGCTGAGCGTCGCCCTCCGCTGCCTGCGCACTCCTTGGAGATGCCGCGCAAGCGCTGTCGATGTTGCCGTGAAGAAATCTTTATCGAAGTATCTTCCCGCGCGAGCGATAAGCCAGCCAGCGGCCTCTATAACCTCACTAGAAAGCGTGCTTTCCAAGGCGTCGCGCTCCTGCCAGGTGTCGGAAAGCAGTATCGAGATCTCGTTCTCGCAATAGGTCTCAATATCCTGAGCAAGCAAGTAGGCGATGTCCTCCGGCGCAAGCGATAGCTCTTGATATTGGCCAACGCGCGTCGCAAGGAAATCGAAGATGTCCTGCCCCGATTCGTCCTCCGCCGCCAGCACCGCACCCTCACGCTGTTGGCCGGGCTGAATCATCATGCCCTCTTTGAAGACCTCGTTCTTGAGCAACGGGTTCAGCCGGGCGACCTCACTCGATTCGTTCACAAACGGCTGCATGATATCGTAGGCATCGATGCGCAGAACATCTATCGTGCGATACGAATCCAAGCGCTCACGCAAAAGCGCGTTCGCGCAGGCAAGCTGTACCGCGTTCTTCAAATCGCCGACATTTGCGCGATATCTTCCGTTCACGAAGCGTCTTAGCGCTTTCCCTGCGATGAAAATCGGCGTCTGCAGACGCGCCGCCTCCCGCGTGAAGCAGAACTCGACCATCTCCACGCGCTCGCGCAGCGGCCGCTCGTCCAAGTCGGGCAAGTTGATCTGCACGGGTATGCGCCGCTTGAACGTCGTGAGAAGTGCACTCGAAGGCTCTTCCGTCGTGGCGCAGATGATCATGAGTTCAGCGGTGCGATCTCGTGTCTCGCCGAGCCTGCGGAACTGTTTCTTATCGATGAGCACGAATAGCATTTCCTGGCCTGTTGGGGGCAAACGGTGCACTTCATCGAGAAAGAGGACGCCGCCATCCGCAGCCTCGACAATGCCCTCCTTCTCTCCCACAGCACCGGTAAATGCACCGCGCGCATACCCAAAGAGCGTCGCCAACAACAGCTGGGGATTATCGGAATACTCGGCACAATTGAACGTGACGAATGGAACGTCCTTCCCGCCGAACGCCCCGATGCTTTTCGCGTACTTCCACATGGTCTCGGCGAACAGCGTCTTACCCACACCAGAATTACCACTGATGAGTGTATGCAATCCATGGGGCGGATAGGTTATAGCCGCTTTCGCAAGCTGAACCTGAGCTTTCATGCTCCCGTTGGCACCTACCACCAAAGCAAACGGGTCGTCCACGGAAACCGATGCGTCACGCTCGTCCACAGTCTGCGTCGGTGAGTAATACACAGGCTTCTTGCCTTGCTTTTCGACATCGCCGCGCTCGTACAGCCGATTCAAATCGGCTGAGGCATCGTTTGGCCAACACGAAAGAGCTTCAGCGACCTGTGTTGCAGTTACCCCCGCACCCGTAGACTCGTATTCGCTCTTCACGAATTCAAGGACTCGATCGATTCGCTTCATACGGCGGATCGTCTCCTCTCCTCGTCCGATCAAAGGCGCACGGGATGCGCTTTGTCTATCTGGAAACCACGCCGCGTCCGCCGCATTTCCTCGCATCCCGTTTCGCCCGCACTCACCTAGCAAGCAAGGTTCATGCCACTATGAGTAGGCGTGTGAAACCTGCGAAATCGCGCTTGTTGTCGCTGTAATCCTGTGGTACAAAAAGGTTGCCTATCTTGTTGAAACCGCACCGCGTCCTCCGCGACCGCGCGCTTACGCGCGGCCGTTTTGTTGAGGAGGATGTCATGGATCTGGGACTTAAAGGAAAAGTTGTCATCGTCACGGGCGGTAGCGAGGGCATCGGCGGTGCCACGAGCCGCTTGTTCGCCGAAGAAGGCGCCAACGTGGTGGTGAACTACTTCGTCGATAGCAACCAAGGGCCGGATTTTGCGCAAGAGCTCGCCGACACTTACGGCGTAGAGACGCTCGCCGTTCGCGGAGACATCAGCAACGAGGACGACGTGAAACGCATCGTCGCCTCCGCACTCGAGCGCTTCGGCACCGTCGACATCTTGGTGAACAACGCTGCCAAGGGGTCGATCCAGAAGGAATTCCATACGCTCACCACCGAGGAATGGCGCAGCGTGCAGGAGATCACCCTGAATGGTGCCTACTTCATGAGTCGCGAGGTCATCACCTATTGGCGCGAGCATGATCGCGGCGGACGCATCTGCAACCTCGTCTCGAAGTCTGCGTTCACTACAAATGGCTTCAACAACACCTCGTACATCTCGGCAAAGGCGGGTGTCGCCGGACTCACGCGCGGCACAGCGCACGAATATGCCGCGAAAGGTATCTACATTAACGGCGTCGTGCCCGGCTACGTCCAGACCGAGCATACCTACCCCGATGGAGACCCGCGCACGGAGCGTAATCGCAAGCTCCTTGCCACCGGTGAGTTCGCCAAGCCCATCGATATCGCGAACGTCATCGCCTTCCTGTGCTCCGACCGGGCTCGCCAGTGCATCGGTTCGATCGTCGATGTGAGTGGCGGCAACATGCTGTAATTGCGCGTCCACCGTTCCCAGGGGGCGTGACATGCGCGTCGTATCGCCACGCGCCACGCCCCCTCTTTCTGCTACGGAGCGTGGGAACGTATCCGGATTCTTTAGTTCGCTCTTTTCGATATTTCTCGGCTTTGGTTTGCACGGCGATGCCGAATTCTCGCTCGAACGTCTATACTGCTGTATGGTATGCATCTGCTTCCGTTCGCTCGAATGAAAGTTTGTATCGATGACAACTGCTTCGCCAAATCCGAAATACTTGAATGTCTATAACGACATCAAGAACGACATTCTCGCCCAGAAGTACCGCTATGGCGAGCGCTTGGGCAACGAGAAGTGGCTCTGCGAAACCTACCATGTGGGCACTGCAACGCTTCGTCGTGCCATCGATGAGCTCGTAGCAGAGGGACTTGTCGAACGCCGGCCGAAGAAGGGCGTCTACGTTCGCTACAGCCGCCTCATGGATCTCGACCACCCCTTGAGCCTCTCTGCCGAACTCGCAAGGATCGGCGTCAAGCCTTCATCTAAGATCCTCTACTTCGCACGCCGGGAGATCGACGGTGAGCTGCGCAACATCCTGGGGAGCGAAGCAGGCGACATCGCGTTCGAGATTCACCGCCTGCGCTATGCGGACGATGTCCCCATTATGATCACCCACTCCTTCATTCCCGAGCGCTATGCCCCCGACTTTGATCCCTGGCAACTCACTGACACCTCCCTCATCGAGGTGTACCGCGGGCGCTACGGCATCACGATTACCAACTCGGTACGCAAGGTCGTTCCCATAACCGCCAACAAGAAACAGGCCGAGCTGCTCGAGATTCCCGTTCGGTCGCTCTTGCTCGAGACCACGATGGTCTGCACAAAGGAAGACCGTACGCCCGTCGACTTCACGCGGTCGTGGATCAACACCGACGTCACGCCTTACGTCTTCCGCTTCAACTGGTAGGCACCAAAACGGCTGTGCCCGCGGCACAGCACTTCAGCTCAATAAAAAGCGCCGGCTAGAACACTGCGTCTAGCCGGCGCTTGCCGTAGCCCAGCTATGGCTAGAAGCTACTTCATGAGGGCGTAGATGTTGATGATGTCCTCGGTGGAGAGCTTCTTGAAATGGCCGGCCATGCCGTCCGGGCCGCGACGCACGGTCGAGGCGAGCGTGGGGATGTCCTCTTCCTTCACGCCGAGCTCGCCGTAGTGCACCGGGATGCCCACGGAGACATAGAAGTCCTTGATGCGCTTGATGCCTTCCTTGATCATGCCCTCCTGGTCGAACGGGTCGTTCTCGACGCCCCAGACCTTCTCGAAGTAGCGCACGAAGCGGCTGGGATGCTCGCTCCACACGTAGCTCATCCACGCGGGCGTCACGCACGCGCAGCCGGCGCCGTGAGCGGAGTGGTACATGCCGCCGATCTCAGACTCGATGCCGTGCACGGTGCCGTCCACGAAGCCACGGCCGACGCCGCAGGAGTCGTTGTGCGCGAGCACGCTCGCCCAATGGAGCTGCGCACGCGCCTCGTAGTTCGTGGGATCCTCGAGCGCGATGGGCAGGTACTTGATAACGGTCTTGATGACCGCCTCGCCCAGGCCGTCGGTGAGGAAGTTATCGTCCGTGATGGTGAAGTAGCGCTCGTGCGCATGGGCCATGATGTCGACCGCAGCGCTTGCCGTCTGGAACGGGGGCAGCGTGAAGGCGAGCTCGGGATCCATGATGGCGATCTTCGGGCGGATCATGTCGTCGTTGAGCGAGCGCTTGAGCACGCCCTTGCCCATGACGGAGCTGTTCGAGCCCTCGGAACCCGTGCCGGGCAGGGTGTTGATGGTGCAGACGGGAAGCGCCTTCTCGACCTTGCCATTGCCGGCGTAGAGGTCCTCCCACATATCGCCCTCGTAGTAGTAGCCCACGGCGATGTACTTGGCGGTGTCGATGACCGAGCCGCCGCCCACGGGCAGCATCCAGTCGACGCCCTCGGAGCGGGCGATCTCCACGCCCTCCTGCGAACGATCTGCGGAGGGGTTCGCCTGGATGCCGGCGAAGTCGACATAGGCGAGGCCGGCCTTCTCGAGCGACGCAACGACGCGTTCGATGATGGGCTTCTCGTAGTCGGCGCCCTCGCCGTAGTGGCAGAGCATGACCTTGGTGGCGCCAGCCTGCGAGAGAATCTCGCCGACCTCGTTCTCCTTTCCACGGCCGAAGACGAAGCGCGTGGGGCTATAGAACTGGAAATCTTGCATGATCTTGTTCCTCCTTGCTAGCGGTTCTTACTGTTCCTGTAGAACGAACGAGCGGATCGCATGTGCGACGCCATCCGCGTCGTTGCTACCAATAACGGTGGCCTGACAGGCCAAGAGCTTGGAGTCGGAATTCTCGACGATGAATCCATGACCAGCGTTACGGATCATCTCGATGTCGTTCTCGTCATTACCGAATGCCACAACTTCGCTCGCATCTATTCCAAAGTAGTCGCACAGCTTCAGGGCGCCTTGCCATTTGTTTACTTCCAGCGGAAGCGCGTCGAACGACGTGCGCATCGAATAGACGAACGTCATCTCGGCATGCGCGGCAGCATGCGCTTCCAGCACGCTCCTCTGCCGCTCCGTTGGGTTAACGACAGAAATGCGAAATGCATCATGCGCTACAAGCTCGGCTGCTTGATCGCGCGTAAGTCCATCGTGATACGCGAACTCCGGCACACCATATTTCCGGGCGAGGGCGTTGTAGTCTTCATAGAAACCATGCCTGCCTTCGCGTGACGGATAATACACGGCATCAAAGGTGAAGAGCTTCCAGTCGAGATCCTCCTCAATGCAAAAGTCGATGTAGTCGAGAGCGGGTTTCTGAGGAAGACGCCGCTCGGACAGCACGCGACCATCGTTTGGAAGCCAGACGACCGCTCCGCTGTGAGCTATAACGGGGGTATCGAGGCCGAGCATCTTGTGATACGCCCTGATGACACCCGGACTCCTACCGGAGGCAAGGCAGAAGCGGCACCCGCGAGCGCGCGCTTCTGCAATCACCTCACGCGTATACGGCGTGATCCCCTTACTTGAGGTAAGGAGCGTCCCGTCAAGATCGCAACAGATGACGCTGGATTCCAACGACATAACTAGAAGCCCAAGAGCAGTCCGCCGGTCATATCGACGACGGTGCCCACGGCGAGTTCGCACTTGTCGCTCGCGAGGAAGGCGCACATGGTGCCGATCTCCCACGGCTGGCCGACACGCTTGATGGGCACGCGGTTCACGCGGCGCTCGAACTCCTCGGGATTGTTCTGCTGCTGGTCGAGAAGGGTGTGCGCCAGCACGAAGCCGGGCATCACACCGTTCACGCGAATCTTGTGCTCGGTGAGGTCCACGGCGAGCGCGTGCACGAGGCCTTCCTCGCCAGCCTTATTCGCAACATAGCCCACGCGACCCTTGGTGGTGGAGGTCCTGGTTGCCTTAGAGAGAATGTTCACGATCGAACCGGGCTTGCCGGTGGGGATGATGCGGCGAGCGAATTCGCGCGACATGAGGAACTGACCGGTGAGGTTGTCGTTAAGCGACGCGTTCCATTCCTCGATGGTCATGTCCTGAACGAGCTTTGTGCCACCGCGTCCGGCGTTGTTCACGAGAACATCAACGGTTCCAAAATTCTCCTCGGCCACATCGAAGATCCGTTTGACGTCTTCCTCGCTGCCCACGTTGCCCTTGACGCACACGGCCTTAATGCCGTATTTCTCGGCAAAGTCACGGCACATCTGCTCGGCAGGAGCGGCATCGCTATGGTAGTTGATCACAAGGTTGGAGCCTTCCTGAGCGAACACCTCGCAGATTCCGGCGCCGATGCCCTTCGAGCCACCAGTAACGATGGTGGTCTTCCCCTTCAGATTCAGATCCACGGTATCCTCCTTTGTCGATTTAGCTACCAGCTTGTATCTAATATATACTTTCTGAGCGTAAATATCGATTACGTTTTTACAACTTATCTCGTGACATAGAAACAACAATATTTGATACATTTCCATCAAAAAGTATCAGAATTTGATTCACCCACCTCAGCATCCGTGAGCGGCTGTGTTAAACTCGTTACAAGGCGTTTTATCCACTGAGTAGGCATTGGTATGACAGAACAGACCTCTTCTCAACCCCTGTACTATCAGATCGTTCTCGATGTTCAGGCTTCCATCGATAACGGCACCCTCATTCCCGGACAGAAACTTCCGACCGAAAGTGAGCTCATGGCGCGCTACGGCGTGAGCCGCACCACCGTGCGCAAAGCGCTCCAAGAGCTCTGTGAGTCGGGTTCCACCGAACACAGGGGTAAGCGCGGTCATTTTGTTAAAAGCCCTGTTAATAAGAGCAGTGAGATCCGCAACCTCAGCCTTTTCGACGCAGCGCGCGAGACCGGCCGCGAGCCCTCGGCAAAAATCCTCTCTGTAGAGATCACCGACGCCACGCCCGAAGAGGCGATTAGGCTTGACCTCAATCCCGGTGATTCCGTGATACGTATGCATCGCCTGCGCATGATCGATAACGTGCCATACGGTTACGGACTCACGGTATTCCCCGCCGATATGTTCGAGGGACTTAATCCCCTCATCTTCGAGCACGAATCCATCTTGCGTATCATGCAGGAGCAGTTCCACATCGACATCGCGTTTTCCTCGCAGGTGCTCACGCCCATCTTCCCCACAAAGGAGGAGGCTCAGCTCCTAAACGTTAGCCAGCGCAAGCCCCTGCTCTCTATCCAGAGCACTACGCACGACCGTTCCGGGCGCGCGGTGAAGTACTCGGATCTCCATGCGAACACCGACGTCATGGACTTCGTCTTCACCTGGAAGTCCGAAGCATCGCACGCCGCGCACGCATAGCAGGAGTTACTCCACAACAACATGAGTCGACGTTATCTATTTGCTCCCCGCATCGTCTTCTTTCACAATGTCATCGCGAGATAATCGCTCGTATCGCTCACGCGCATCCATCAGGGAGCCATCGAAGCTCTACATGGCTCCAGAACTCCCACTTATCCATCCCTCGAATGGCGGGGTCGAGAAATCGTTTCGCTATAGCAAGCCCTTCTTCAAAAGAAGGTGCCGCTTCGAACAGACGATTATTTACAAACAGAGATCGATACTGCCGCTCATGCATTGCTCCCCACTCAGCAGGAAGCAAAAACTCATCCCCTAGTGCAAGGTGCCTCGATGCCGCCTCCCGAGACAATGCACGGACAAGCGCGTTGTATGAAAAATCGACCGACATGGCATAGATGATGATATCCACGAAGTCTTTAACCCGCGACGATGGCCTGCCTCCATGGCGCTCGATGATAGCGCACACCTTATCGGCAATCGCGCGCTCGGCGGGATACGCTGGATAGTCGCAGCTATCCAAATCGCCTACCTGCATCCTATCGATCGGCTCGAGTATATCGATATACTCGAGCGGAATCTCATCAGACACTAGATCGACGGAAACCGGCATGATGCGCTTTGCGCCAAGATATGCATCGAATAGAACGGATCTGCCGGCGCGATAATCGTCTTCCTGCTTGATAGCTCTATCCGAAATGAACTCGAAGGTGATGAAGTCGCCCGCGTCGTACGAAACAAGCTCGATAAGCTCCTTGACCGCCTTATCGATATCGAGCTGATCGGTAACAAGATCTATATCCCTAGTTGTTCGCGCATCGAGCGTGCGGGCAAGCACGCTAAGGCCACCCTTCAGAACAAAGGGCGAATTCCCATTGGAAAACACTCGATACAGCAATCGATGGTAGTAGAAGTTCGAAATGGCCTCACTCGTATTCAACGGCGACGCCTTCGCCGCCTCTTTGACAGCCATTTCAAGAGCCTTAGGAGATGCGTACAGCACCATCACCTTGCCTCGGATACTGCAACATGCCCGCCATTGTCGAGCGCAATCAACTGGTAGGGTCCATCATCACATAAACCGGACGCGCTTAAAAGAGCCTCCATACCAGCTGTTCCAAGAAGTTCCTGCAGGTAGCGCATATCGAATGAGGTTGCACCGTATTTTTTAACCGCATCGATGAAGACGTCGCAAACGAGCGAAACATCCCAGTCATCGCGCAGGAGATCGGCTATGGTACGCTCCGGCCTCGTTACCGGCAGCCCCGACTCCCACGTTACATCCTGTCGCTCCAGATATTCAACCCGAAACCGTACATCCTTCATCCGGCTGTTAAACCGCTGGCGAACCGCAAGATCCCACGGGCGCGGCCGTATGTCTCCCACTTCGAGCACATATGCTGCAGATGCTCCTCGAGCTGCAACGCCGTCGAACCCGGATCCCATCCGTTCATAGGTGAACACACGCGGAGCGGTTAGCTTATATGCAGCACGCAGCGTATCGAGCCCATCCGAGATCGAAGACGAAAGTCGATAGGCACCGTGAGCCACACGCTCGATGCGGCCAGCCCTGTGAGCATAGGACAGCGCATAGAGGGGGATTCCCTGGCGCCCAGCCTGGCCGCTTGTGAACACGCCACCTTCCGAAGAGGCGAGTTCCTCGATTTTCTTTATATGATGTAGGTTATCCATGTTGCAATAATAGTACATCTTATAATTATTGCAACATGGATACTTCGTCCACTCTTATATTTCGTGTGTTACTCGTCGCCAAGTGAGGCACGGATGCGCTGGAAGATCTCCGCGTATGTTCCCGGTTGGCCAAAGAGGCACTGCGTACCCATCGAGAAGCCGTCTACGCCCATTGCCGCCGCGCGTACGATAACCTCGGGCGATACCGCGCCATCGATGAGAATCTTGTACGGATTACCCAACGCCTCGCGCGCATCGACGAGCTTCTGCAGCGTCGTCCAAGCGGAGGGCATGAAGATCCGCTTCTTCGAGACCGGGTTGGCTACGTTTACCATTACGTAGTCCACCAGCGGAAGCAGCCCGGATAGCGCTTCGACCGACGCGCCCCAACCGACGGCAAGGCCGGGAGCCTTGCCCAACTCACGGATCATGCAAAGCGCCGTAGCCGCAAAGTGCTCCGCCTCGGGGAACACGTAGATGATATCCGCACCGGCCTTGGCAAACTCCTCGATATAGGGCGTTGGATGATAGCAGTACAGGTGCACGTCGAGCAGGGCATCGGTGTTGCGGCGCACGGCTTGCACGTCGCGTATTCCCATTGACCAGCGCGGAGCCAACTCTCCGTCGCAAATATCCAGGTGGAAGATATCTGCGCCAGCTTCGGTGAGCTCGCGCACCTCGTCACGAAGGCAGTCGAAATTCGCGCAGTTCATACTCGGACATAGCAGATGCTTCGACATGGTTGCCCCTTTCATTGATTCGAATCCCTCCTACATGATAAAAAAGGCGCCCTCGCACAGGGCAAGGGCGCCTACATCCGACACGTTATTTCGACTAGAAGATGCCGAGGAACGCGCAGACGAAGCAGAGCACCACGATGAAGAGCAGGGCCTTGATGAAGGAGCCACCCTTCTTGAGGTACGCGAACGTGGACATGACGAGGATGAACGGCAGGAGGCCGGGCACCACGCTGTTGATGAGGTCGTTGAGGACGAACTCACCGGTAGCAAGGGTGATCACGGGAGCGAGCGTGATGGAGGTGTAGTTGTTCGCCATAACGCCGAGCATGAACATACCCATGACGCCAGCACCGGTCATGACCTTCTCGAACCAACCACCCTGGAGCAGGTCGGTCAGAGCGTCGCGGCCGCGGGTGTAGCCGAGGTGGAAGGTGATGCCGCCGAGCACGATGGCGTACAGACGGACGCAGGGCTCCATGAGGACGCCGATGAAGCTACCGGACATACCGAAGGGCAGGAACAGGCCGCGGATGAGCGGGGCGATCGTCGCCCAGTTCAGGCTGTCGCCGAAGCCGGCGAACGGGCCCATGAGGCCGGACTTGACGGCGGTGATGTCCTCGCCGGAGATCGGAGCGCCAGCCTTCTTCTGCTCTTCCATGGCGAGTACGACGCCCATGATCACGTTACCCCAGGTCATCTCGGAGATGTAGGGCTGGGTATGACGCTCGAGAGCCTCGGCAAGGCCTTCCTTGTCGTCACCGTAAATGCGCTTGAGCGCAGGATACAGGGCGTTGCAGAGGGAGGGGCCGAACTGGGATTCCATGTTGTTCGAGAAGCGATGGAAGAACAGGACGCGCATAGCGGTCTTGATCTGGAACGCGGTGTCGAAAGCGCCACCAAGGTGCTGCTCGGCAGTCGCGATCTGCTCCTCTTCCTCGTCGTCCTCGTCATCGTCGGTCACAGCGGACTTTGGGAAGGCGAGCATGACGTACACGATGGCGACCATCGCGGCGAGGATAGCGAGCACGACGAGCGAAACGCCGGAAACCTCAAACAGGAAGAAGCCCATGACGAAGAACGGCAGGAGCTCGGTGCGGCCGATCATGGTCGCGCAGAGCACCATACCCATGCCAGGGAGCATGCCGCCGATGGCGGTGAAGCCAGCCATGACCCACGCGGGGATGCTGGACATAATGGCATCGGCGCCCGAGCCGAGCAGGAAGAGCACAGCGGTGATGATAGGCACGCGGACGATGAACTGCGTCGCAATCGGGCCGTACATGGCATCGATCTTGAACATCTTGATGTTCAGCGCACGAGCGTCCTTGGGGGCGCGACGGCTCCAGTACACATTGAGCGTACGACGGATGTTGTCAAGGAAGGTGCCCAGAACGGCGAACGGGATGGACAGAGCCACCGCAGCGTTCGTGTCGAGACCCGTGGTGAGCGCGATCGGCAGCGCGATGCAGCACGCAAGCGCGGGGTCGTTGGGCAGGTTGCCGCCAGCAGCAACCGTAGACAGATACATCGAGTTGATGGTAGCGCCGATGATGATACCGGTCGTCACATCACCAAGAATGACACCGAAGATAAAACCGATAAAGGTGCAGTTCGTGGTGATGTTGCCCACCATACCCATGTCCCACCAGGCGAACCAGTAGTACAGGGCGGCAATAAAGGCAATGCCTAAACTCATGCTTACCTCCTTCAAGGAAACACTGATGTCTTATGCGTACATAAGACTGCTTGCCGAGCAGGCGGATGCAAAGACCCGTCGCTCTTCATGAAGACCTGTTCTCTTCGCAACCACCTTCTTCTATCCGCGCAGCTTCTTGACAACGTTTTCAAGCGTTTCACGCTTGTCGTCAGGAGTGGGCCAGAAGTAGACCTCCACCCCCGAGTCACCGAGATTGACGAGCGTATCGAGCTCTTCGTCGGAAAGGCACACCGTGTTATAAGCCTGGACACGGCCTTCGGCCTTCGGCACCTGTCCGATATTCAGCGATTCATACTGGAAGCCGGCGTCGTAAGCCTTCTTCGCGCTCGCGATATCCTTGAAGATGACAATGATCGGGCCCTTGCCGAACTTGTTCTTGTTCCACTTCTCGATTGCCTGCTTGATGGTATAGACGAAGATCTTCGATCCTGCGGGAGCAGTCATCGAGAAGAGCTTCTGCATGAAGGGATCCTTCGCGGTGCCATCGTCAATCACGATGATCTTCGTGGCGGCAAGCGTGCGCGTCCACCGCGCTGCAACCTGCCCGTGAACCAAGCGGAAATCGACTCGCGTCATTGCAACGTTGCTCTCAGCCATCTCAATTCCTTCCTTTCGAACGAGGCGGATACCTCATTACCTGCACCTTTGATAGAAAAACGAATGATTCTTCTATATGCTTAATCGGCAGCTTCTCTTGTATCTATTTCTGG
This sequence comes from uncultured Enorma sp., assembly GCA_905210055.1. GTDB lineage: Bacteria > Actinomycetota > Coriobacteriia > Coriobacteriales > Coriobacteriaceae > Enorma. Next base: position 1,570 of record CAJLVH010000002.1, on the reverse strand, counting down.
TCTTAACATACGGTAGTTATAATCCCTTTCTTTTGTCAATATCTTTCCTCCAAATGGTTCTATTTTTTTCTTCTATGGACATGTATATAAGATACATTATTATCTGTTATTATGCACTATGACAGTACATTCTAGAGTCATTATTTCTTGAGAAGGGTGGCAATATGTCGACTGTTGAAAAGAGTTCCGCAGGTCAGGACAGTGTTGACCGTCATGAAGAGGAAACGCTCTTCACCTCAAAGTATCGCGCCACAGAGCTAACACTTGATGACGCTAGCGAGCTGTATGGTAGCGTTCGCTTGAAGAGCATGAGCTCTGTTCTTTCACTGGCCATGCTCGTCATTCTTATCCTGCTTGCTCTCGCGCTTCCGGATCAGATTATCTTGCTCGGTATCTGCGCTGTTGTCGTAGCAGGGTTCTCGACGCTCGCGACGAGCTGGGCGCGCGTACAACGCAAGAAGATCGGGAAATCCTCCCTCAGCAAGATCGTCAATACCAAATGCGTCACGACGTTCACCGATAGTTATGTACGCGTGACGGCAGATGGCGAAGAGGTCGGCGCGTACCCTCTGCAAGATCTCAAGCGCGTTCGCGCGAATGAGTTCGGCTGCCTTGCAGACTTCGGCGGTAAAAACGTCGCATACTTCCAACAGAAAGGCATGAGCAGATCGAAGTTCGGCAACCTGATCAGCTCGCTCGACGTCATCCTCATGGCGAACAAGATGGCAAAGCATGTCAAGAAGCCGAAGAACATGCCTGTCGTCGATGAGGCTCAGGAGGCCGCTATCGCCAACGGAGCTGCGGAGATACCCGAGACCGACAGCGAGTGAGACGGTCGTTCCCGAATCGACCTTGCTTCTAGCTGGTCTTTTCTTCACGTTGTATCTTTTTTATTTGTTATATTAATATGAAACTAAAACATTTTCTAGTTTTATATTGACACAAAAGAGAACTGAGAAATAGTCTATGTGATGGATTGAGAGACAATAACGGTTACTCAATCACCTGTGGTTCTTATTGTGAGATGGCATTATTGCCATCTCGAGAGAAGGAGGAATCCATGCTCGTACCCATGACCGAGATCCTGCAGAAGTCCCGCGAGGGGCACTACGGCGTCATCGCGCCCAACATCTGCAACGAGGACAGCGCTCGCGCTGCCATCGAGGCTGCCGCCGAGACCAACTCGCCCATCATCCTCGATCTCATCTATTCCGCCAGTCCCGACATCACCCTTCTCGCCCACATCGTGAAGTACCTCGCCGATCGCGTGAGCGTGCCTGTGGCGCTGAACCTCGATCACGGTGGCGAGTTCAAGCAGCACATCGAAGCTGTGCGCGCCGGCTTCTCCTCCATCATGGTCGACCGCTCCTCGCTCCCCTATGAGCAGAACGTCGCGGAGGTCGCCGAGCTCGTGAAGGTCGCGCACTCCGTTGGCATGAGCGTCGAGGCAGAGCTTGGCCACGTGGGCACCGCCGCGGACGGCGACGGCCAGACCTCCGATCTCTATACCAACGTCGACCAGGCCGCCGATTTCGTCGAGCGCACCGGCTGCGACGCGCTCGCCGTCGCC
>CAJLVH010000001.1 GCA_905210055.1 uncultured Enorma sp. | reverse complement strand
CCCTCGTCCGCAAGCGTCTTGGCAACGTCCTCGGCGGGGTTCGGGGTAATGCGGTCGATCATGGACCAGGGGAAGCTCACGCAGCCCTCGTCGCTCACATAGTCGATGAAGCCCTGCTCAACATGGCCAGCCTTGAGCCAGCCCTCGGCCACGGCAAGGACGGCGTCGCGGAAGCGGCGGCCGTTCTGCGAGAAGTTATCGGTCGAAACGAGGGCAATAGGAGCAGCGCTGGCATTATAGCGTGCAAGCAGGAGCGCCGCGACGATGCCCATGGTACTCGCCGCTGCCGCAGGACCGTTCGCGATCTCGTCGGCCACGTAGCCGAAAAACTCACCCGCAGCGTTCTTGAGGGCATAGCCCTTCTCCGTAATGGTGAAGGTGGCAAGCTGCAGCTCGTCGCTCTCAAAGTAGGCCTTGACCTGCTCATAGTGCTCTGGGCGCTTGGTGTTGCAGAAAAACGATGCCGCGGTGCTCGCAAGGACGCGCTCGTCGAGCGTGCCATCCTCATGCATGATGACCTGCAGGATGTTCTGGTCGTAGGGCGCGTAGACCTCATCGATGGTGAAGGGGCTGAACGTCTCGACCACCACGAGGCCGCGATCGAGCTCGCCAGCATCCATGACATCCTGGGCGATCTCGGCATGGAAGGCGCGGTAGAGGTTACCGCCGCCGAAATGGATCCAACGTGGCTGCTTCAAGCCGGCCTCGCGGGTGGCGTCGACGTCGAATGCGGGGAGCTTCACCCCCATATTCGCAAGTTCATCACGGGACTGCTGCCATTGCTTCAGCGAAACCATACGAACAACTCCCATCGTTCGAAGCCGCGGCACACGCGCCTCTTCGATACCATCCACGTTGATGCTGGATACCAGCCGAAATGGAGAATCGTCTCCCCCAAAGCGAACTAGTGTCTAATATATCAGATTGAAACCCGCTCAAACGCACGCAAGCATTTTTCCTGATTATTCATTTGTAGACAGTCGATTCTCACCGCTGAGTAGCGTTCTATTATCAGTTGATATATCACTTGTCGTATTCCGGGGTTCTCGGTCCCTCCGCGACCATGCACCTAGAAGAGCAATAAGCAACCCCGTCTACGTCGCAGATCGGACACCGAGCGCCCTGCATCGCGCGCATCCGAAATGCGCCGCCGAATGTGCTTGGTAAACCAAACTGGTATAACAGTGCGCTAAAATGGGGTCGCGAATTGCCACCTCTCGCGCCTGGCCGCACCACGAAAGGCATATCATGACCGAGAACTCAGGCTACCAGCCGCTTTCCCATATCGCCTATCACAAGCTGCGGCAAGACATCATCTACTGCGACCTCACGCCCGGGCAGAAGCTCTCGGTTCGCGATCTGGAAGAACAGTTCGCTCTTGGTCGCACGCCGGTGCGCGAGGCGCTCGTGCGGCTCTCTGAGCTCGGCCTCGTCTACACCATTCCGCAAAGCGGCACGTACGTCTCGCGCATCGACCTGCACCGCGCTGAAGACGCACGCTTCATGCGCGAACACCTCGAGAGCTGCGTCATCAGGGAATGCTGCGCCCGACTCACCGACGAGGGGAAGGCGACCTTCGAGAAGATCATCGCTGCACAGGAGAAAGCCCTCACTGCGAACGATGCCCGCGCGTTCTTCGAATACGACAACGAATTCCACCAGGCGATCTTCAACATCGCCGGCCGCCATACCATCTGGACGACGCTCGAGGCCCACAACACGCACCTCCAGCGGTTCCGCTGGCTTCGCACGCAAGTGAAGGGTCTCGACTGGAGCAACATCATGACCCAGCATCACCAGATGCTCCAGGCAATCATGGATCGCGACCCCGAGGAAGCGAACTTCCTCGCCATCGCGCACGCGCACCTCATGTTCTCCGAGTATCGCGCCGTGACCGACGCCTTCCCCGATTACTTCGACCAGCTCTAACCCAGGCGGATGTCCCAAAACGCTCCTGTCCCTTTTTGGGACATCCGAGCGGTTCTAGCGCGCATCCTCCTGTGCCTGCAGCGCCACGTACGCCGCGCCGTAGATGCCGGCGTCGTTGCTGAGCGAGGCAATCTCGATGGGTTTGTCCGCGGTGACGGTGATGGCATAACGCCGATAACTCGCCTCGAGCCGGTCCATGAACAGGTTGGACGAATTCGAGGTGCCGCCACCCAGCACGAACGCCTCAGGATCGACCACGTTCGCGATCATGGAAAGCGCGCGACCCAGGTAGTCGCACATGATGTCGATGGCTGCCCACGCGGCCTCGTCGCCCGCCTTCGCGGCCGCAAACACGGAACGGGAGTCCGAGGGGCCATCGAGCTCCACGGGCTGGCTACCGCGCTTCTCGCATTCATTGAGATAGCTCGTCACGATGCCAGTTGCAGACGCGTACTGCTCGAGATGGCCCTTGCCACCGCAGCCGCAGGTGCGCTCTTCGTCTGGATTCATGCAGAGATGACCGATCTCGCCGCCCGCGCCCGCGATACCCGAGACCACGTGTCCGTCGACGACGATGCCACCGCCCACGCCCGTGCCAATCGTCACGAACACGCAGCTCGTGCGGCCGCGCGCCGCGCCTGCCCACAACTCGCCCATGGCGGCGGCATTCGCGTCGTTTTCGAACTTGACCGTCGCATTGGGGCAATGGCGCTTGAGCGCTGCCTCGAGACCGGGCGCATTGATCTGGATGTTCGCCTGCATGCGAATGACGCCGTCCGCTGGCACGGGACACGGGATGGCGAGGCCGATGCCGTAGACGTTTTCGACCTGAGCGCTCGCGGCGGCGAGGACGTTCGTGATGCCGCCCGTCACAGCGGCGTAGCCGTCGGAATCGATGAGCGGCGGCGTGGGCACGCTCCCGCGACCCACCAATTCGCCCTGTTCGTCAAAAAGCCCCATCTTAACGGAGGTGCCGCCCACGTCGAGACCGATGAAAAGCTTGTCGTTCGCCGCCATGTTGCCGTCCTTTCACGAAGCCATCGGGCGCGCCGCATGCCCATGCGTCAGCGCACGCAGATTTCAACCATCTGCCATTGTGGCACGGCGCGCGGTGGCCGCCGGCATCGTTTCGGTGAGCGCATACAAATGCGCCCCGTAACTTTGTCGCAGCGTCTTTTTTACATGGCCTGAAAAGGATTCTTGGTGAGAGGGGCATCGAGCCATGTAAAAAAGTCGATGGGGGTCTTTTTACTGTGGGCCGTTCATGGCACGCTGGGTTCATTTTGCGCTGCAGAGCTTCGATGCCACCACGCCCACAGCGGCGCCCACGAGTGCGGGGGCGATCCAGCCGAGGCCCATGTCGGCGAGCGGCAACGCGTCGAACGGCAACCATACCGCCGGTGCGAATGCGTCGCGCACGGCGGAACAAGCGCTCACCACGCCTACGAATACGATCACGAAGAGCCAGACGAGCGGCACACGGTCACACGCGCGGTGCAGCATGCCCATGGCGACAAGGCAGATCGCCATGGGATATAGAGCGTTGAGCAGCGGAACCGAGAACGCGAGAATCGCATCGAGCCCGAAGTTCGAGATGATGCATGAAACCACGGCGAAGGCGGCTGCCCACCCACGGTAGGGCACGCGCGGCAGCTCTTCGGCGAAATACGTGCCGCAGCAGCTGATAAGCCCCGTGCACACGTTCAGGCATGCGAGCAGGAAGATCGCCGCGACGACCACCGTTCCCACCGCGCCAAAGTGCAGCGTTGCGGAGGCCGTGATGACCACCGCGCCGTTCGAGGCGCCTGCGAGCGGGGCGGAAAGCTCCGCGCCCACCAAACACAGGCCGCCGTACACGGCAACGAGCAGCACACCTGCGATAACGCCTGCAACGCACACCGTACGCATGACGCGCCCGGGCTCGGTCACGCCGAGCGCGTTGATGTTCGTGGCGATCACGATGCCGAATGTAAGGGAGGCAAGGAGGTCCATCGTCTGGTATCCGGTCAGGAAGCCCTGGACGGGCGCATTGGCATCGTAGGGCGCCGAGGGAGCGGGCGCGGCGGCGACTCCCCCGCTTGCGAACGAGGCAAGTGCCGCACCGACTACGGCGACGATAAGCAGGATGAGCGCGGGACCGGTAATCTTGCCCAGAAAGCGCGTGAGCCTGCCGGGGTGCATGGCGAGCAGGTAGGCAACTGCGAAAAACGCGACGGAGAACACCAGGCGCACCGTCTCGAGCGGGGTTCCTTCGGGCAAGAGCGGGGCCAGCATCTCGAACGCCGTGGATGACGTGCGGGGAATGGCAAGACACGGCCCGATCGCTAAATACACCGCTGCCACGAAGATGTGGGAGAACACAGGGTGCACGCGGTCGACGAGCTCGCGGACGGTGCCGGCGAGCGCAACCGCTACGATACCGAGCACCGGCAACCCCACACCGGTAAGGAGAAAGCCGCCGAACGCCGGCAGCACAGACGTTCCTGCCTGCACACCCAACAGCGGAGGCAAGATAAGGTTCCCCGCGCCGAAGAACATCGAGAAGAGCGTCACGCCCACAAAAAGCGTCTGGCGCGGCGCCAAGCGCTGCGATTCTTCACGCGCATCCATAACTGTGCGTGCCATGATTCCCCCGTTGCCATCCCTATCAGCATTGAAAGCGAGGAACCATTCTAGCGCGTATTACTCCGCAGCGCTCGCTACCCTACCTTCACGATAGGCGCAAAGCCCTTCATGAGTTTCTTCACCTGGCCGGTCTTCTCGAACTTGACCTCGATCATGTCGCCCGAGGCGGAGATGACGGTGCCCTGGCCGAACGTCTTGTGGCTCACGGTGTCGCCGGGCGCGAAGACCTCGGCCGCGCGCGCGGCGTCTGGCCTGCGTTGCTCAACCTTTGGCGCTGGAGCTGCACCGCGAGCAACGCGACTCGTGCCGCTGCCGAAGGTCGCCGGCTTAAGGCCGGCATCGGGGCTGATGCCGTGATGGCGCTGTGCGCCGCCTGCCGAGCGCGTGAACGAGCCGAACACGCGGCCGCCGTACATATCTGAACCTCTGCCGGATCCGAACGTGCCATGTCGGTCGCCGCGCTTCTCCCAGCCCGTACCCTCGAAGCCGGCAGAGCCGACACCAGAAAACTCGATGTCCGAGGCAGGAATCTCACCCACGAAGCGGCTGCGGGGGTTCGTTTGCGTGGAGCCGTAGGTGCGGCGCGTGGCAGCATACGTGAGGAAGAGGCGCTTGCGGGCGCGCGTGATGGCGACGTAAGCGAGGCGGCGCTCCTCCTCGAGCTTGGCCGGATCATCGCTGAAGCCGGCGACGTGCGGGAAGATGCCCTCTTCGAGGCCGGCGACGAACACCGCCGGGAACTCCAAACCCTTCGCGGAGTGCACGGTCATCATGGTGATGGCGCGACTCTCCCCCGCAAGTGCGTCGAGGTCGCTGCGGAGCGCAAGCCACTCGAGCAGCGCCGGCAACGCGGCGCAAGCCAAGGGGCCATACGTGCGCTCGATCTCACCGGGTGCCGACCCGCCAGAGGGGACGGGGGATATTGGCTGGGGCGCGGGAGCCATTGCCGCGCCCACCGGCAGACCGTCCACAGATGCGTTTGCGCTGGGGAACGGGACGTTGTCCCCCGCGCCCCAGCCAATATCCCCCGTCCCCTCTGGCGGGTCGCCCAATGTCAGGTCGGCGAGGCCGGCGGCGCGGAGCTCTTCCAGGCTCTCGAGCGTGCCCTCGATGTCGTCGTGGCTCTCTTCAAATTCCGCGGCAACGCCCAGGAATTCCTGAATGTTCTCCACGCGACCCTCGGCCTCCATCGTGCCTTCCGCACGCAGCGCCTGCACCAGGCCGCTCTTTTCCACAATCGCCTCGACCACGCGCTGGAGCTCGCCGTCCATGCGACGGCCCTCGCGCACGAGCGCCACGAAATCGCCGAGCGCAGCACGCACCTTAGCGCTGAACATGCTCGTCTCGGCGCACGCGAACTCGCACGCCTGGAAGAAGCTGCAGCGGTTCTGCCGCGCGAGCGCCTCGATCTTGGCGATGGAGGTCGAGCCGATGCCGCGACGCGGCGTGTTGATGACACGCTTCACGCTCATCTCGTCAGCCGGGTTCACCACCATCTTGAGGTAGGCCATGACGTCGCGGATTTCCGCACGATCGAAGAAGCGCGTACCGCCCACGATCTTGTAGGGCACGCCCGCGCGCAAGAACATATCTTCCAGGATGCGCGACTGAGCATTCGTGCGATAGAACACCGCGATGTCGTCGTAGCTCATGCCGCCGGCGTGCAGCTTCTCGATCTCGCCGGCGATCCAACGGCCTTCGTCGCGCTCGTCACTCGCCTGGTAGGCCTGGATCTTCTCGCCGTCGCCCTCCGCCGTGAACAGGCGCTTGTCCTTGCGCTGCGAGTTATGGCGCACCACGGCGTTGGCTGCCGAGAGGATGTGCCCCGTGGAGCGGTAGTTCTGCTCGAGCTTCACGACGCGCGCCTGGGGGAAGTCCTGCTCGAAATCGAGGATGTTCGAGATGTCCGCGCCGCGCCAGCTGTAGATTGACTGGTCGTCGTCACCCACCACCATGAGATTCTGATACTTCGCGGCCAAGAGGTTCGCGATCTCGTACTGCACGTGGTTCGTATCCTGGTACTCGTCCACGCTGATGTAGCGGAAACGCTCCTGATACTTCTCGAGCACCTCGGGGCGCGTGCGCAGCAGCTCGAGCGCACGCACCAGAAGGTCGTCGAAGTCCATAGCGTTCGCCGCGCGCAAGCGCCGCTCGAGCTCGAGGTACACCTGCGCAGCCTTCTGCTCGGGCGGCGTGTTCGCCATGCGGCTGAATTCCTCCGGCCCTACCATGGCGTTTTTCGCCGCACTGATCTTCGAGCGGATCATGTTGAGCGGGAACTGCTTCTGCTCGATGCCGAGCGCCTGCATGATGTCGCGCACCATGCGGCGCGAATCGTCGTCGTCATAGATGGTGAACTGCCCGGTGTAGCCCAGCAGGTCGGCGTCCTCGCGCAGCATGCGCACGCACATGGCGTGGAACGTGCACACCCACATGCCGCGCGTGCCGTCCGGCAGGAGCGCCTGCAGGCGCTCGCGCATCTCGGCCGCCGCCTTGTTGGTGAAGGTGATGGCGAGGATGCGCCACGGGCGGACGTCCAGATCGGCCACGATGTGCGCGATGCGGTAGGTGAGCACGCGCGTCTTGCCCGAACCCGCGCCGGCGAGTACCAGAAGCGGCCCCTCGGTGGTGAGCACGGCCTCCCGCTGCGCGGGGTTGAGCGAATCGATGTCTACAGCGTACGTGGGCATGGAAGCGGACCTCCGAACGTTCCGGGTTGAGCGCACTTAGTATACCTGCCCGCCCGGACAGGGATATGAACCCGGCGTGGTTATCCGAACGGCGCCCCGGCGGCAGCGGCTAGGGATGGGGCGCGGGACGGGAGAGTCGGGCGCGGCGCTGCACAGGAGGGCAGGGCGCGCAGGGAGACGCGGCGGGGCGAGGGCGCGCATACCGCCGCATGGGAACCAGTGCCCACCCGGAGGCAAGATGAGCACGAATGCGGGCATATCCGGGACGCAGAATGCTATTCAAGCAAATTGCCATGTTATTGAATACAGATGCGCGAATACGGGACTCTAAACGATACACGCACGCCCTGGGCGCACGCGCCTCCAGCAATTGTTTCGTTTCTGGAACCGGGGTGACCCCTGTATACAAACTATGCGCCACTTTGTCAAAGTGATTTAGTTTCATGGTCGTATATATCAAAAAGGAGGGTCCATGCTCATCGCAAACGGCACCGTCCATGATGGCAGGGGCAGCGCGTTCCCTGCGAGCGTCCGCATCGAAGACGGCAAGATCACCGAGGTCGCCCCGGATCTCACGGCCTGCGAGGGCGAGGAGGTCTTCGACGCCGCCGGAATGGAGGTCATGCCCGGCTTCGTCCAGGCGATCGGCCACTGGGGCGTCAACGGCTCCATGACCGAGATCCGCCCGTCCTCCCAGGACAACGACGAGCTCTCCGATCCCATCACGCCGGAGCTCGAGGCGTTCTACGCGTTCAACGGCCGCGCCGCCACGACGCAGCAGTTCGGCGCCTGGGGCCTCACGGCGCAGGGCGTCGCCCCCACGGACAACAACCTCTTCGGCGGCACCGTCTCCGTCGTCGGCCTCACGGGCGTGAACCCCTACGACCTCCTCATCAAGCGCAACGTCGCCATGGCGGCCTCCGTCATGGGCAGCATGCGCGACGCCTACGGCAAGCGCGGCGCCGCCCCGCAGACCCGCATGTGGATCTTCACCCACTTCGACGAGCAGCTCCGCCTGGCCGAGGCCTACGATCCCAAGCCCGAGGAGAAGCCGAACGACAAGCTCGCGGCGCTCAAGCCCGTGGTCGAGGGCGAGATGCCGCTCATCGTCTCGTGCGACAGCGGCGTCGCCATCGCGCACGTCCGCGACATCCTCGCAAAGTATCCCAAGGTGCGGTTCGTCGTCATGAACGGCTCGGGCCTCACGGGCGACGAGGACTGGATGGTCGAGCGCGGCGTGTCGCTCATCGTGCGCAACCCGAGCTCCCCGCTCGACGAGGCCGGCGCCCCCGCGCCCTTCTCGTGGAAGGCCGTCGCCAAGCTCATGGACAAGGGCGTCGACGTGGCGCTCGCCGGCGAGTACTCCAACACCCTCGGCGCGCGCGAGGACCTCATCTGGAACGCGGCCGAGCTCATGAAGGAGCTCCACGACGAGGAGCGCGTGCTCACCGCCATCACCTCCGCCCCGGCGAAGATCCTGGGCGTCGGGGACACCATCGGCGCCATCGCGCCCGGCATGCGCGCCGACGTGTGCGTATGGAGCGCGAACCCCCTCAAGACCTACGATGCGCATGCGGTGCGCACCTTCCAGGCCGGCGAGGTCGTCTACGCGGAAGGGGACGAGAAGACATGCATGTGATCAAGGGAGCCACCCTCTACACCATGGCCGAGACGGGCGTGACGCGCGCCGACATCGCCATCGACGGCGGCAAGATCGCCGCGATCGCCGAGACGATCGATATCCCCGGCGCCGAGGTCATCGACGCCGCCGGCATGGTCGTGACGCCCGGCTTCGTGGACGCGCACAGCCACGTGGGCGGCTTCGGCGGCCACGGCGAGCAGCAGGATCTGAACGAGCTCACGACGCCCCGCACGCCCGAGCTCGACGCCCTCTACGGCATCGACCCCACGAGCGAGTTTTTCGAGAGGAACCTCGAGCAGGGCATCACCACGAGCTGTCTCGTGCCGGGCTCCGGCAACGTCATCGGCGGCTGGGGCATCGTGCTCAAGAGCGCGGGCGACGACCGCCTCATCAAGCACCCCGCCGTGCTCAAGGCCGCCACGGGCATCAACCCCAAGGGCGTGTACTCCAAGCAGACCAAGAGCCCCATGACCCGCATGAGCATCATCTACCTGCTCCGTTCCTACCTGCGTGACGTCCAGGACTACCTGCGCCGGAAGGAGGAGGCGGCAGCCGATCCCGAGAAGCAGGCGCCCGAGTTCGACCTCGGCCTCGAGCACGGCATCCCCGTCCTCAAGAAGGAGATCCCGCTCAAGGTCCACACCTACATGCACGACATGACCCAGGTGGTCGAGATCGCCCGCGACTTCGACATCGAGGTCACCATCGACCACGCCCAGGGCGCGAGCGACTTCTACGACACGCTCTCCGACCCGCACGTGCGCGGCGTCATCTTCGGGCCCACCGCCGAGCCCCTCTTCCCGGGCGAGGGCGGCAAGCTCGACCCCGAGTGCTGCGCCGGCCTGGACGAGCGCGGCATCCCCGTGGCCGTCATGACCGACGGCCCCATCACCGTGAAGAACCAGCTCATCTTCGAGATGGGCGAAGCCGTCCGCTGGGGCATGGACCCGGTGCGCGCGCTCGCCATGGTCACGTCGAACGCCGCGCGCATCATCGGCGTCGAGGACCGCGTGGGCACGCTCGAGGTGGGCAAGGACGCCGACCTCTGCATCTGGACCGCGCTGCCCTCCGAGGCCACGGACGCCGTGCTCAAGCGCGTCATCATCGACGGCGCGACGGTCTTTTCCGAGGAGGCCTAGCATGAGGAACTACCCTGAGTGCAAGACGGTCGACGTGGTTGAGAACTGGCACGGCATCGAGCTCCCCGACCCCTACACCTGGCTGCGCGACAAGGACGACCCCGAGGTGCGCGACTTCGTGGCGCGCGAGAACGCCTACACGGACGCCTACTTCGCCGACCGCGGCGTCGACGAGAAGATCGCCCAGCTCAAGGCGACGCAGCTGCCCGAGAACTACATGACGGTCGAGCCCCTCGGAGCGGGCTACGTGACCTCGCGCTCCACCGACGGCGGCGGCTACGACATCGCGGTCCTCGACGCCGACTTCAACGAGGCGGGCACCCTGAAGGACCTGCCCGGCCTCGGCGACCTCGAGCTCTTCCGCGCGCTGCCCGCGCCCGGCCGCACCGACATCATCGGCCTCTTCGCCCAGCACATGGGCGCGGCGCGCCCGTCCGTGGTCGTCTACGACCTCGAGCGCGAGGAGCCCGTCTTCAAGGCCGACGGCACGTTCTCCATCGCGTGGTCGCGCGCGACGGGCAAGATCTACTACGCGCTCACCGAGTCGAGCCTCGAGACGCACGAGTGCCGCAGCTCCTGGCGCTGCTACGACCCCGCGACGGGCATCGAGGAGACACTCTTCGCCCCGGACGAGAACTACATCATCGCCTACGTCGAGATGTCCGGCGACGGCCGCTGGGCGCTCTTCGGCGCGGCGGGCGACTACTCCCGCGCGCTGTGGTACGCCTGCGACACCGCCACCGGCGCGGTGCACCGCCTCTCCGAGGCGCCCGAGGCGTGGCAGTACATCGACACCACGGCCGACGGCCATTGCTTCGTCTCCACGAGCGCGAACGACCACGGCGAGGTCGTCGCCGTCGCGAACGACGGGACCCGGCGCACCGTGCTCGCCCCGCAGGATCGCTTCTTCCTCACGGGCGGCTTCTCGTGCGCGGGCAAGCTCTACGCGCTCGCCCTCGAGGACGTGAGCGCCCGCCTCATCGACGTCGCCACGGGCGAGGCCATCGAGCTGCCCGACCCCATGGGTGAGCTTAGCGTGGCCGGCAAGGACGACGCCCGCGCCTTCCTCTCGTTCCAGAGCTTCACCATGCCCCCGTGCATCCTGGCCTTCGACGGCGAGCGCTTCGAGAAGGTCTACGCCACGAGCGACGCCACCCATCCCGACATCGTGGTGGAGCAGCACTTCGCCCCCTCCACGGGCGACGGCACGCTCATCCCCTACCAACTCGTGCGCGCCCGCGACGCGAAGCCCGACGGCACCGCGCCCGCGCTCATGTACGCCTACGGCGGCTACAACAGCCCAACCCTGCCCTGGTACACCGAGCTCGTCTCGATGACCGAGGTCCCGCGCTGGGTGGAGGCCGGCGGCGTGTACGTCCAGCTCAACCTGCGCGGCGGCAGCGAGTACGGCCCGGCGTGGCACGAGGCCGGCATGCTCGACTCCAAGCGCCACTGCTACGAGGACTTCATCGGCGTCACCGAGCAGCTCATCGAGGACGGCTGGACGCGCGCCGGCAACATCGGCATCGTGGGCTGCTCGAACGGCGGCCTGCTCATGAGCGCGCTCGTGACCATGCGCCCGGACCTGTGGGGCTGCGTGATCGACTCCGTGCCCCAGACCGACATGATCCACGTCGCCGACGACGACCGCGGGCCCATGTACATCACCGAGTACGGCGACCCGCGCGCCTCGAAGGAGATGTTCGAGTACCTGCTCTCGTACTCCCCCTACTTCAATGTGCGCGAGGTCGCCTACCCGCCCACCTACATCCAGACGGGCGAGTGCGACAACAACGTCCCGCCCTACCACGGCAAGAAATTCGCCGCCCGCATGCAGGCCGCGACGACCGGGGACGCGCCCATCCTGCTGCGCGTGCTGGCGCACGGCAGCCACAACCGCGGCGGCACGCCGGATGAGTTCTGGCACACCATCGCCGAGATGCACCTCTTCCTGGAGGAGCACCTGGAAGGAATCGGCTCATGCTGAAATACATGATCAAGCGCATCCTGTTCATCATCCCGTCGGTGTTCATCGTGTCGGTGCTCACCTTCGTGGTGCTGTCGCTCTCACCCGGCACGCCCGGACAGGCGGCGCTCGGCGTGAACGCCACGCCCGAGCAGATCGAGGCGTTCAACCACTCCGTTGGCTACGACCGCCCGCTGCCCGAGCGCTATATCGACTACATGGCCGGCGCCCTCCAGGGTGACTTCGGCGAGTCGTACACCCAGCACAACTCGGTGGCGAACATCCTCATCCCCAAGTTCCCCACCACGCTCACGGTGGCCTTCCTCGCGGTGCTCTTCTCCGCGGCGCTCGGCATCCCCATCGGCGTGCTCGCGGCCCTGAAAAAGGGCACGGCGGTCGACGTGGGCACCACCACGGTGGCGCTCCTCTTCGCCTCCATCCCGAGCTTCTGGCTCGGTCTCATGTTCATGCTGCTCTTCTCCCTGCAGCTGGGCATCCTCCCCTCGCACGGCATCGGCGCCACCTCGTGCTGCCCGTCGCCACGCTCGCCCTGCCGAGCGCGGCCTACGTGGCGCGCATGGTGCGCATCACCATGCTCGACGAGTTCAACCAGGACTACGTGCGCACGGCGCGGGCGAAGGGCGCGGGCGAGAATCGCATCGTGTTCATCCACGTCATCCGCAACGCCATGATGCCCGTGCTCACGAACCTCGGCATGAGCTTCGCAGGGCTTCTCGGTGGAGCCATCATCGCCGAGCAGGTCTTCGGCCTGCCGGGCTTCGGCAGCGCCATCCTGAACGCCATCAACATGAAGGACACGCCCATCGTGCTGGGCGCGACGCTCTTCCTCTCGTTCACCTACATGCTCATCATGCTCGTGCTCGACTTGGTGAACGCCCTGCTCAACCCCAAGTTCCGCGACAGCATTGAAAAGGCGTGATGACGCATGGTTACGAAACGATCCAAGAAGCGCGAGGAGAAGCTCGTGAAGGCCGCCGTCGAAACGGGCGGCAGCCAGACCCGCGACGTCGTCAACGCGTTCATGCGGCATAAGATCTCCGTCGTGGCGCTCGTGGTGCTCGTTCTCATCCTCATCGCTGCCGTCGTCTCCGGCTTCATCTTCAGCGAGGAGCAGATCACGGCCATCACCGCCTCGGCACGCCTGCAGCCGCCCTCGGCGGAGCACTGGTTCGGCACGGACTCCTTCGGACGCGACGTGTTCGCCCGCACCATCTACGGCGCGCGCTACTCGCTGTTCTTCGGCCTCACCACGGCGGCGCTCTCGCTCGTCATCGGCACGGCCATCGGCTCTGCCTGCGCCTACCTGGGCGGCACGTTCGACATCGTGGTCATGCGCATCATGGACTCGCTCGTGTGCATCCCGTCGCTTCTGCTCATGCTCGCCCTCGTGGCGGTCATCGGCCGCGGCATGCACGGCATCATCATCGCCCTCGTGGTGACGAGCGTGCCGGGCACGGCGCGCATCGTGCGCTCCATCGTCATCGGCGTCGTGCAGAATGAATACGTCGAGGCCGCGCGCGCCGCGGGCGTCACCACGCCGCAGATCATCTGGCGCCACGTGCTGCCGAACGCATTCGGCCCCATCCTCGTGAACGTGCTCATGAACATCTCGGGCTCCATCATCTCGGCCTCGAGCATGAGCTTCCTCGGCATGGGCATCCAGCCGCCCACGCCCGAGTGGGGCGCCATGATCAACGACGCGCTGCCGCTCATCCGCACCGCGCCGTATCTCATCGTGTTCCCCGGCATCGCGGTGCTTATCACCTCGCTGTGCTTCAACCTCCTGGGCGACGGCCTCACCGATTCGCTCGATCCGCATAGCCGATAGACGCAGGCAACGCCCGCACGTCGCGCGCGCCGCGCGCGGGCAGGGCGGCACTTCTTGGAAAGGAACGAACATATGGTAACTCCACAGGTCTCGCGCAGGCAGTTCGTGGGCGGTGCGTCCGCGGTCCTCGCCCTCATGGGCGTGGGCGGGCTCGCCGGCTGCGGCGGCAACGGCGGCGGCAGCGGCTCGGCCGGCTCTGCGGGCGCCTACGGCATCGAGCTCGGCGACGAGCTCACCATCATCTCGATGATTACCAACGCGACCTTCACCCCGGTGAACGCCTCCGCAGGCTTCGACAAGGTCGTGCTCCACGCGCTCTTTGACTCGCTCTTCCAGTTCGACGCCGACGGCAACATGCAGCCCATGCTGGCCGAGAGCTACGAGCAGGACGGCTTCGACGTCACCATCAAGATCCGCGACGACGTCGCCTTCACCGACGGCAACCCCGTCACGGCCGACGACGTCGTGTTCTCGTTCGACGTCTACGAGAACGACCCGGTGAATGGCCCCTACATCCGCACGTACATCTCCGGCATCGAGAAGGTGGACGACACGACCGTCCTCGTGCATTCCCTGCGCGACGACGAGCTGTGGAAGAACGTCATCACCGAATACCTCTACATCATGGAGGCCGCGACGTACGACGCGGAGGACGACTACTCCTCCTCTGCTCCCACGGGTTCCGGCGCCTACACGCTCGAGTCCGTCGACGAGGCGCGCACCGTCACCCTCGCCGCCAACGAGGACTACTGGGGCGGCGCGCCCGAGTTCAAGACCGTGCACGTCCAGGCGCCCGTGGATAGCTCCACGGCGCTCGTGGCGCTCCAGAACGGCGAGGCGAACCTCGTGACGCAGATCGCGCTCACCGCGGTGTCCACCGCGCGCGAGGACCCGAACCTCGAGGTGAGCACCTTCGCCTCCTGGTCGCAGCAGCTGCTCGGCATCTGCGTGGGCGACCAGCCGTTCCGCCAGGCCATCTTCCACGCCATCGACCGCCAGCGCATCCTCGACATCTGCAACGAGGGCGAGGGCGAGCCCGCGCAGGACATGTTCGCGAAGAAGGTCATGGGCGACCTCGCCGGCTGCGTCGAGTTCACCGGGTACGACCTCGACCTTGCCAAGGAGTACATCGCCCAGACCGAGATGGACCTTACGCAGACGTTCACCATCACCACGCCCGACGCGGCCGACGTCGCCCAGTGCATCCAGGAGGACCTCGCGCAGATCGGCATCACCACTGAGGTGGCGGCCGTCGACATGAACACGTTCTCGCAGGCGCTCATCGACAAGACCGCCCAGATGTTCGTGAGCGCGTTCGGCACCGACATGCTCA
The DNA here is from genome assembly GCA_905210055.1 of uncultured Enorma sp. Taxonomy (GTDB): domain Bacteria; phylum Actinomycetota; class Coriobacteriia; order Coriobacteriales; family Coriobacteriaceae; genus Enorma. Next base: position 61,347 of record CAJLVH010000001.1, on the reverse strand, counting down.
CGCCCGACAGCTTCGAGGAGCTCTTCCTCGCGGAGGGGTCGTTCTATTACTTCCCCGTCTCCGACGAGCTGCGTCAGAAGGTCGCCGACATGCTCGCCATCCCGAGCATCGCCGACCGCCGCGAGCTCGTCATCGAGATCATGGAGGACATGGTGGAAGAGGCACCCATCGTGCCGCTCTACGACAAGAACAACTTCGACGTGTACACCAAGGGGCTCGGCGGCGTCCTGCCGTCCTCGAGCGCGACGTACGCGTACTACCTCGGCGACTTCACGAACGAGCAGAAGTAGCCGCCGGCCCCCGCAGGCATCGCGGCCGGCGGGGTATCTACGGTACACCGGGGTGTGCTCGCACCCCAGAAGATATGGGACGGACGTCCCAGGAAGGAAGGAACAGGATCATGAGCACTCCACAGGTCTCGCGCAGGCAGTTCGTGGGCGGCTCGGCCGCGATCCTCGCCATGTTGGGCGTGGGCGGCCTTGCCGGTTGCGGCGGCAACGCTGGCAGCGGATCGGGTGACGCCGCGGGCGGCATCGCGCTCACCGACACGTTCACGATGATCTCGGTCGCGAGCAACGACTCGTTCGACCCCATCATGGGCACGGGTGTCGACAAGGTCACCATGCACTCCGTCTTCGACAACCTGTTCATGTTCGATGGCGAGGGCAACGTGCAGCCCATGCTCGTCGACACCTGCGAGCAGAACGGCAACGTCGTCACCGCCACGCTCCGCGACGCGAGCTTCTCCGACGGCGCTCCCGTCACGGCCGACGACGTCGTCTACAGCTGGGAAATGCTCAGCGCCGACCCCTCGCAGGGCCCCTACATGTCCAACTACATCTCCGGCATCACCAAGGTCGACGACAAGACCGTCGAGATCGGCGTCGTGCGCGACGACACCTCGTGGATGAACATCCTCGCCGAGACCATCTACGTCATCCCCAACGGCTCCTATGACCCTGAGGCGAACGACTACGCCGCCCAGCCGCCCGTCGGCTCCGGCGCCTACACCTTCGAGTCCGTCGACGAGGCCCGCACCGTCACCCTCAAGGCCAACGAGGACTACTGGGGCGGCGCGCCCGCCTTCAAGACGGTCGTCGTCCAGGCGCCCGTGGACTCCTCGACCTCGCTCGTCGCCCTCCAGAACGGCGAGGTGAACTGCGTCTCCATGATGGCCGAGACCGCCGTCGAGACCGCGCGCGAGGACGCGAACCTCAACGTCGTCGAGTTCGAGGCGTGGGGCCAGCAGATGCTCGGCGTACTCGTGGGCGACCAGGCCTTCCGCAGTGCCATCTTCCACGCCATCAACACGCAGAACATCGTCGACGTCGTGACGGGCGGCGCTGCCACGCCCGCGACGCAGTTCTTCGCCAAGAAACTCCTCGGCGAGGACTACGACGGCGTCGTGACCTTCGAAGCCTACGATCCCGAGCTCGCCAAGGAAGAGCTCGCTAAGTCCTCGACCGACCTCTCCCAGACCTACACCATCACCGCGAGCGACGAGGCCGGCGCGCAGTGCGCCCAGTGCATCCAGCAGGACCTCGCCGCCATCGGCATCAACGTCGAGGTCGAGAGCGTCGACGTCAACACCTGGTCCTCCAAGCTCATGGACCAGACGCTCCAGATGTTCATCAACGCGCTCGGCACCGACATGCTCGCCACGGACAGCTTCATCCAGCTGCTGCTCGGCGACACCTCGGTGTACTACTACCCCATCTCCGATGAGCTCAAGGCCAAGATCGCCGAGATGAACGCCATCCCGAGCGTCGTGGAGCGCCACGACCTCGTGGTCGAGATCCTGAACGACATGCAGGTCGAGTGCCCAATCGTGCCGCTGTACGACACCGTGAACTACGACGTGTACACGAAGGGCATCGAGGGCTACCTGCCCTCTTCGGCCGGTACCTACGTGTACTACCTCGGCAAGCTCACCAAGTAAGCGAGCCGCGTGCTCTGGGGGCGCGGGTTCTGCGCGAGCCCGCGCCCTTCGGGGCGCCCACCGTATCGCTTCATGCCGCTCGACGCGCCACGGCGCCGCAGGCAGATGTGGGCTAACGCCGGGCGGCATGAACCGATACCGACCACATGATGCGTAGGTGCCCAGGCACCGGGCAATCACGAGGAGGAGAAGCAATGGCAGACGAGAACCTGCTGGTCATCGACGGCCTGAGAGACGTCCTGACGCTCAAGAGCGGCGAGCCCGCCTACCCGGTAGACGGCGTGAGCTTCACCGTGCCCCGCAGCAAGACCGTTGGTCTGGTGGGCGAATCCGGATGCGGCAAGTCCATGACGGCGCGCACCGTGATGCGCATCCTCGACACCGGCATCTCGGTCGCCGAGGGCAGCATCACGTTCGACGGCGAGGACCTGCTCGCCCTGCCCGAGCAGCAGATGCGCGACATCCGCGGCAACCGCATCGCCATGATCTTCCAGGAGCCCATGACGGCGCTCAACCCTTCCATCTCCGTGGGCAAGCAGGTCCGCGAGGCGATCCTCTTGCACGAGAAGGTCTCGCGCGCCGAGGCCAAGGAGCGCGTTATCCAGATGTTCCGCGAGGTGGGCATCCCCGAGGCCGAGCGCCGCTACAAGTCCTACCCGCACCAGCTCTCCGGCGGCCTGCGCCAGCGCATCTGCATCGCCATGGGCATGATCTGCAACCCGGACCTGCTCATCGCCGACGAGCCTACCACCGCGCTCGACGTGACGGTCGAGGCGCAGATCCTCGAGCTCATGAAGCGCCTGCAGCGCGAGAGCGGCATGTCGATCCTCATCATCACCCACAACCTCGGTGTCGTGGCGGACATCTGCGACGAGGTGAACGTCATGTACGCCGGCCAGATCGTGGATCATGCCACGAAAGAAGAGATCTTCAACCACCCGCTCCATCCCTACACGACCGGCCTCATGGACGCCATCCCGCGCGTGAACGGCGACATGGAGCACGACCTGCATACCATCCCCGGCACGGTGCCCGCGCTCGGCCACTTCCCCGCGGGCTGCCGCTTCTGCACCCGTTGCCCGTTCGCCGACGAGCGCTGCCGCACGCAGGCACCCGAGCTCACCGACGCCGGGAACGGCCACCTCGTTCGCTGCTTCAAGCCCCAGGAGGTGCTCTAAATGGCAACCACCGATGAGATTAAAACTTCTGTGCCCACCGATGCGCCCACGGGCGACGCCGAGCCGATTACCGAGGCGTCCGCGAGCGTGCAGGAGACGCCCGTGCTGCGCGCCGAGCACCTCACCAAGCACTTCAAGACGAACGCCGGCGTGGTGAAGGCCGTCGACGACGTGTCGTTCTCCATCGCCCGCGGCGAGACGCTCGCCCTCGTGGGCGAGTCCGGCTGCGGCAAGTCCACGCTCGGCCGCATGGCCGTGCGCCTCATCGACCCCACCTCCGGCACCGTCGAGCTCGACGGCAAGGACATTACGCACCTCAAGGGCAAGGCGCTGCGCGAGGCGCGCAAAAAGATGCAGATCGTGTTCCAAGACCCGTTCTCGTCGCTCGACCCGCATCTCACCCTGGGCGAAATCATCGCCGAGCCGCTCCGCGCCGCCGGCGTCTCCAAGGCCGAGCAGCGCGAGCGCGTCCTCGCCCTCATGGAGCGCGTCGGCCTGGGCTCGGAGTTCTACGAGCGCTACCCGCACCAGCTCTCCGGCGGCCAGCGCCAGCGCGTGGGCATCGCACGTGCTTTGGCGCCGAACCCCGAGGTCATCGTGTGCGACGAGCCCGTCTCCGCCCTCGACGTGTCCATCCAGGCGCAGATCCTGAACCTCCTGCGCAAGCTTCAGCGCGAGACGAGCATCTCGTTCCTGTTCATCTCACACGACCTCGCCGTAGTGCGCTACATCTCCACGCGCATCTGCGTCATGTTCCTGGGCCAGCTCTGCGAGGTATGCCCGACGCCGGACGCCTACACCCGGCCGCTCCATCCCTACACGAAGCTCCTCATCGACTCCGTGCCCATCCCGGACCCGTCGCAGGCGGATCGCAAGCGCCAGCTGCTCGAGGGCGAGATTCCCTCGCCTATCAACCCGCCTGCGGGCTGCCGCTTCTGCACGCGCTGCCCGTACGCCGACGAGCTGTGCCGCACGCAGAAACCCGCGATGCGCGATTTCGGCGAGGGCCGATTCTGCGCCTGCCACCATCCGCTAGAAGCATAGCGCCGCCGCTTGCGCACCGAACTTCCACCCGCCCGCAAGCTTTACGTGCTAAAAAATGCCGAAACCGTCACGAAGAGGCTTTCAACACCTCCTTCGTGACGGTTTCTCCAATTTTTTGCACACAAGAAATCTTGACGCGCAAGAACCTCGGCACGCACGCGATTCAGGCGATGTGCGTCGGCAACCAGGCTCGCGACGGCTATTTTTGCTTATACGCCTCCTCACGGCGAGCCACCTCGTCGATGAGGATCGTGTCGCCATGCTTGGCGGCGAGCACCGTGACGAGCATGAACGCGCCCATGAGCGTGATGTAGCCGAAGAGCATCGTCGGAGCGGCGTCCATCACCATGCCGGACAGGATGGGCGTGACCACCTGCGCCGCCATGGAGACGGTGTAGTAATAGCCGGAGTAGCGGCCGACGCTGTTCGAATCGCAGAGCTCGAGCAGCATGGGGTACACGCACAGATCGACGCCGCCGAGCGCCGCGCCCATGAACAGGAACACCACGTAGAAGAGCGGGTTGAAGCCCGGCACGAGCCAGATGATCGCCGAGCCGATGACCACCACGGCAGAGGTGATGACGGCCATGGCCTTGCGCCCATACTTGAGCGAAAGGTTCGCGATGGGCACATACGAGAGCAAACCGCCCGCGATGGTCACGATATTGATGATCGCGTAGCTGCCACCCGCCATGCCGAAGAATGCGTCCGCATAGCGCGAGATGTTCGTCGTCATCGCGTTGTAGCTCATGTAATAGAAGAACGTCGCGGCGAGAATCATGATGATGGACATGCGCACCGACGGGTCGGCGACGCGCTGCTTGCCGCCGGCCTCGGGCGAGTCGTCGGTGTCGATCTCCGCCTCTTCGATGCCCATCTCGAGGCTCTTCTCGTGCATGCGCTCCACAAGCTTAGGCTCGCGAACGCGCCAGAAGTAGAGAATCGCAGAGCCTAAGATGAACGCTGCCTGAAGACCGAAAAGCGGCAGGTAATCTGGATGCTCGACATCGGGAACCAGCAGTGTGATCGCCACGAGCATCACACCCGTGCCCGCGTAGCCCACGATCTTCTCGATAGAATCCGCCTTGGTACGCAGAGGGCGCGGTGTGATATCGGCCACGATGGCCACGGTCATGGTGCGATACGCGCAGATCGCCACGAGTGTGAGCAAGATCATGGCGATGAGCAGTGGGAAGCTGCGCAGGTTGTTCGCCACGGCGATGAGCGGCACCGCGATGGCAGCCACCACGGAGCCCGCCATGATGAACGGCGTACGGCGCCCGAGCTTGCTCGCGCAACGGTCGCTCAAAATGCCGAAGAGCGGCAGCAGGAACAGGCCGAAAACGTTGTCGAGCGCCATGACCACACCCGTCGTGGCGTTATCCAGGCCGAAGGTATCGGTGAGCATGAGCGGCACGATGCCGTCGAATACCTGCCAGAAGCTGATCATGCCCATGAAGGGCAGCGCCGCGAACGCCACGCTCGCGTAATCGAGCCGGCTCGCCGCCTTCACCGCCTGTTTGCTGGTAGCCATATCATTCCTTTCTGCTTGGAATGGATGGGGTGGGTTGGTTGGGGACGGGTTCGTTTCAACCCATTTTTAGAGAACGTTACGTTCGTTCGCGGTCCCAAAATGGGTTGGAATGAACCCGTCCCCAACCAACCCACCCGACCAACCTATTTCCCTACTCTGCGAGCTGGTCGAGGTTTGCCAAAAACGCCACGTAGAACTTGATGCCGCGCTTGTAGACGTCGACGCCGATGCGCTCGTTTTCCGCATGGATGAGCCCGCGCGCCTCACCCGAGTACTCGAAGCCGCAGAAACGGTACACGCGCTCGCAAATCTCGTTGAACTCACGTGAATCGGTGCAGGAATTCTGCACGTACGGAGCGAATCCTGCCTCGGGATACACGCCGGCGACGCAACGATGCAGGTAATCGAAGGCGGCATCGTTCTCGAACGGGCTTATGGGCGCCGGCTCGGTATAGGGCACGGCGTCGTTGATCTCGACTGTCACATGGTCGGGCGAGACGCCGCTCGCGACGCACTCCTCTGCCGCCAGGACGCGGGCACGCTGCACGGCGTCTGCAACGGTCTCGAAGGGTGCGACGCGCACGTTGAAGTTCGCACTCGCCACCGGCGGCAACACGTTGTGCGCATTCGAACCCTCGAGCTGCGTGAGCGCGTACGTGGTGAGCAGCATCGCCGCCGTCTCGCCGTCGGCGGCCATGATCTTCGCGACCACCGGACGGGTGAGCCATAGGTTCGAGAACACCAGACGGTAGAGCAGGCTGCTGCGACTCGCCAGCTCGGCAAGCGTGGCGTCGAGCGCCTCCGTAAAACATGGTATGCCTGGATGCGCAGCGATGTGCTCGCACACACGGGCGAGCAGCCGCGGGGCGTCGATATCCGTGGGAGTGGAGGCGTGGCCACCGTCGGCGTGCGCCGTGACGGTAAGGTCCACATGCCCCTTCTCCGAGACGCCTACCATAGCAACCGGCACCTTCACGCCGAGCGGGGTATCGCCGGCAACGGCACCGCCCTCATCGAGCACCAGGTACGGATGGATATCGTGGTCACGCAGCCAGGCAACGGCGTCGCGCGCAGCAGGCCCGCTCGTCTCCTCGGCATTCGACGAGAAGTACCACACATCGCGTGGCGGCGTGTACCCGGAGCGGATGAGATGTTCGGCAGCCTCGAAGAACGCGCCGATGATGCACTTCGTATCGAGCGATCCGCGTGCCCAGATCTCTCCGTCGACGATCTCCGCGTCGAATGGATCGTGCTCCCACACCTGCCCTTCGACCGGCACGACATCGTGATGCGCCATCATGACAATGGGGTCGAGCGCAGCGTTCTCGCCCGGCCAGCGCAGTAGAATGCCGAATTCATCGATCATGTGGAGTTCGCACGCCGCGAAGGTAAGCGGGTACAAACGCCGGAGCGTGGGAACCCAGCGCGCGAAGTGCCTGCGATCGACCAGCGCCGGATCGTCGCGCGAAACAGTGGGGATGCGCAGGAGCTCCTGGAACCGCCCCACCGCGTCGTCACCAGCGTGGTAGCCATTTGCCCCAAGCGGCGCACCATCTGGCCGCGAGGGCTTCATCTTCGCGGCGCGCACAGCGCAGACCGCTCCCACCGCCCCAAGCGCAGACCCGGCAGCAAGTGCCGCAGCGCCGCCTAATACCTTGCAGATCGTCTTAGCATGCATAGAGCGGCCTCCTTATCTGGCATAAATCGCTTCACCTATGCAATGCTATGTATTGTAGTCCTATAGCTGGAAGCATGCTGCCGCGATGCGGCACAGCAAACCAGTGGAAACCAACCTGCCCTCGCTGCACTCATGTCGTCGTAGCGCGGCATGCAACGAGGCCGTTATGCAATGAGGAAGAAGTATCCCAGCACCAGCACGCCGAGCACGATGCGATAGACGCCGAACACCGTGAACGTGTGACGACGCACGAAGCCCATGAGCCACTTGATGGCGGCGAGCGAGACCGCGAACGCCACGACGCAGCCCACCACCATGATGGAGACCTCGTTCATGCCGAAGGTGCCGCCGTCGAGGAATACGTACTTCGCGAGCTTGAGCGCGCTCGCACCGAACATGACGGGAATCGCCAAGAAGAACGTAAACTCAGCTGCGACAGAGCGCGTCGTACCCAGCAGCAAGCCACCGATGATCGTGGAACCCGAGCGCGAGGTGCCCGGAATGAGCGAGAGCACCTGGAACACGCCGATGCCGAACGCCGTGGACCACGGCAGATCCTCGAGCCGCGTGATGGAGCCGAAGTCGCCACCTTCTGTGGGTTCGACGTCTTCAGCGGGGCGGGCGAAATGAGCGCCTGCGGGACGGCTCCCGGCCTGAAGACCCTCGGCAGCTACGCGCGCTTCAAACCGATGCGCACGCCACCGCTCAATCACGATGAACGCCACGCCATACACGATGAGCGCCAGAGCAACCACCGTAGCATTGTAGAGATGCTCCTCCATGAAGTCGTCGAAGAGGATGCCAATGATCGCCGCCGGAATGCATGCGACTACGATCTTGCCCCAAAGCACCCAGGTTCCGCGGCGCTCCTCGGCGTCCTTGCGCGGCGAGAACGGATTGAGTTGGTGGAAGAAGTACACGCACACCGCGAGGATCGCGCCGAGCTGGATCACAACCTGGAACATGTTCCAGAACTCACGCGTGACGTTCAGACTGATGAACTCGTCAACGAGGATCATATGGCCGGTCGAGGAGATAGGTAGCCACTCGGTGATGCCCTCGACGAGGCCGAGGAACGCCGATTTGAGCAGCTCGATGAAATCCATGGCGCCTCCCTGTACGTTTTGCAGATGCCATTATCGGCCAGAAAAACGTACGCACACGGAGAAAGCCGTATCGTTCACAGAATACTTCAACCTCTTCGTGCACAACGGGGTATAACCGACGCAACCAAGGGCGTTCCGCACGGTTAGCGCCCACCACAGTTGCATCCAACGCAAGGAGGCATACGATGATTCAAGAGGGTTATTCCAAGGTATTCGTTGCGCTCGACGGCACCGATCAGCAGGACTTTGTGCTTGCGCGCGCCATCAAGGTCGCCGCGAACAACGGGGCGAAGCTCTACATCGGGCACGTCATCGACTCGACGGCGCTCGAATCCGCCGGTGCGTACCCCGTCGACCTCATCAACGGGCTCGAGACGGCGTTCCGCGACTCCATCGCCCCAGCGGTCGAAGAGGCCAAGGCGAACCCCGACATCGCCGATGTGGAGATCATCATCCGCGCCGGCCGCATCCGTGAGACGCTCAAGGATGAGATGCTCGATGTCATTCAGCCCGATCTGGTGATGTGCGGAGCTCGCGGGCTCTCTTCCATTAAGTATGCGCTGCTCGGGTCGATCTCCACGTTCCTGCTGCGCAGCACGGACTGCGACATATTAGTTGTGAAGTAGGGTCGCTCCATCCGGGCTGAGGGCATTCCCGTCGTACTTCAAACAGTTCTGCGCAAGACGGAGGCGCCACTGGCGCCTCCTTTGCGTGCGGAACTCGTACGACGGGAATGCCCTCAGCCCTGCGCTTACCTACTTGCACGAGCGGGCGGAGGGGGCGAGGGGGGTACCTCGGGTTGCCGCGATTCGCCCACTCAAAGGGTCGGATGCGGGGTTGGGCGGCATCGCTTCGCTCGCCGCGTGCGGGATGTCCCAAAATGCACCTGTCCCTTATTGGGTCACCTCAGAGGAGTGCCCCCCCCCGGTCGACGAACCGGAACTTGTTGCGGGAGAAGGTGAGGGTGATCACGAAGCCCTCGCCCGGTTGCGAGGATGCGGCAACGCCCACACCCATCTTGTCGCAGAGGCGCTTCACCAAATACAGGCCGATACCCGTCGAGCGCTTGCCAGTGCGACCGTTGTCCCCGGTGAAGCCCTTGTCGAACACGCGCGGCAGGTCGGCGGCACTCACGCCGCAGCCGTTGTCGCTCACGGTGAGCTCCGCGCGCTCATCGGCGCTCCCCACATCCACGAGCCTCGCCGAAAACTCGATGCGTGGCTCCTCGGAACGGGCATACTTCACTGAGTTCTGGATAATCTGCCCCAGAATGAATTCGACCCACTTCTCATCGGTGAACACCTCGAGATCGAGATCGCCGAGCACGGGCGCGACGTGCGCTCCGATAAGCGTGGAGGCGTTCGCGCGCAACGCGGCCGCCACCAGGTCTGCGAGCGAATACGCGCGAATGAGGTAATCGCGGTCGAACGCCTCCGAACGGGCATAGAACAGCACCTGATCGATGTAGCCCTTCACGCGCTTGAGCTCTTCATCGATCGACTCGACCTTCTCGGCGGCTGCGTCGGCAAGAGGTTCTGCCCGCAGGTTGTCGACCATGAGATGCGCTGCAGCGAGCGGGGACTTCGCTTCGTGAACCCACGTCTCGATATACTCGCGGTAATCGGCAACCTGACGACGGTATTCGGCGACATCGTCGTTTGCCGCGTGCGCGATCGCACCCAGCGCGTCGTAGATGATCGCACCCTCGAGATACTCCGGCCGCTCGACCATCTCCGTCATCCACAGCGGGTGATCGACCTCGCTCGTACACGCCTCCAAATCCCCGAAGAAACGCTTCTTGCGCGTCCAATCGATCGCAAGTGCTGCCAGCGTGCCGAGCACCTCGATAATCGCCGTGAACACGATGATGTTCACCGACACGCCGGCTACGAACAGCACGAAAGACGAGATTAACACCACGATGGCAAGTATGAAGCACGTTGAGGCGTGCGAGAGCACGAAGGAGACGAACTTCATGAACCCCTCCTAGACCGAGTATCCGCGCCCGCGATGCGTGGTGAGGTAATCGCTCACCCCGATCTTCGCGAGCGTCGCGCGCAGGCGGTTGATGTTCACGGTGAGTGTGTTGTCGTCCACGAATGCATCGGAATCCCACAGGTCGCGCATGATCTCCTCGCGCGAGACGATCGTCCCCGCATGCGCCATGAGCAGGCTTAAGATGCGCATCTCGTTCTTCGTAAGCTCGATCTGGCCTCCCGCCGCCTGCGCGACGGAGCGCGATACATCGAGTGTCACACCCTTGTGTTCCAGCACAGTGCGCTCTGCTCCCCCTGCCGCGCGTCGCAGCAGCGCCTGAATGCGTGCCACGAGCACCCGCGTGCTATACGGCTTGGGGATGAAGTCGTCGGCGCCCATGGTCATGCTCATGACCTCGTCGATCTCGGTCACGCGCGAGGTAAGCACGATGATGGGCACCTCGGAGGCGGCTCGCAGCTCACGGCAGAGGAACTGGCCGTCGGTGCCCGGTAGCGTGAGATCGAGCAGCACGAGGTCGGGATGGCGCTCCTGTACGTCCTCGACCACGTGATCGAACGCCTCGCACCACACAGCTTCGAACCCGTTGCGCTCGAGCGCCTGCACGAGCTCGCCGCGAATCGCAGCATCGTCTTCGACTACATAGATGAGGGACATGCGTGGCTCCTTTACCCGATATGAATCAACGGGGGCTACCTAGCGGACAGCATCGTAGAGCTTTTCAAAGGCAGCTGAAAGGAACGCGACGGTACCCGCATCTTCCTGTGCGCACCCCGCATTCGTTACAGCAACGATGCCGTACTCGTCGGACACAAGGAACGCCTCACCGCCCACGAGGCCGGATACCGCACGGAACGGCAGTGCCGGATCGCGCTTGAGCGCGATGCCGCGTGTCTGTGCAAGATGTTCGACCAAGCTCGTCGCACCCGCCGCCGGAACATCCGTCGACAGCCCGATGGTGATTCCGCCGTCTTCCGCCGTGCACAGCACCTCGGGGGCGACGCCGAGCTCGAATGCTTCGACTTGAGCCGTCTGCGCGCGCAGGGCAAGATCTTCGAGCGATGCGTCGGCCAGAGGCTCATAAGCGCCCGTGCTCATCGCTGCTTGCCCCGCCTCGTCCACCACGATCATGAGGACACCATCCGCTACCGCAGCGGGGTCTTCTGCCAGAGACCATTCGATATGCTGCTTTACCCAGCCAAGCAGGTTCGTCGAGAGCGCCTCACCGTTCACGCGCCGCTGCGAGAGCGCGCGCATATGCCGGTTGAGGAGCGGCACATGTCGCCCCGCGAGGCGCCAACGGCACACAAGCGCCGGTTTGCCCAGCTGAAATGCGGTGTCTGTCACAGCAGCTCCTTTTCTGGCATGTAACATTACCCCAGGGGTTTTTCGACATGAGTAAACTCACCGGGTATGTCGAAAACCCCTGGGGTAATGTTACATGCCGAACCTTTCGGAATTTCATCAATTGTACCCCTTGCGCCAGATGTCAACCTCTCGGCGCTTCGCGTGGCAGAGCTCCGTCGACCGCAATCACATCGCTCTGTGCAAAAAGCGTAAAAAGCCTCAGTAAGAACCTTTTCGAACGACTCTTATTGAAGCTTTCTACGCTTTTTAATCAATAAGGCACGATGCACGTAGAAAAAACGGCCGCCAAGGTATCCCTCAGCGGCCGTTGCGGCTCATCTACCGCCAAGCAGCGCTCCGTTGCCGCGCGCCGCCTTAGTGGCGGAAGTGGCGCGTGCCGGTGAAGATCATCGCGATATCGTGGTCGTCGCACGCTTTGATGGACTCGTCGTCGCGCACCGATCCGCCCGGCTGGATGATCGCGGTGACGCCGTGCTCGGCGAGCACGTCCACGTTATCGCGGAACGGGAAGAACGCGTCGCTCGCCGCGACGAATCCGCCCGCCGCGAGCCCCATGCGCTCGCAAGCGTCTTCCGCGCGCTCGCAGGCCAGAAGCGCCGAGTCCACGCGGTTGGGCTGGCCCGGGCCCATGCCGATACCCGCCTGATCCTTGGCGATCAAGATAGCGTTCGACTTCACCGTCTTCACGACGTTCCATGCGAACACGAGGTCACGCATCTCCTTGTCCGTGGGCTTGCGGCTCGTGGGGCACGTGAACTCGGTGGGATCCTCGTCCACCGTGTCGACGCACTGCACGAGCATGCCGCCATCGACGGAACGCACCTCGAGCGTGGCGTGACCCTCGGCGCCGCCCGTGGCGAGCACGCGGAGGTTGGCGCGCTTGCTCAAGCGCTCGAGCGCCTCGGGCGTATAGCTCGGCGCAATGAGCACCTCAACGAACTGCTTGTTCTGGTCTGCGAAATGCTCGACGAGCGCCAGCGGAACCTCGCGGTTCACCGCGATGATGCCGCCGAAGGCGCTCTTGGGATCGCAGGCGAAGGCGCGGTCGTACGCCGTCGTGACATCCTTCGCCACGGCGGAGCCGCACGGGTTCTGATGCTTCAGAATCACGCACGCTGGCTCGTCGAACTCGCGCACCGCATTCCACGCGGCGTCGGCATCGAGCAGGTTGTTGTACGAAAGCGGCTTGCCCTGAAGCTGTTCGGCTCCCACCAGCGGGTTCGGCGAGCTCACGAGGTTCGCAAGCTCTCCGGTGAGCTTGTAGACCGCCGCAGCCTGGTGCGGGTTCTCGCCGTAGCGAAGATCCTGCGCCTTGGTGAGGTGAAGGTCGAGCAGCGCGGGCGGCTCGAAGGGATCATCCGGATCGATCTCGCGATTCTGCAGCTCAAGATACGCGCTGAACCACGTGGAAATCGCCGTGTCGTAGGCAGCGGTGCGCGCATATACCTTCGCAGCGAGGCGGCGACGCGTGACCTTCGTGGTGGCGCCACCGTGTACGCCCATCTCTTCCAGGACGGATGCGTAATCGTCTGGGTCGCAGATCACCGTCACCGCATCGTTGTTCTTCGCGGCCGAACGAAGCATGGAGGGGCCACCGATATCGATGTGCTCGATGGCGTCTTCGAACGTCACGTTCGGATCGGCAACCGTCTTCTCGAACTCATACAGGTTCACGCACACGAGGTCGATGAGCTTGATATCGTGCTCGGCAGCCTCGGCCATGTGCTGGTCGGAATCGCGACGGGCAAGCAGTGCGCCGTGGACCTTGGGATGGAGCGTCTTCACACGACCGTCCATCATCTCCGGATACCCGGTAAACGCCTCGATGGGGGTAACGGGCACGCCCGCCTCCTCGAGCGCCCTCGCCGTTCCGCCCGTCGAGATGATCTCGACACCGAACTTCTCGACGAGCGCCTGTGCGAACTCAACGATGCCCGTCTTGTCGGTCACCGATATGAGCGCGCGTTCGACTTTCCGCTCAGATCCCATGCAGCCCCTCCTTGCCCGCAACGTCGCCACCGTGCACGGGCGACGAAATCCGATACGCTCTCTAATGTAGCGCATCTGCAAGGGAAATAGGCGGAGCGGCGATACACGGTGCAAAGAATCCTCCGAGTGGCGCGCTTACGCCGAAAACAAGAACGGTTCCAGCGGCACGCGGTTAGAACGAACCTCCCCCGCCGCCACCGACGCCGCCGCCTCCGCCTCCGGAGAATCCGCCGCCTCCGCCGCCGCCCGAGCTGAACCCGCTCGCCGCGGCGGCAGCGCTCGGCAGTACGCACACATTCGAGGCATGCTGAACCGGCGTCACACGGCGGCCGTCGCCCGGCAGGTACCACCAGTAGGACGGGTACCACTCGGCAGCGGCGATGCCCTCGATGGGCGCGAGGAGCGCCAGATCGCGCACGAGCTCGGTGGAGACGCCGAGCGCGACGGCGCACACGAGCACGTTATTCCATCTGCCCAGATCATCGGGAACCGCGGCACGGAGCGTCGTGAAATCTTCCAACCAGCGCGTGAAGGCGTCGCAGCGCGCACGGAGCTCAACGCCCTCGGGCGTCAGACGCTTGAACCTCGTCCCGATTACCATGCCCACAATCGCGAGCACTATCGCGGCGACCATGGGAATCCAGAGCTCCTCGATGATTCCTATGATGAACGAGAACGCTGCGAGCACGCCTCCTATCGCAATGGATGCGACCGCGGCAGCCGTGCCCTTCGATGCGATGAGCTGGCGTGCCTCGAGCGCATCGGAGACCTTGTGGACGAAGTCGACGCGCAGCTCCTCGTAGCGCTCGGGGTTATCGTTTTTATAGGAACCGAGGGACGAGAAGCTCGCCGTCGTCTTGCTCGTGCGGAAGAAGAGCCTGAGTGCCGCACCGTTGATATCATCCGCGTCCTTGCGCGCGGGCTGAAGCAGCTCGAGGCGGTACTGCCTGCGTTCTATCTGCGTCTCGTCTTCCCACGCCGCGTCTTCATCTGCAAACGGATCATCTGCGTAGGCAGCGCCCAAGGTGCGTTTGAGATACGCGCGCCGCTGTTCTTCCATATCCTGGATGCCTACCACGCCCTCGGCGGTAAGCTTCATGAGCGTCGAGACGAGCGCGCGCTCCGTCACCGCGCCGTTTTCGGTGAACGCTGCCAAAACGGCAGGGTGGTCGTGTGATGGGACGTCGTCACAGTACGTTTCGGCAAACTGCGGCTTGGACTCGCGCCGCAAGCACCTGAGTGCAACGAGCACCATCGTGAAGAGCGCCGGAACGGCAACCATGCCGGCACCTAAAAACGTTCGCTGCTCGCGCGCACGCTGGCGAAGCGCATTCGCCTCAGCTGCCCACGCCCGCTCTTCCTCCAAAATCGTCGGCAAACGCTCCACGGAGGACGCCTCGCTACTCGCGGCAAGCTGGGGAACCCATGCGAGGGGAAACGCCACGCGCGCCTCGGCGAACTCACCGGTCGACACGCGGGGGACGCGGTACGTCACCTGAGGGATATCGGCATCGAGCGCTACCGCGCCGTCGAGCGGGCCATGCCCCCAGGCGCGGAAGTCCTCGCCCACGGTGGCGGAACCAGATTCAGCGTCGGGAAAGCGAACCACGAGCTCGACATCTTCGGAATCATCCTGCCAGTCGGCACCCACGAACTGCCAATAGAGCTCCGCGGTATCTTCCCAGGCCATCACGGCACCGGTGATCGTGTATCCCACCGAGACGAGCTGGACGTCGTCCTCGGCATGCGGGGCGTACACCATGAGCCGGCATGTGCCTCTCGCCTGTTCCACGGTGTAGACCCCATCGTTCCCCAGCTCGGCAGATGGTACCTGGGTAAACACGCGCTTCCCCGTCATCCACCATGACGCCGTCGATGGCTACGCTCGACGCCGCGCCCTGTTCGTTGCTCGCCAAAGGGATCGTCCAGTACACGCCGTTGCCATCGTCGTCGAATCTGAACGCCCGCGTCTCGACCACGCGAAGGCTGCCATTTCCCAGAACCGATGCCTCAATGCGCACGTTCAGGTAGGAGTCGGCATGCGCAGGCACGGGCGCAGCGAGCGCAGACATCAGAAATAATGTGCACAGCACCAGTACCTTCCGAATGCTTCGCATCATCGCTCCCCTCCCTCGCGCAGACAATTGCCTTGCCCAAAAGTCTACGCGATTTATCCATCTTTGTGTGGGAGTTGCGAGGGAGCATGTTCGCCCGTTTACCTGCGCCCGCTTGGGTATAGAACGCAATGAGTGAAGATGCCGGAGCCCATTCGCATCGAAACCTTCTCGGCTCGTGCAGAGAGCACGGATAATCTGCGTGCGAATGGATTCCGCTCTGAACTACCAACCCTTGCGGGCGGTTGGAAGCGACTCGCCGACCGCCCGCCTACATCGCCCCCCTTTTCCGAGGAGCCCCCAGGCGCGAACCTGGGGGCTCCTTCGTTTTCCGTCTGAAGCCGCGGGGCAACGCACCAGGGCGTGTTTTAGGTTCCGTTGCGGTTCAACTATACTTTCGGACATGAACACCACCCAGGACACACTTCAAAGCGCTCGTGCAGGCGAAGCTCCACGCGTCGTGGGGCGCTTCGCTCCCACGCCGTCGGGCCGCATGCACCTCGGCAACGTGTACGCCTCACTCGTGGCATGGCTCTCCGCGCGAAACCAGGGCGGGAGCGTGACGCTGCGCGTCGAAGACCTCGATCCGCGCACCCAGTCCGGCCCGTGGACGGAGCTCTTGTTCGACGACCTGCGCTGGCTTGGACTCGAGTGGGACGGAGACCCTGTCTACCAGCACGAGCGCGTCGATCTCTACCGAGCTGCCGTCGAGAGGCTCGAGGCAGCCGGGCTCACTTACCCATGCTTCTGCACGCGCGCCGAACTTCATGCCGCAAGCGCACCGCATGCAACCGACGGGACGCCCGTCTATGCCGGCACATGCCGCGGTCTCACACCCGAAGAGATTGCCGAGCGCCGCGCGACGCGCCCGCCCGCGCTTCGACTGCGCGTGCCCGACAGCGACGATCCCCGCGGAACCATCGCGTTCGAAGACCGCGTATACGGACCGCAGCATCAGGTGCTTGCACAGGAGTGCGGCGACTTCCTCGTGCGGCGAAGCGACGGGGTGTTCGCGTACCAGCTAGCAGTGGTGGTCGACGATGCCGCTATGGGCGTCACGGAGGTCGTGCGCGGGTGCGACCTCATGTCGTCGACGCCGCGGCAGATCTACCTTGAGCGGCTGCTCGGCCTGCCGGAGCCCGCCTACGCCCACATCCCGCTGCTCCTCGCGCCCGACGGGCGGCGTCTTGCCAAGCGCGATCGCGACCTGGATATGGGCGAGCTCAGGACACGCTTCAGTACGCCGGCGGCGCTCCTGGGTTGGCTCGCCGGAATCGCCGGCCTCGCGCCCGATACCGCGCCGCGTACCGCCGAGCAGCTTGCCGAGACGTTCTCTTGGGAGACCATGCGCAAGCACCGGGAGAACATGATCATCACTGCTGACATGAGCATTTGACACCAGGCGTAATTATCACTTCGACGACAAGGTGAGAATCTGAGTACCGGACAGGAATTCTCACTCGTTTTGGATTGGAATGCAGATGTATCCGTTTAGGAGCGCTTTAACGGAAAAATTTGCATCGCAAACACTTAGAGTGAGAATCTGAGTCCCGAGCTGAATTCCTCCCGAGAACGAAGACTGAATAAAATTACGGCAATTTTAGTTCGCCCTTGTAACACGTCCGGTGGGTACGCTAATATTGTTAGCTGCTAACGGAGAGCTGACCGAGAGGCCGAAGGTGCTCGCCTGCTAAGCGAGTATTCCCCACAAGGGAATCTGGGGTTCGAATCCCCAGCTCTCCGCCAGCCGAACGCTCTAAGCCCGTTGCCCTTGTGGCGGCGGGCTTTTTGCTACCCAAGCAGCGCGCGGCTTACCACGCCGAGCTCGTCCCTGCCAAGCACGTGCCACATCGCATGGACGCAGCGCCCCGCGAGGAAGTAGAACCCGTTGTCTGCGAGCAGGACGGCAGCATCCACGATACGCCTGAAGCCGTCGCTCCACGGCGCGCATACCATCCCCCGGCTTCGCAAGCACGCCAGCGCCTCCTCGATCGTAGGCGGTTCATTCCTGCCCACCTCTTCCAGCAGCATACGAAGCTCCTGTTCGGCCAGCGCATCCGTTTTCCCGGCACCGCGCACAAGCCGATAGCACGCCGCAGCGGCCTCGAAATCCCCGAGCCGCCAATGGGCGAATGCCGCGCGGTACAAAAGATACGCGATCGATTCACGCTCGAACGCCACGCGCAGGCCGTGCCGCGCGGCCTCTACGACCTCGTCATAGCGCTCAAGATGAGCAAGGATGTTCACGAGTGTCGCATGCGCCTGCATGGAGGTCGGCGCGCTGTCGAGCAGCTTCCGCGCTTCATCCAGCGCGCGTTCATACGCTCCGGCGTCGGCGTACATGCGGCCGAGCGCGAGCCGCGCGAAGAAGAGCGCGTCCGGCGCGCGCAGGATGCGAACCGTCGGATCTTCCTCGAACACCGGCAGCTCGATGCGACCGACATAGCTCTCGCAAAACCTGGTGATGACCGGTCCCTCGCTGAGTAGCTCGCGTGTGGCGCACTGAGCCTCGAGCTCGTCCAGCAACGCGATGTAGCCACGCTCTGCATCCGCGAAATCGACATCTTCCTGGGCATGCAACGCGTTGAGACGCTGCATGTACGGGTCGTCTTCGGGCTCCATGACGGCAAGGTCGTGCGCAGTATCTGCAAGGAGCAGATCGCGCAGCATGGGCGAAAGCGCCCGGCGGTCATCCTCCGGCGCGCGATGACGCACGCGCTCCGCTTCGTCCACGCGCCGCTCGCCTTCCGCGGCATCGTGCGTATCGTCGGTACGCAGCGCTCCCCTGTCAGCTTCGTCCGCTGCACGAAACGCCGTGAGCGCTCTGCGCGCCAAAGGTTCCGAGAGCGAGCGTCCCTCGAGCTCGGACGCAAAGGTGGAAAGCTCTGCCATAAATCGCTCGCGCTCGAGCAAGACAGTATGCACGCTACCCGATTCAAGGTCGCGCGCCTCGACGACGCACCGCTCGATTGCGAGGCCCGAGGCGAATCCCGCGGCGGCAAGCACAAGGGTTATGCGCGCTGCGTACTCGAGAGCCTGCGACGTGCGCTCGTCCTCCACGCACGCATGCCATGCGCCCTCTTCAAGATCAAAATAGGTTGCCGGCATGCTCGGCCAGGTTGGCGCGTCAAATCGTATGCACAGCTCACGACCCTCCTGTTCGAGCTGTACGTTGTAGTCGAGACGCACGATGAGCCCAAGCTGCTCGCTCAAGGTGGCGAAACGCGTGAGCACATCCCATACACCACCGGGCGCACAGGAGACGGTTGCCAGACGTGCCCATGGGTTCTCCTCCCCCGCGTCGGCAAGGATCCGTTCCACCCACGACGTCACATTGGCATATGCTGCCTGCTCATAGACTGAGCAGGCCTCTTCGGACGGCGATGAGGTCACCGGCCGCATCCCGAATCCCAACGCGACCAGTACGCGATAGATTCGGTTGAGCGCCGCCTCGACGGCATACAGAAAGCTCCTGTCCCGCTCCGACACACCAGTCGGATCGAAGTTGAGATAGAACGCGTCCATACGCGTTATGAACGCGAGCGCCATGCGGTGCGACATAGCTATGGCGCGAAGACGCGCGTCATCCACCTCAGAAAGGACGCGAACGATGTAGCGCTCGATGCCAGACGGGTGCTCAGCCGCCTCACAGGAAAGGCGCACCGCCTCGATGGCATCGGGCAGGGGAAGGCGTGAGAGCGGCTCGAGCGGTTGAAGTTCCTTTTCGAGCGGCGTTTGGGAAAAGTCAATGGATGCGCCGGCATCGCGCTCGCGAAACGGGGCATCGGCCCGCCTCTCACTCGGACGCGCGGCGTTCACTCCAGAGGAGAGCGCCGAAGAAGAGGCCCCGGCAATCCCCGCTTCACGCACATCGGCGTGTTCGCGCTCATGCGCAGAGCGCTTATGCGGTGTAGCATCTGCCACTACTGCCAGCCCTCCTTCTATAACGTCGACGCCCCAAGCATGCCGAGAGCACAAAACAAATGCTGCTTGTATTGTGTCCTTCGGCCGCTTTCGTAATCTGAGAATTTTCGTATCAGGTAGATTTGCACCGTCGAACGTACCCTGGAAAACGATTGCGCTTGAAAATCGGCGCGAAAACAAAAAAACGGGCGCTCCAAAGAGCGCCCGTACATCTCGACTGGTGCGGCGTACAGGATTCGAACCTGTGACGTTCTGATTCGTAGTCAGACCCTCTATCCAGCTGAGGTAACGCCGCAACGCAAGAGATATAATGGCACTCTCCCTAGGTGGAGTCAAGCGATTTTTTCAAAATAGTTTTCCCAAAGCGGCAACTTCCTCATTACGCTGGCGATTCTCGTCCATCCGTCCGTTCCGGAAAACTCAATCGCAAGCTCGGCAGCAAGCTCCTCCTCGCGCTCTACATTGAGATACCGCGCAAGCGCGCTCGTTTGTGCCTCGTCAAAGCTCAGCTCCGCCACATGCGGTGACTCCCCGAAACACCACTGCGATAACTCGCCCGCACTACGCCGCGTGACCACGAGCCCGCCGCGCTCGGCTTGCCAACACGTCACCCGCACGCACTCCACTCCGTCGTAACCCTCGAAAAGCACGGTCTCGCCATACTCGAACGCCGCCAACGTGTCCTCCTCTCACCGCCTTCTTGCATTCATTGTACGGCAAAATAAGAACATATGTTCGTGTATTGTTTATAGAGGCCCGCCCCGCTTGTCCGCACGATGTGGTAAGGGATGCCGGAGCCACGTAATCGAAAAGGAAAAGAGGCGGCACGCTCAGCGCACCGCCCCCGTCGTCCAATAGTTCGAAAAATGCTACCCGATGCGCTCCATACCGCCCATGTAGGGACGCAGCACCTCGGGCACCGTGATGGAGCCGTCGGCGTTCTGATAATTCTCCATGATCGCCGCCATGGTGCGACCGGTAGGCAAGCCAGAGCCGTTCAGCGTGTGCACCAGGCGCACGCCCTTGAAGTTCTCGGGATCGCGGTACTTGATGTTCGCGCGGCGCGCCTGGAAATCGCCGCAGTTCGAGCAGGAGGAAATCTCCTTGTAGGCGTTGTAGCTCGGCAGCCAGACCTCGATGTCGTACGTCTGACGCGCGGAGAAGCCTAGATCGCCCGTGCACAGGCTGATCACGCGGTACGGGAGTCCAAGCTGCTGCAGGATGTACTCCGCTTCAGCAACCATGCTCTCGAGCTCATCGTCGGACTGCTCGGGCGTGGCGAACTTCACCATCTCGACCTTGGTGAACTGATGCTGGCGAATGATGCCGCGCGTGTCGCGGCCGGCGGAACCCGCTTCCTCACGGAAGCACGGCGTGCCCGCGGTGTAGCGCAGCGGCAGCTCACTCGCATCGATCACCTCGCCAGCATGGAGGTTCGTGAGCGCAACCTCGGCCGTGGGAATGAGGAACTGGTCCTCGCCCGTGTGATAGGCATCGTCCTCGAACTTGGGCAGCTGGCCCGTGCCGTACATGATCTCGCGGTTCACGATGACGGGCGGAATGAACTCCTTGAACCCACGCGCCGTGTGCGTGTTGAGGAAGAAGTTCTGCAGCGCGCGGTCGAGCGCAGCGCCAGCGCCCGCAAGTACCGTGAAGCGCGCACCCGAGAGCTTCGCGCCGCGATCGAAATCGAGGATGCCCAGGTCGGTGCCCAAATCCCAGTGCGCCTTGGGCTCGAAGCCCTCGGCCTCGAAATCGCGCGGGGTACCCCAGCGGCGACGCTCCGGGTTCTCGGACTCGTCTTTGCCCACCGGCGTCGCATCGCACGGAATGTTCGGCAGGTGCGCCATGAAGTCGTTGAGCTCGGCATCGAGAGCGCTCCGGCGCTCGGCGAGGCCCTCGATCTGCTCATTTACTTGGCGAACGGCTTCCTTCGCCGCCTCGGCCTCCTCGCGCTTGCCCTCACGCATAAGCGCACCGATGTTCTTGGACTCTGCGTTGCGCGTTGCCTGGAGTTTCTCAACCTCGGCGATCACGGAGCGGCGCTCCTCATCGAGCGCAAAGAAGCGGTCGCGATCCCACGTGGTCTGGCGGTTCGCCATCGCGGCATCGACCGCATCGGGGTTCTCGCGAACGAACTTGATGTCGAGCATACTTCCTCCGGTTTCCTTATCTCGCGGCGCTGCGCGGCGAATGAGAGCTCTTCACGCCCGTACGGGCGCGTCGATCCTGCCGCGCCGATACCGCGCTTGCATATTTAACGGGCGCGTAAGCAATTCGGGTGAACGCAGCGCGCATGCATTCGCAAGTATATACTTAATGCACGCCAAACGCTTTGGGCACATGTCCGAAACGCATGGCTGCACAGCTTTTTAACCTACCGCACGAAAGAGTACCCATGCAAGAGATCTTCTCGTTCCTGTTCGAAACGCGCACCGGACTCGCCGTCCTCTTCTTCGGCGGCATCGTGATCGCCGCCCTCGCCGCGTTCGTGCTCGAAAAGCGTACGAACAAGATGTATGTCGATCGCGGTCCTAAGAAAGACGGCGAGGACGATGGGCTGTTCGGCGGATTGTTCTAACACCGTCAAGCGATGATCGCGACCAATGGCGCACACTCGAACGCACGGGAAGCACACCATTGGTCGCAATCGCACGCTGCACCCCAAACCCCAGCTATAAGGACGCATCATGGCATGGAAACGCTTTCCCACGGAAGATGAAAACATCGACCCCTTCAACGCGCCCGATCCGGTGATGCCCATCGACGAACCCGTGCGCGAGGAGCTCGATCTCGACGATGGTGTCGCACGGCTTTCACGACGCAACGTGCGCAAGCGCTTCCAGGACGCGTCGCGTACGCCAAAGCGCGCCTACCAGCCTCCCGTGCATCACGACACGTCCAGCACGAGCTCTCATCCTGCCGTGGCTGCCCCGGAAGGTTCCTCCGACCCTGCGGATCCCGTCGCGGCCACCTCGCCCATAGCGAATGAAGAACCCATCCACGGAGGATACGACCAGGCGTCGCGCTCCAAAGTATCGGATGCATCCGACTCCCCCGCGCCCTCCCCGGTCGGTTCTTCCCACCGCGACACCCATACCTGGCACCGCACGTCTCAACAGGTACCTGCGCCAGGAGGCATCCGCGTAAGGCGCAAGGGCGGCTGCGGGCGCATGGTCATCATCCTGATTTTCGTCATGTTCGCCGCACCAACGATTGCAGGATCCCTCTTCTTTTCCTGCAGCGCATGCACGAGCGACGTCGTCGAAACCTTCTTCTCCGACGCAGACGAATACACCAACGATAACTACTCCTCAAGCTCCTCGTATGCCGACAGCGATATTGCCTCGGATGTTGAAAACCATGCCGTCATACGGGCGACAGCCGTGCTTGAAGCAATGGTCGCCGTAGACGAGACGGCTCTCGACGTCATGGAGCAAGGCGTCATCGATTCGTTCGTGGACTATCTCGGCATGACTCCCGAAGAGCTCGGTCTCGACGCGCGCGAAATCGCTGCTTGGGTGCTTGAGAACACGAGCTATGAAACGACGAGCTCCTCCGGCAGCCTCTACAGTGAAGACGACGGCTACGCCGGGACCGCGAACGTGTACTTCGATATCACCGTTCCCAGTGTGAACTCGATTGCCTCGAATATGAGCTTGGAGCTCCTTGACCACGAGATCTACGTGTATGCAGCAAATTTTGACGCGGCAGGCCTTGACCACGAACTCGTCCAGGAATTGCTCGCCGGCATTCTTTCCGGAACGTCGAGCTATTCCGTGGAATATCGCGACCTCTCCTCGTCCATGACGTTCGATGTCTCCGCCAACGAGGAGGGGACGAACATCGACCTCGAACTCGACGAGGGAACTTGGATCGAACAACTCGAATGGTTTGCCCAGATTTGGTAGCGATGGCAGTCCTGTCCACAGGGAACAGCAAGAGAACAGCATTCGCCGTTTGCCCGCGGCGCTCTTTGGTATGCTGATTGCCATGTTGTACCCGAGAATCGCGCTAGGAGACCCATGTCCTCGTTTCGTATCGCTCGCTGCGGGCTCTGCATCGCCTTGCTTGCCGTGGCATCATACATCACGATTCCGCTGGGACCTGTCCCCTTCACGTTGCAGACGCTTGTGATCGCGATGCTGCCCGTGGCGCTCGGCGGGCGCGACGCCGTTGTCACCGTTGCGCTCTACCTCTTGCTTGGCGCGCTGGGACTGCCCGTGTTCTCCGGGTTTTCCGGAGGCATCGCCGCACTCGTGGGTCCAACGGGTGGATTTCTCTGGGGCTTCTTGGCAGGCACCGCGTTTGCAGCGGGAATCCAGCGTCTCGAAGCCGTACCTGAGCCATGGCGCGAGGCGTTCGGCACAGCGGGCATGCTCCTTATCTCCTATGCGTGGGGAACGGCGCAGCTTATGGTCGTGATGGGCATGACGCTCCCCGCGGCGCTCGCCCTCGCGGTGGCACCGTTCGTGATTCCCGACATCATCAAGCTGACGGCCGGCATCCAGATCGGCCGCACCGTCCGCCGGGCGCTGCGCGCACAGCGGATGTAACATTACCCCAGGGTTTTTCGACATTGGTCAATTGGTCATCCCAGATGGTTATGATCCAATGTCGAAAAACCCCTGGGGTAATGTTACATCCCCTGAAAACGAAAGCGGCGGCACCGACTCCGGCACCGCCGCCTTTTCTACCCTTATATGCCAAGTGAAATGCTGAACCTATACCTTCGGCGTCACAGGCGGAACGTTGCCCTGCTCGTTAGCCTCGCCGGCAGCGAGCATCTGCTCGAACATCGAGGCACTCTCCTTGAAATCCGCCGGGAGCACCACGGTCGAGCTCTTGCCGGTACGCGCGAACTCCGTCATCATCTCGGTCCACTGCGTGTACATGAAGAGCAGGTTCGCCTCTTGGTTCGAGACGCCCGTCTCTTGGATGGACTCGAGCGAGTCCTTGATACCCACAGCGATAGCCTTACGCTGGTTGGCGATACCTTCGCCCGCCTTCTCCATGGCCTCGGCCTCGGCGCGCGCCTCGGTAACGCGACGGATACGATCTGCCTCGGCCAGATCCTGCGCCGCGGCCTTGGTGCGCTGCGCGGCGTTGATCTGGTTCATGGAGTCTTCGACCTCGACAGGCAGCGCGATGCGCGTGATGAGCGTCGAGACGAGGGTGAAGCCGTAGGCGGCCATCTGCTCGGATACGGTGGCGTTCACGTCCTGCGCGATGTCGTCCTTCTTGGCAAAGACCTCGTCGAGCGTGTACACGGGGATCGACGAGCGCAGGGCGTCCGTGATGAAGTCGCGCATTTGCGCCACGGGCTGCTGCAGCATGTAGTAGCTCTTATACACGCCGGAATCCGCCGGACCCGCACCCATCTCGTACGAGACGTGGTACTGCACGGAAACCTCGAGGCCGATGGTCACGTTGTCCTCGGTCTTCGCGTCGATATCAAAGCCGTTCTTCATGGTACGCAGGCTCACCGTCGCAGCCTTGCGGTCGATGATGGGAATCTTCACATGCAGGCCGGAGCCCACGATGCGATTGAAGCGACCGAGCCGCTCGATAATCACCGCGTGTTGCTGCTTCACCACGAAGAGCGCGTTCGCAAGAATCGCGATGATGAGCAGGGCGAGGACGATGAGGCCGAGCAAGCCTCCAAGCAGGTCAAACATAGGTAAACCCTCCTTTAGGGCACCTCGGGTACCGCCGATACTTCCAGCAGGTATACCCCGAGGAGCCGTCTTGAATACCCACGCGAACGTAAGCGTTCGACAAGCAAAGCTGATATCTTCAGTACCTGGTAGTGAAATAATCACTTACCCTCGATGGCATCGATAGCGCGGATGAACGCCGAACGCATGCCAGCGCGCTCGAGTTCGGCAACGCCGCGGATGGTGGTACCACCGGGCGAGCACACGGCGTCCTTCATGGCACCGGGATGCGTACCCGTGGCAAGCTGCAGACGTCCGGTGCCCGCAACGGCCTGGCTCACCATCTTGTACGCGGTCGCGCGCGGGATACCGTACTTCACCGCCGCGTCTGCCAGCGCCTCGATCATCATCGCGATGAACGCCGGCGTGCAGCCGCCGATGGCGCCCGCAACGGAAAGCAACCGCGTCTCGACCTCCACGACCGTGCCCAGCGGCTTGAAGAGCGCCTCGACGAGCCGGTGCTCCTCGGGCGTGAGCGTATGCGCCGTCTCGAGCGCGACAAGCCCCTCGCACACGGCAACAGGCGTATTCGGCATCGTCGAGATGTGGTGCACGCCGGGGATGACGCGCTCGTAGTCCTCGCTCGCCCAGCCAGCCGCCACCGAGACGACGACCTTGCCGGCCAGGCGCGGCGCCAGCGCGGGAAGCGTGCCTTCGATCAGGTACGGCTTGATCGCGATGACCACGATGTCCGCCGCGTCAACGAGCTCCTCGGCGGTCTCGCAGGCATGCATGCCGCGCGCCGCGGTGCGCTCGCACAGGGCGTCATAGTGCTTGGCGCAGGCATAGAGGCGCTCTGCTGGCATCGTGCCCGCCGCAAGCCAGCCGTCCGCGATGGCGCTCGCCATGTTTCCGAAACCCAGAAAACCAATGTTCACCGTCGTGACATCCATCGCTTCATTCCTTTCCCTCGAGCGCCCGACCGTTGTAGATGGTGCTCGGGCACTTCACGCCATTATCCCCTCTGCTCCGAGGCGATCGCCTTCACGCGCTCGAATTGAGCCATGATGTAATCGTAGTTCTCGCGCCGGTGCGGCACGGTGCAGGCGCTGCAATCCTTGATGTCACCCCGCTCGCCCACGTAGCGGAAGTTGCCCCCGCATTCGCTGCCCAAGCAATACAGCGGGCAGAAGCAAAAGAGGCAGTTGAGTTCCCCTTCCGGCATATCGTGGCAAGGGTAGAACTCGCAGGCGGTGTGGCTGAAGAACTTGTAACGCTCCGTCTCGGGCATGCTACTCGGCCTCGTCTCCCGCGTCTTGTGGCAACAGGAAGTTCGCCACGCACGCCACCACGAACGCGACCGCGATGCTGTTCGACGCGAAGATGGACTGCACGATGGGCGGGAACGCCGCGAAGATCTGCGGCACCTGCGTGAAGCCCACGCCCACGGCGATAGCGAGCGCCGCAATGGTCACATTGCGCTGGGTGAACCCTGCCTCGGCGAGCATCTGGAAACCCGAAAGAGCGATGTTGCCGAACATGATGATGGTGCATCCGCCGAGCACCGCTTCGGGCAGCGAGTTGAAGACCGCGGCGACCGCCGGCGCGAATGCCGCAAGGATAAGAAGCACGCCGCCGCAAGCGATGACGCGGCGATTCACCACGCGTGTCATGGCGACAAGCCCCACATTCTGCGCGAACGACGTGATGGGCAGACAGCCGAACACACCAGCGACCGAGGACACCAAGCCATCGGCCGTGATGGCGCCCGACAGCTCGCGATCGGTGGGCACGCGGTCGAAGCCCACCTTCGTGAGCGCGGTGGTATTGCCCATGACCTCGACAGAACTCACCAGGTAGAGCAGGGCAATCGAGATGATGGCGCCGAGATCGAACTCCGGCGCAAAGGGCAGAACGTGTGGAACGGAAATCGGCGCGAGCCCCGCGAACGCGCTGAAATCGACCTTGCCGATCACAACGGCGAACGCGTACCCCACAACCAAGCCGAACAGCACCGAGAGCTGCTTCTTCGTTCCCTTGGCGAGAACTTGGAACGCAAGGCAGCTCACGAGCGAGATGCACGCAAGCAGAAGGTTTTGCCAGCTGCCGAAATCTTTGGCGCCGCTTCCTCCGCCAAACGACTCCGCACCTACCGAAAGCAGGGAGAAGCCGATCGTCGTCACCACGATGGCAGAGACGACGGGCGGTACGAAGCGTCGCCAGAAACGCACCGTGAGACCGAGCACGCCCTCCACGAGGCCGCCCACGATGATGGCACCCACCGCAACGTTGTAGCCACTCGCCGCGACGATTGCGACCACCGCTGAAACGTACGTGAAGCTGATACCCGTGACAATGGGCAGGGCACCGCCCACGCGCCACAGGGGAAAGAGCTGGATGAGCGTGCCGAGCCCCGCCATAAGCAGAGCGTTTTGGATGAGCACCGCAGATTGCGCGGGATCCATGCCGGCAGCGGCCGCCACGATAAAGATGGGTGCGAGATTCGCCACGAACATCGCCAGCACGTGCTGGATGCCATAGGGCAGGCCGTGCGCGATGGGAATCTTCGCGTAGAAGTCGCACAGCGCGTGCGCGGTGTCCGGCGTCTTCTGGTGCTCGGTGGAAACAGTCTCGTTTTTTGCCTGCTCGCTCTTTAGATTCGAGCGTTCGTCTTTGCGAGCAGACATTATCGGAACTGCACCTCACCAGTCTCGGGATCCATGGATTCAACGATAGCGAGCGACTGGAGGTCGTAGCCGCGCTCGCGCAGACTATCGCCGCCACCCTGGAAGCCCTTCTCGATGGCGATGCCGATACCCTCCACGATGACGCCCGCCGCTTCGCAGAGCTCGATGAGGCCGTTCAGCGCGCAGCCGTTCGCCAAGAAGTCATCGATGATGAGTACGTGCTCCCCCTCGTTCAAAAAGCGCTTGCCTACGATCACGTGAAAATCCTTCTGCTTGGTGAAGGAATGGATCGACGTGGCGTACTGCTCGCCGTCGAGGTTGATGGACTGATATTTCTTCGCGAATACCACGGGGACGTTTCCGAAGTGCTGCGCCGCCACACACGCGATGCCGATGCCCGAAGCCTCGATGGTCAAGATCTTGTCGACCTGCTTGTCGGCGAACAGGCGCGCCCATTCGGCGCCCATATGGTCGAATAGCTCCACGTCGCACTGGTGGTTGAGGAACGCGTCGACTTTGAGGACGTTCCCCTCCTTCACGGTGCCTTCTTGGACGATACGCTGTTTGAGCTCTTCCATCGTGTGCATCCCTTTGCTCGTAGCCTGCGTCCGACATCCCGCCGGAACCGATTCCACCAGTATACTGAATGATAAAATCCAAACAGGCTGTTTTTCATCATTCGAAGAGAGCGCCCGCATGAACGAACCCCGCATCCTCATCGTCGAGGACGATGCCGATATCAACACCATCGTCGCCATGCGACTCACTCGCGAGGGCTACGCGTGCATGCAGGCATATTCCGGATCGGAGGCGCGGCTGCTGATAGGCGGCACACCAGGGGCCACGAACGACGCCCCCGCGTCCGCCTTCCCCTTCGACCTCGTGATCTGCGACCTCATGCTTCCCGGTCTCACCGGCGAGGAGCTCACCGCACTCGTGCGCGAGCGCACGGCCGAGACGCCCATCGTCGTGATCTCTGCCCGTACCGACACCGCCGACAAGATCGACCTTTTGAAGCTCGGTGCAGACGACTACCTCACGAAACCGTTTGACCTCGATGAACTTGCCGCGCGCGTCGCGGTGCAGCTGCGGCATCGAGGTCATGGCGCAAGCCTGGAAATCGCGCGCGAGGGCGCGGCAAACACGGCGGGCGCAACGCCGTCTTTGCGCTTCCGCTCGTGGACGCTCGATGCCGAGGCGCGCACGTTCACCGCCGCAGGCGCGCCCGTCGACCTCACCCGCACGGAATTCAACATCGTCGAGATGCTCATGCGTCACCCCAAACGCGTATTCAGCAAGCAAGAGCTCTTCGAGGGCGCATGGGGCGAGGCCTATGCAGCAGACGATAATACCGTGAATGTGCATGTCTCAAACATCCGCGCCAAACTCAAGCCCTCTGGTACGAGCGACTATATCAAGACCGTCTGGGGCATGGGTTTCAAGCTCGTAGAATAAGGATCGGAGACTCCCAGCAGGACAGCCAAACGTCAAGTCTTTCCAGGGGTTCCGGCAGACCAACCTCCCCCATCTTTAGACTTTCTTTAATGTTGCTCAATGGTTGCTGAAACATCGGGCTCCATACTCGTGAGTCAACGAACGAACCCCCTGCGAGAAAGGAACTCGCCATGAACGTCATCGAGACGCACGGACTCACGAAGTCGTATGGCGCCACGCGTGCCGTCGACAGTCTCGACATGCGCGTCGCCCGCGGCGATATCTACGGCTTCGTAGGCAAGAACGGCGCCGGCAAATCCACGACCATGAAGATGCTCGCCGGCCTGAGCACACCCACTGCGGGCTCGATGAAGCTCTTCGGTACCGAGGCCGAGAACACGCCTGCGTTTTCCAGCACATTCTCGCGCATCGGCGCCCTCATCGAAAACCCCGGCCTGCTGCCGAACTTCTCGGCATTCGAAAATCTCATGATGAAGGCACTCTCCATCGGCGTCGTAAACCCCCGCGTACAATGCATTGAGCTCCTGGAGCTCGTCGGCCTCGACCCCGTGAACCCGCGAAAGACCAAGAAGTTCTCCCTCGGCATGAAGCAGCGGCTGGGACTCGCGCTCGCGCTCGTGGGCTCGCCCGATCTGCTCCTGCTCGACGAGCCCTTCAACGGCATCGACCCCGAGGAGACGCGTGCGCTGCGCGGTGCACTCATGCGGCTCAACCACGAGCGCGGCGTGACGATGGTTATCTCGAGTCATGTGCTCGACCAGCTCAATCGCATGGCGACGCGCTTCGGCGTCATCCGCGCGGGGCATATGGTCAAGGAGTTTACCGAGGATGAGCTACACGCCGCATGCGGGAGCTCCGTGCGCGTGAAGACGACCGATCCCGCGCGCAGCCTCGCCATTCTCGAGGAGCATCTGCCCGGCGCAGCCTTCCGTGCGGAACCGGACGGCGGCATCGTTATCACCGGAATGGCCGGGGCGCGTCACGCGGCAGCGTCCTTCGGCGGTGCAGCGAGCGATGCCGCAGCGACGGGCGCACCCGCGGCAGAGGACGTCTCCCGCGTGCTCGCGGCGGCGAACCAGACCATCATTGAGTTGAGCGTGCTCGAGCGCGACTTCGAAGAGTACTTCGTCGAGCTCATGGGGGCGGATGCTGAACCCTCGTCCACGCATGCCGAATCGAGGCGATGACCATGGAGAGTCTCATCCTCGACGCCGTGCTCATCGGCGCCATCGCGTACCTGCTCTCAACGGGTCGTCGTCGCTAATGTCCCAAAATGCACCTGTCCCTTTTTGGGACATGAATGGAGCTACCATGTTGAATCTTCTGAAAGCCGACCTCTATCGCATCACTCGGCCTCGCGGCCTGCGCGGCGCGTTCTGGCAGTACCTCGCCGTGTGCGCTGTCCTGTTCTTCCTCGTCTACATCGTCCTGTGGATGATTGCCGGCGGTTTCGACTTCTCCACAGGCGTGGTCACGAGCGTCACGACGTTCGCCTCACCCAGCGCCATGCTCGGCAGCGCGCTGGGCGACCTCTTCCCGCTTATTGCCAGCTTCTTCATGGTCGAACACGTACTCAGCGACTTCAAAGAGGGCTTCGTGCGGAACATTGTATCGTCGCGCACGGGCAAGCTCTCGTACTTCGCTGAGCGAATCGTGTTCGCGGGCATCGTCACCATTGTCTTCTTCGTAGCGATCTCACTCATGCTATTCATCCTGTGCATGGCTATCGGCGGACGCTTTGAGATGATGGACACACCGCTCGCGTTTGCGAGCTGGGCGGTCGCGACCTGTTTGAACACGTGGGCTCTCTCCGTGCTCTCGCTCATCATCGCCTACGGGACACGCATCACCCACGTGAGCTACATCGCCGCGTTCTGCCTGTGCAGTTCGCTCGTGCCCGAGAGCCTCATGCTCACTTCCGGCCTCATCCAAGCATTTGCGCCCGGCTTTATCGGCATCGCCGACGCGCTGAGCGAGCTCGTGTGCTGGATGCCCTCGAACCTCGTGTCGTGGCTGAGCGCAGGCGGTTCGCAGGGCATGGCTGAGGGCTGGGGCTCGCTCGGTGCTGCGCTACCCGGCGGCGGCTTCACGCAGGCGCTCGTGGCTCCCCTACCCTGGCTCGCCGCAGCGAGCGCCCTCGTCCTCGTCATCTGCCGCAAGCGCGACGTGTAACCCTATGAGAAGGTGATACCCTGATACCAGATCCGGGGTATCACCTTCATTCCGGCGCCCTTTCCCAAACACCCACCCTCGCCGTCCATGCACGGATGGCTTCCCGTCGTTCGCAAAGGAGGCGCGCATGCTCGCTGTCGCCATGCTCGCGCTCGGAATGGGTCTCGGTGTCCTCATCGCCGCCGCCCTCTACGCGACCGAGCTCAAGCGCATCGCAACGTTCCTGCGCACGCGCAACAAGCACAGCAACGCCCGCGTGACCGCGGGAACCCCCGCACCCGGCATACACGAGCTTGCCTCGGTGATCAACGACGGCCTCGAGGAGACCTCACGCGAGCGCATCGAGGCGCTGCGCAGCCAAGAGGAGTTCCAACGCGACCTCTCCGCCCTCTCGCACGACATCCGCACGCCGCTCACAGGTGCCAAAGGATATCTCCAGCTTGCACTCGATGAAACAGATGACGACGTTCGCACGCACCACCTCGATGCCGCCGCCGCACGCATCGACAGCACGACCGAGCTTCTCGACGCGCTCTTCGCCTATACGAAATCGACCGATCCAGACCTTTTGCTCACGCCCGAGGTGGTTGAAGTCGAGGCGGCAATCGAGCGGGCGCTGCTTGCGCACTACCCCGAATTTGAAGCTCGAGGTTGGGAACCCCGCATCTCGTGCGCCGAAGGCACGACCATCCTCGCCGACCGCGACGCGCTGGCACGCATCTTCGACAACCTCATCGTAAACGCCCTCCGCCATGGCGCAGACGCGCCCCGCGTCTCCGTGCGCAGCGAAAACAAAACCACCCGCATCGAATTCGCCAACGCCGTCGTCCCAGGAGCGCACATCGATGCCGATCGGCTCTTTGACCGATTCTACCAGGCAGATTCCGCGCGCAACTCCTCGGGCAGCGGCCTTGGACTCGCCATTGCCGCAAACCTCGCGCGCGCCATGGGCATGGAACTTTCTGCACATGTTGAAAAAGGCGACGGCGGTGCGCCCGATAGCCTGGTCATCGCCCTCGTCAGTCGCAACAGGTAAATCATCCGTCCCAGCAGACAGGTTGCAGCACCCCAGGGTTTTGACGTCGGCCGTGCGGTGGCTTTTGCAAGCAGCGCATCAGACTGCGTTGAAAAGCAGCTTGGGCACGGTAGCCTATCGCGCGACCCACGCCATTCGCGGAGCCATTCGTCCAGCATCGCAGAGCATCCACATTTCGCCCACGCGAATGTGAGACACTGTATATTCACTCCGGGGTGCTTAGAACGCCCGGACGATAACGATAGGTGCGAAGTGCGTAGCAAGGTTCTCGAACATATCTCGTCGCCGCATGACGTGCACGCTCTTCCCGCGGAGGACTTGCCGAAGCTCTGCGCCGAACTGCGCGACGCGATCCTTGCGAACGCCTCCGCCATCGGCGGGCACCTCGCACCCAACCTCGGCGTCATCGAGCTTACCGTCGCGCTGCACCGCGTGTTCGACTCCCCACACGACAAGATCGTCTTCGACGTCTCGCACCAATGCTATGCGCATAAGGCACTCACCGGACGCGCCGCGGCCTACCTCGACCCCAAAGCGTTCGGCACGGTCTCTGGCTTCTTGAGCCCGCGCGAATCTGAACACGACCTCTTCTCTATCGGCCACACCTCGACCTCGGTGAGCCTTGCCTGCGGCCTCGCGAAAGCCCGCGACCTCGCCGGCGAGCACTACGACGTCGTCGCGGTCATCGGCGACGGCTCGCTTTCCGGCGGCCTCGCATTCGAGGGCCTCGACAACGCTGCGGTACTGGGCAGCGGCATTATCATCGTCGTGAACGATAACGACCAGTCCATCGCCGAAAACCACGGCGGCATCTATGGCACCCTCGCCGAGCTACGCGCCACGCACGGCGCCGCGGAATCGAATATCTTCCGAGCCCTGGGCTTCGGCTATACCTACGTCGAAGCGGGAAACGACGTACAGGCACTCGTGGATGCGCTCGAATCCTTGCGCGGAACGGATCGACCCGTGGTGCTGCACATCCATACCAAAAAGGGCGCTGGCTACGCGCCCGCCGAGCGCGCACCTGAGCTCTGGCACCATGTGGGTCCCTTCGATCTTGAGACCGGCGAGAAGCGCAAGCTTATCGGCGGCGACGTGCCGGCCGGCGGTTATGCGGACCTCACCGCGCGCCACCTCCTCGAGCGCATGGCGCGCGACCAGCGCGTCGTTGCCATCACCGCCGGCATGCCCTATGTGCTCGGCTTCACGCCCGAACGCCGCGCGCAGGCCGGGTCGCAGTTCGTGGACGTCGGCATCGCGGAGGAGCATGCGGTCACCTGCTCTGCGGCGCTTGCCGCGAGCGGCGCGAAGCCAGTCTTCGGCGTATACGGAGCCTTCCTACAGCGCGCGTACGATGAACTGTGGCACGACCTCTGCCTCAACAGCGCGCCGGCGACCATCATCGACATCGGCGCTTCCGTCTTCGGAGCGAACGCCGAGACGCACCTCAATTACTTTGACCTCTCGATGCTCGGCAGCCTGCCGAACCTCCGCGTGCTCGCGCCCGTCTGCCTGGAGGAATACCTCGCGATGCTCGATTGGTCGCTCGACCAGCGCGAGCGCCCCGTCGTGATTCGCATGCCCGTCGGTGCGCCCGCGTCGCGCCCGGAGCTCGCGCCCGCAAACAACGCGGTATTCGATACGCCCTCTTACCAGGTTGTTCGCAAAGGCGAGGACGTTGCGATCCTCGCACTCGGCGGATTCTTTGGCTTGGGCGAGCGCGTGGCGGACGACCTCGCTGAACACGGCGTGCAGGCGACGCTCGTGAACCCGCGCTACGCCACGGAGCTCGACGAGGCGCTCCTGCGCGCGTTACCCGAGCGGCACCACACGATCATCACCCTCGAGGACGGTGTGCTCGAGGGTGGCTGGGGTGAGAAGGTCGCGCGCTTCCTGGGCGCAAGCGGCATACGCACGCGCTGCTACGGCATCCCCAAGGGCTTCCCCGACCGCTTCGACCCGCAGGAACTCCTTGCGAGTTGCAGCATCACCGTCGAGGGCATCGCGAACGATACCCTGAAGCTGCTTCGCGCGTAGCCTTCGACCCTAATCGAACTCGTGCAGCGCCTGCGAGAGCAGCGTGAGCCCCTCGCGGAGCGTCTCCTTGGGCGCGCAATAACCCAGACGCGCGCCGCACGGCAGCTCGAAACGGCTGCCCGGCACGAGCAGCACACCGCGCTCGTGCAAAAGCTTCAGGCAGAACTCCTCGTCGTTCATAGGAATGTCGAACTGGATGTACGAGGTCGACACGCCCTTCGGCGCCACCCAGCGCACGCGCGGCTCCTCGTCCACCCACGCCTGTGCGATAGCGCGGTTCCCGAAGACGATGGCGCGGTTCCGTTCCAGAATGCACTCGCGGTTGCGGAGCACATGCACGGCAAGCGCGTCGTTGAAGATGCCGCCGCAGATGAGCGTGTAGTCGCGGTACGTGCGGATGCGGTTGGCCACCTCTGCATTCGACACCGTCCAGCCGATGCGCGCTGCGGGGACCGAATACGTTTTCGAGATGCTGTTCGTCACGACAGCGCGGTCGTACAGGTCTGCCATCGACACGAAACTCTCGGTATCTTCGAGCGGCAGATAGACTTCGTCGGAAAGCACGTACGCCCCTACCGACTGCGCGATCTCGACGATCTGCTCGAGCATCTCGCGCGAAAGCACCGTGCCGAGCGGGTTCGACGCGTTGTTGATGCAGATGAGCTTCGTGTTCGGCCGCACGAGCCGCTCGAGCTCGGCGATGTCGGGCTGCCAGCCCAGCTCCTCCTTGATGTGCCAGTACTCCACCTCCGCGCCGAGCGTGCGGGGGATCTCATACAGCGACTGGTACGTGGGATACTCTGCGATCACGTGGTCGCCGGGCTCCACAAGGGTCATGAGGGCGAGCAAGTTCGCGCCGGTGGCACCGTTCGCTTGGAGTACGTTTTCTGGATCCACGTTTTGATACAGGCTAGCGACCTCCTGCTTGAAGTCCGGCGATCCCTCAATCCAACCGTAATTCATTTTCTCGCGCCCGAGTTGCTCGTAGAAACCCTGGCCATCCGAGCCATCGAGCTTCAGAATCTCATCCATGGTGAGCGAGGCAATCGTAGACTGCGCGATATCCACCGTCGCACTCTTCTCGTGCACGTTGAGCCAGTCCTCGACGCCGATGGTCTTGATCTTCATGGTAAGACCTCCTAACGACAGCGGTTATGCCCAGACTACTCGCAGGGAGCGCCCATGTCGAGAGGAAAGCGCATCCTGCGGAGGTTAAACCCCACAGTTCGACACGAGTCTGCCACGTGGGTTCTCCATGCCGTAGTACACTAATATGTTAGGAATACCTCAGCACGAAAACGAGGGGGACACATGCTTCGAATCGGATTGCTCACGAGCGGCGGCGATTGCCAGGCGCTCAACGCCACTATGCGCGGCATCGTGAAGACGCTCATCAATAAGAGCAAGGAGTCCGTGGAGATCTATGGCTTCGAAGACGGCTACCAGGGTCTTATCTACGGACGCTATCGCAAGATGGAGCCCCACGATTTCAGCGGCATCCTCACGCGCGGCGGCACCATCCTAGGCACAAGCCGCACCCCGTTCAAGCTGCTCGACACTCCCGAGGCCGATGGCGTGGAGAAGGTTCCCGCCATGATCAAAACGTACAAGCAGCTGCATCTTGACTGCCTCTTCATGTTGGGTGGCAACGGCTCCACGAAGACCGCAAACCGTCTCTCGCAGGAGGGTCTCAACGTCATCGC
The DNA here is from genome assembly GCA_905210055.1 of uncultured Enorma sp. GTDB lineage: Bacteria > Actinomycetota > Coriobacteriia > Coriobacteriales > Coriobacteriaceae > Enorma. The sequence continues at coordinate 24,731 of CAJLVH010000001.1, read as the reverse complement.
GCTGCCCAAGACGATCGACAACGACACGTGGGGAACCGAGATGACCTTCGGCTTCACGAGCGCCGTCGAGATCGCCACGAAGTGCATCGACGACATCCACACCACCGCGTCGAGCCACGGCCGCGTGTTCGTCGTCGAGATTATGGGACATAAGGTGGGCTGGATCCCGTTGTACGCGGGCGTCGCCGGCGGCGCGGACGTCATCCTCATCCCCGAGATCCCCTACAACATGGACAACGTGATTCGAACGATCGAAGAGCGTGACGCCGCAGGCGGCAGGTTTGCCATCCTCGCCGTCGCGGAGGGAGCCATCTCCAAAGAGGACGCCGCCCTTTCCAAGAAGGAGTACAAGAAGAAGGTCGCGGCGCGCACAAGTCCGTCAATCGTGTATGACATCGCGCGCGAGATCGAAGACCGCACGGGTCGCGAGACGCGCGTTGCCATCCCGGGGCACACGCAGCGCGGCGGCATCCCCGATGCACAGGATCGCATCTTCGCCACGCAGTGCGGCGTCGAGGCGGCGCTCGGATGTCTGGCGGGCGAGTATGGCTATATGATCGCCCAGGTAGATCGCAAGATGACGCGCATCCCGCTCGAAGAGGTCGCCGGCAAGCTCAAGTACGTCGACCCGGAAAGCGACCTCGTGCGCGAAGCAAAGGCGCTCGGCATCAGCTTCGGCGACGAATAGGTCGGGCATCTCGCCCTACAACCCTACAGACCAAGCGCCGCCTTTGCTGCGTCGGCAATACGGGAGAGGTCGTCATCGTTCGGGTGCGCAAGGGCGGCGTCGAAATTGTCGATCATCGCCTGGATGCGCTCGTCACCAGGATGTTCGGCAAGCATGCCCTCGTAGCGGTGGCGAATACCCGCGCCCATTTTGCCCTGGCACATGGCACCGCCGAGGTATTCGGCATCTTCGGGCAGCTTCTCGCGCACGCCGGCAAGGATGCGCTCGAAGTACTCGGGTGCGCCGCCGAAGCCCGCGGTGCCGAAGAGGAACACGCGCTTGCCGCCAAGCTGTGCAAGCACATCTGCCACATCCTGCGTGCAGGAACCCTTGTCGCACCAGAATCCTACGAGCACGGCATCGGCCGTTGCGGCGTTAGATGCCGCAAGCGCGTCCGCCGCACCGCCGTGGGCGATTTTCGCAAGCGCTACCTCGGCGCCCTCGTTTGTGAGCGCCCGCTCGAGCGCCTCCGCCACCAGCTGGGTATTTCCACTGGCACTGTTATAGAGAATCGCGTACTGCATAGTGCCTCCAATCGACTCGTCCACACCGTACCCAAAACGAGCGTCAAATTACCCCAGAGGTGCTTTTACATGCGAGCCCCAACCACCAGCCAATGGGGACGGGGGTTATTGGCTGGTGCGCAATCGTTACAGCTCGCGATGCTCGTAGAGCTTGAGCGAGATAGCAGCGGAGATGGTGAGCAGCACCGCGGAGGCAACCACACAAGCGGCGACACCGACCACCATGCCCGCTGGCGTCTCAAGCGCAACGAGAACATTGGACAGGAGCTCCATGCCTGGAATCCCGCCATCAAGCATGCCGCTATTACCCAAAACCACCACCGGTACAACAAAAAGGAGCACGATCACGGTCGGAAGAATCTGCGTCGCGCGCGTCTGACCCAGACGGAAATAGATCGGCGTTACCACCGAGGCAACCGTTGCGCCGATGAGCAGCGTGAACGCCGTGACGAACAGCATGACTCCCAGCATATCCGCATCAAACGCGAACGCCTCGGCGATATCGCTCGGCAGCGGAATGAACGAGGCGATCGCTGTCGTCACGCATGCGGACACAAACCCCACGACCATCCCTATGCTGCCCAACGTCACGATGGCGGCGTAACGGCCACACACCACGTCGCGTCGAGAAAGCGGCAGCGTAAGGCGGAAAAGACCCCAATGATTGAGCTCATCATAGGCGGCAAGACCCATCGAAGCCATCATGAAGAACATGCAGGTGAGTGTTGCAGGCATCGCAAGCGGCGTCTGCATGCCGAACCCGATGCACAGCGAGACGACAATTCCAAGGCCGATGAGCTGCCGAGCGTAATCACGGAAGATGGTCAGCTCTATGAGATATGCGCGCTTCATTTATCGCACACCACCTTTCAAGGTGAGGGTGAGGTAGTCGTCGATGGTCATGCGGTCGACCGGCACCTGCGGGAACTTCTCGTTGAACGCGAAGCGGTCGGGAACGAGCAGGTCGATGCCGTACTCGTGCTTGCGGTAGCGCAGCTCGTTCTCGGGGATGAAGCCGCTCGCCGCGATGCGCTCGAAGTCCGCCACGCGGCAGCGCGCGATGCCCATATCGTCCGTGATGGCGTCTTTAACAAGGTCGAACGTGATGCGACCATTATCGATGCAGAGCACACGATCCGCGATGCGCTCGAGGTCGCTCGTAATGTGGCTACTCATGAAGATAGCGTGCCCCGGTTGCTCGACGAATACGCGCAGGGTATCGAGGATCTCGTCGCGTGCCATGGGGTCGAGGCCGGCCGTGGCTTCATCAAGAATGAGCAGATCTGCGCCGTGGGAAAGGGCACACGCAAGCGAGAGCTTCATGCCCATGCCGCGCGAAAGCGCCTTGACGGTCTTTTTAGGATCAAGGTCGAGTTCGCCGGTAAGCTGAGCAAAAAGGCGAGGATCCCAACTAGTATACGTGCGCGAATAGATGCGACCAACATCCGCCACCTTGAGGTGATCGGGCAGCGAAATGGCGTCGAACACCACACCGATGCGTTCCTTAACCTGCGCACCTTCCGAGCGGGAAAGCTGCGCGCTCGGCGTACCCAGCACGCTTCCCTCTCCCTCGTCGAGCTCGATAAGCCCCAGGAGCGCTTTAATGGTGGTCGACTTACCGGCGCCATTCTTTCCTACAAAGCCTACAACCTCGCCTTCGTCCACCGTGAAGCTCACATCCTGAAGCGAGAACCCATCGTAATGCTTCGTGATACCGTGTGCTTCGATAAGCGGTTTCATATCCTTCAACTCCTTAAGTCATTGGTGACAGGTCTAGACGCACGAGCCTCTGCCTCTACACCTCGAGCGCAAGCGCGAACATCTCCTGGAGCTCGCCATCCGAAAGACCGATAGTGCGACCTTCCGACACTGCTTTGCCGAACAGCTCCTCGATACCGCGCAGCTGCTCTTCGCGGATAAGCTCGGCGTTTCCGCCGGCTACGAAGCAGCCCTTGCCTTGCACCGTCTCGATGAAACCAGCTGCTTCGAGGTCGGTGTAGGCACGTTTCGTGGTGATGACGCTTACACGCAGGCTGTTCGCAAGGGCGCGGATGCTGGGAAGCTGCTCTCCCTCCGTGAGCTCGCCCGAGAGAATCGCTGCCTTCACTTGATTCGCGATCTGCTCGTAAATCGGTCGATTGCTTGCATTTGAGATGATGATCTCCACACGACTTCCTTTCGTATCGCCGTCGAGGCGTCCCTCAAACGGCCGACGGAATCGCTTGACGTCCCAACGCCCCGCCAACCGAGTATAGTGTATATACTCGATAGCTACAGTATATACACAGTTATACACAGCGCAAGAGGTTTTTTGGAAAAATCGACGTCTTTCGCAAGGACATTCCGCGCCTCGAGCAAAACCGCTCGCGTCTCGCACAAAACTTTCGGATATCAACGGTTGTTTTGCCTAGCGCCGAGTAGCGAGTGTTTTCAGATATCTGTTACCTGGGGAAACGTCGACAATGTTGCGCGTCTACTCGACGACTTTGAAAACAACCGTTGATATCCGAATCTTTTGTCGTCGCAGAGCTTGCCGCCGGGGGACTTGCCGCCGCAGAGCTTGCCGCCGGGGGACTTGCCGCCGCAGAGCTTGCCGCCGCGGGGCACGAAACACCCCAGAGATGTGGCGTTAGAAAACCCCTAGGGTAAGGGTAGTTTTACGTCGCTTACGCTTCGGCGAACTGCGAGTTGTAGAGCTCTGCGTAAGCACCGCCGCGAGCGAGCAGCTCATCGTGCGTACCGCGCTCCAGAATCTGGCCGTCACGCATGTATAGGATGCAATCGGCGTTGCGAATCGTACTCAAGCGGTGCGCCACGATGAAGCTCGTGCGTCCTGCGACCATCTCGTCGAACGCCGCTTGAACCTGCAGCTCGGTGCGCGTATCGATCGACGATGTCGCCTCGTCAAGCAGAAGAATGGCCGGATCGGTGAGCATGACGCGCGCGATGCACAGCAGCTGCTTCTGACCCTGACTGAACGTACCGCCATCCTCGGGAATCACCGTATCGTAGCCCTGCGGCAGCGCGCGGATGAACGAGTCCGCATGCGCGCGCTTGGCCGCCGCGATGACCTGCTCGCGCGTCGCGCTCGGCATGCCATATGCAATGTTGTCGTGCACCGTGCCCTCGAACAGCCAGGTATCCTGCAGCACCATGCCGAACGCGCGCCGCAGGCTCGCCCGCGTGAGGCTGCGTACTGGCTCGCCATCGATCCGCACCTCACCCGCATCCACGTCGTAGAAGCGAAGCAGCAGGTTGATGAGGGTCGTCTTGCCGCATCCCGTGGGACCCACCAGCGCGAAGCGCATGCCGGGGCGCGCATGCACGCAGATATCGCGCAGCAGCGGACGCTCGGGCACATAGGAGAAGTCCACATGGTCGATTTCAACCTCGCCGGCGGGTGCCGCAAGCTCGCGGGCATCGGCGGCATCGGGATCTTCCTCTGTGGCGTCAAGCAGGGCGAACAGACGCCGCGCCGAAGCATAGGCCGTCTGAATCTGCGTGATGACGCTCGTGATCTCGTTGAACGGCTTGGTGTACTGGTTCGCGTAGGAAAGGAACGTCTGCACCTCGCCCACGGTGAGCGCGGCGGGGATGCCCGTGATCACGCACGCGCACCCGATGATCGCCACCACGGCGTAGATGATATTGTTCACGAAGCGCGTCCCGGGGTTCGAAAGCGAGCTCAGGAACTGCGCGCGCTCGCCCGCGGTGTACAGCTCGGCATTGATGGCGTCGAAACCCGCCTGGGCCTCGTCACCGTACGCGAATGCATCGACGAGCTTCTGGTTGCCCACGAGCTCCTCGACATACCCGCCAAGCTGACCTTGCGTGCGCTGCTGCGCGGTAAAGCTCTTGTTGGAGAACTTCGCGATAAGCGACGCCACGAGCACGGAAAGCGGGGTCACGAGCACCACGACCACCGCCATGGGCACCGAGATGGAGAGCATGAACACAAGCGTGCCCACGATGGTCACCACACCGGTGAAGAGCTGGGTGAAGCCCTGCAGCAGGCCGTCGCCCACCTGGTCGACGTCGTTCACCACGCGGCTGATGAGGTCGCCGTGCGCGTGGCTATCGATGAACGAAAGCGGCATGCGGAAGAGCTTGTTATTCGCCTCCACGCGCATATCACGCACCGTCTCGTATGAGAGGCGGTTCACACAGTAGCCCTGCAACCATTGGAAGGCGGCCGCGCCCACGATCACGAGCGCGAGTTGCTGGATGAGCGGGAGCAGCGCGTCGAAGTCCACCGCACCGGCAGAGATAATGAGGTCGATGCCGCGGCCGATGAGGATGGGCACATAGAGCTGGAGCACCACGGAGAGGGCGGCAGAGATGAACGAGATGCCGAACGTCACGGCATGCGGGCGCACGTAGGAAAGCAAGCGCCGCGTAACCTCACCGGTGCTATAACGCTGCGCGGAGCCGGAACCGCTGCCGCCGGCGCCGGGACCGCCGAGATCGTTCATGTTGGAGTCCTGACCGGAGATGTTCGACGTCACCGTAGCGACCGAGCCAACCGAAGCGTACGGGTTTGCCATCTACGCCACCCCCTCTGCATGCGACGAACGCGATAATTCCAGTCCAGAGTCCAGACCTTCACCAGGCGCCGGTTTATTGAGTCCCAGCTCCTCGCGCTTGAGCTGCGAGAGGCAGATCTCCTGGTAGACCTCGCACGAATGCAAAAGCTCGTCGTGCGTGCCGAGTCCCACGACCTTTCCGCGCCGCATGACGCAGATGAGATCCGCGTCGCGCACAGATGAGACGCGTTGCGAAACGATCACCGTGGTAAGCGGCGCCGCAGGATTCACCGCTTCGTTTGCAGGCGCATCGGCCGCGTCCGCTACGTTCTTGCCGGCCAGCCAATAACCCCCGTCCCCAATGGGTGGTTCATTGCTGGCTTGCGAGCGGGAGCGGATCGCATGGCGCAGCGCAGCATCCGTTTTGAAGTCGAGGGCAGAGGCGGAATCGTCCAGAATGAGCACGAGCGGCTCCCCCACGAGCGCGCGGGCGATCGTAAGGCGCTGGCGCTGGCCGCCCGAGAAGTTCTTGCCGCCCGCCTCGACCGGGCTATCCAGGCCTTCCGGGAGCTTGCGCACGAACTCCGCCGCCTGGGCGCACTCGAGCGCGCCCCACAGCTCATCGTCCGAAGCGTTGGCATCGCGCCAGCACAGGTTCGAGCGAATCGTGCCGGAAACGAGCGATGCCTTCTGCGGAACGATACCCACCGCGTGGCGCAGCTGCTTGAGCGGCCACGTGCGCACGTCGCAGCCGAACACCTCGACCGAACCTGACGTCGTGTCGTACAGGCGCGGGATGAGCGAGACAAGCGTCGACTTGCCCGAACCGGTACCGCCGATGACGCCGAGCGTCTGCCCCGGGCGCAGCGCGAACGTCGCGCGGTCGACGGCGTTCACGGCAGACCCGGCGAACGCATAACACGCATCGTCCATGCGAAGCGCCGGAGCACCCGCCGCGAGCGCAGCCTCTACATCGACAGGCGCGGCGCCCTCATCCGAAATGCTCGGCTCACACTCAAGCACCTCGTTCACACGAGCGGCTGAAGCACTCGCTCGCGTGAACACCACCACGAGATTCGCCACGTACACGATGGAAAGCAGCGTCTGCGTCATGTAGTTCACGAATGCCATGACCTCGCCCTGTGTGAGCGCGCCCACGTTCACCTGGATGCCGCCCGCCCAGAGGATCGCGCACACGCCGAGGTTCATAACGAGAAACGTCACCGGGTTCAGCACGCTCGAGAGCTTGCCCACCGCGATGGCGGTCGCCGCTTGGTCCGCCGCCGCATCGCGGAAGCGATCGCGCTCGTGGTCTTCGCGCACGAACGCCCGCACCACGCGCGCACCGGAAAGCCCCTCGCGGCAGATGAGCGCAATGCGGTCGAGCTTTTTCTGCATGCTCTGGTAATACGGCACGCAGCGCGCCATAACGACCCAGAACACGAGCCCGATGAGCGGCGTCGAGATAAGGAAGATGAGACCGAGCTTCACGTCGATGGCGAGCGCCGCCACCATGGAACCCACGGCAAGGAACGGCCAACGGATGAGCTGGCGAATACCGAGCGCCACGGCGAGCTGCACCTGGTTCACGTCGTTGGTGATGCGTGTGATAAGCGATGGCGTGCCGAAACGGTCGAGCTCGGCGTACGAGAGCCGGTTGATGGAGCGGTAGAGGTCACGGCGGATGTCCGTCCCCATGCCCTGCGAGGCGAGCGCGGCCATCTTCTGGCACACGAGCGTGAACGCCATGCCAATCGAGGCCATGATGAGCAAGAGCAAGCCGTAGCGCAGTACGACGGGAAGGTCGCGCGCGCCGACGCCCTCGTCGATCATGCGCGCAATGACGAGTGGCGTGAGCAGGTCGAAGAACACTTCAAGCAGTTTGCAGGCGGGCCCTGCGATGAAATAGCGGCGGTATGCGCCGGCGAATCGGCGAAGAAGGGTAAGCATGGGCTCCTTCGATATCGAGATCAATTCGTCAATCCTCGAAATGATACGCCGGGCACTGCCACGCTTCCATAATCAGGCGGTAAAAAATGCGACATAAACCATGGATTGCAGGGAAGACACGACATCCGTAGTGCGGCCGACGTCCCGCGTGGCCTTCGGAGGATTGCGGCAAGCCGCCCCACGCGGCAACTCGCCAAAACAAAACGCCCCGTGCGCTCGATGGATCCGGGTGCCCGGCAGAGGCTCCTTATGGCTGCTTCCTCCCGGACCTGACCAGGTTCGGAACATATCGTCACCCGAACCCATCGAACGCGCAGGGCGTCCTGTTATCTTATCGGTTTCCCTCTCGAATGTAAAATAACCCCAGCGACTTTTTTACATGAGACTCGGTGCGGGCGGCATCAAATTACTCCAGGGGTTTTCGACATTGGCCAATTGGCAGATGTCGAAAAACCCCTGGGGTAATGTGACGCCTTACATCAGAAGATATGCGTGCATGGCAGCCTCACCGGCGGCACGGAGGTTTGCCTGCGCCTCGTGAGGATCGAGCGCCTCCGCAAGCGACATGGGCTTTCGCACGATGGGTAGCACAAGGTCAATGCCGGCGGCATAGACGTCGTCAATGTCGTCTGCGCGCCCACCTACCAGCGCTATAGTGGGCACTCCCCGCTTCTTCGCACGGGCTGCCGCGCCCGCCGGAGCCTTACCGTGCGCCGTCTGCTCATCCATAAAGCCCTCGCCCGTAATGAGCAGGTCGGCGTCAGCAAGTGCCTCGTCAAATCCAATAAGATCGAGCACCGCATTCGTTCCCGAGGTCATACGCGCGCCGAGGGCAAGCAGCGCTGCACCGAGACCGCCCGCCGCACCACCGCCGGGAACGCCCAAGACAGAATGGAAACGAGGAGATGTTTCGGCCTTATCTGAACAATCGAGCTTTGTTCTTGCCTCGTCGAGCGCACGCCCGTATGCCACCATCCAACTATCGTACACAGCCAAAAGACGCTCGGTCTCCGCCTCATCGCCCACATAGTCGTCGCCAGAGAGCAGCCCCTTCTGGGCACCATACATGCGCAGCGCGCCACGCTTTCCCACGAGCGGGTTGTCCACGTCGGAAAGCACCACGAGCTTGCAGGAGCCAAGCGCGTTGACTGCCGGGGCGAGGTCCACACAGGACAGGCTCACCAAACCAGCGAGACCGCACGCGATCTCCCTGCCCTGGGCATCGAGCAGCTGGCCGCCCAACGCCTGTAAAAAGCCTGCACCACCATCATTCGTCGCGCTGCCGCCGATAGCGAAATACACCGTCTGCGCGCCCCGCGCCACAGCGTCGAGCAGCAGCTCGCCCACGCCGAACGTCGAAGCCCGCAGCGCCGCCTCATGCGTGCATGGCGAATACTCGATACCCGCAGCCTCGGCCATCTCAATCGCCGCGAAGATGCCCTCGGAGCTTTGCGATAAGAGATACGACGCCTCCACCGGCTCGCCAAGCGGGCCCGAGACGCGACGCGTCACAAGCTCCCCTCCCAAGGCAACATGGAGCGCCTCGACAGTGCCCTCCCCGCCGTCCGCCATGGGAAGCATAGTCACCTGCGCGCCCGGGCATGCATGACGGATGCCCTCCGCCGTCCACGCCTCGACCTCCGCGCTGCCCGCGCACCCCTTGAAGGAGTCAATTGCAAGGAGCACGCGCGGAGACGGGGTGGCGACGTGCGCCTGCGCAACGAAATCGTTCGCGTCCGTAGCGTGCATCTCCTCGAATGCCCGCATGCGAGCATCTTCATGCGCATCGCCCTGCACGCGCTCACCTGCACGCACCCGCGCGAAGAACGAGCGCAGCGCCTCAGCGCATTCGCCCTCCAGCACGCCGGCGGTCACGTTGAAATGGTGGTTCAGCCGCGCGTCCTCGTTCACACGGAAAAGCGTGCCCGTCGCGCCTCCCTTGGGGTCGGCCGCACCATATACACAGCGATCCACGCGCGCGTTCACCATAAGGCCCGCGCACATGAGGCACGGCTCGAGCGTCACGTACACCGTGCAACCTGTAAGCCGCCAGCGACCGAGCGAGCGAGCAGCCTCGAGCATCGCCAGGAATTCCGCGTGCGCGGAAGGATCTTCGTCCAGCTCGCGCCGGTTGTGTGCGCGCGCAATGATCTCGCCTTTATACACCACGACGGCGCCGATGGGCACCTCGCCCAACTCGGCGGCGGCCTGCGCCTCGGCAAGCGCCTCGCGCATGAAGCGCTCGTCCTGCTCGTGCATATCCATATTCGCCCTTCCGCCGCAAATCCTTTTGAACGATGCTATCATTACCTGTCACGGAGAGATGGCAGAGCGGTTGAATGCGGCGGTCTTGAAAACCGTTGGGCGCGCGAGCGTCTCGAGGGTTCGAATCCCTCTCTCTCCGCCATGCGACTTGCACGCCCGGCGTCCTTGTGGTGCCGGGCCTTTTGCTAGCGAAAGCAGGGATTCGAACCCGTAGGGCGCGAAGCGGCGCAAACGCGCGAGCGTTTGCCGCGGAGCGCGCAAGGCGGCGCAGCCGCCGCAGCGGAGGGAGCGAGCGCAGCGAGCGGCGAACCCCCTTACCTCCACCAGAGACCACATCGGCCCCGCTGCCGCGGGGTCTTTTCGTATCCGGGGACAGGACAATTCGAACCCGCCGCGCGCAGCCCCGGCGGGCGCTCAAGCGCTCGTCTGCATTATTTGCGGGGGCAGAGTCGGTCGCGATAAGATGGTAGATGCAACATCCCGTCGAGCAGGTTGGTAACGAGACGTCATGGCAAACAGGCAGCTGAGCGCATCGGGTCCGTTCGTACCCGAGGAGGACGATACTATAGGATTCGGAGAAGCCCTGAAGGGTTCAGCCCTGCAAAGCCATGCGGAAAAAGCGGCACCCGCGCTCTATACCCAGCTCAGCGACATCATCCGCGAGAAGATCTATTCTCGTGAGTGGGCGGTGAAGAGCAAGATTCCCTCGGAACATGAACTTATGGCGCAGTACCGTCTGGCGCGTGGAACTGTTCGCCGTGCCATCAGCGCGCTCGTGGACGAAGGACTACTCGTGCGCGAGCACGGACGCGGCACCTTTGTCGCCGAGCCCGGCCTCTCCCATGCCCTGGAGTCCCGCCCGTTCTCGTTCGCTGAGGCTCTACACAACCAAGGGAAGGCGTTCAAAACGGTCGTCGTCGACGAATGGGTGACGCCCGCGCCTTCCGATGTGGCGATCGAGCTCGACGTCCCGCCCCATAGCGACGTGATGTTCCTGCGCCGCGTGCGTTACGTCGACGGTGTGCCCATCATGTGCCAGGAGAGCTGGCTCAGCCTGCAGGAGTGCCCCGGCCTTTGCGATATCGACTATCGGAATGAATCGCTATTCGACGCCGTCGAGCGCTGTGCAGGGCGCAAGATCAAATATTCGAAGATGCGCTATGCTGCACGCATCGCAGGCAAAGAGCACGGAGATCTGCTCGCCTGCGAGGAGACTGCCGCCATCCTTTTGCTCGAGCAGACTATCAGCCTCGCTGACCATCGCCCTGTCGAATGGGGCACCACCTGGTTCCGCCCCGGGCAGTCGATCGTAAGTAACGCCGTACAGCCCGATTAACGAAATCCATCGACCGCTCACGGAGATTTGTGCATTTTTACCTTGCAAACTTGTTCAAAAACTATATACATGTGTTGAAACTTGTATATAAAAAGATGTACAAGTTTGCGCCAACATAGGCGCACTCTGGTTGGGAGTCGATGGAAGGGATGCTGCCTATGGAGAAGGTACGTCTTAGAAAGCCGTTTTTCGTGGTCAACCCCAAATCGTATCTCTATGGAGACGATGCCCTCGCGTTGGCACGGAAGGCAGACGAGCTGGCAGAGCGGTATGACATCGACTGCCTCTTCACCGCACAGCTCATCGATTTGCCGCGCATCATCGCGGAGTGCCCGCACCTCGTGCCGTGCGCTCAGGCCATGGAGAGTCTGAAGCCCGGCCGCGGAATGGGTCATATTCTGCCCGAGGCGCTTGCCGCCGCAGGTGTGAAGGCGACGTTCCTGAACCACGCGGAGAATCCCTGCACCGTTCATGAGCTCGCCGCGACGATCGCGCGCGCCAACGAAGTCGGCATCCTCACGGTTGTGTGCGCAGACTCGGTCGAAGAGGGCGAGATGATCGCCTCGCTCAAGCCGGACGTCATGGTCTGCGAGCTCACGAGCCTCATCGGCACCGGTCAGGTTGCCGGCGAGGACTACATGCGCGGCTCGACCGAGGCCGTGAAGGCGGTCTCGCCCGAGACGCTCGTGCTCCAGGCCGCCGGCATTTCTACCGGCCAGAACGTTTACGACGCAATCAAGTACGGCGCCGACGGCACGGGCGGCACGTCCGGTATCGTCGCGGCAGCCGACCCGTTCGCAACCCTCGATGAGATGTTCGCGGCGCTCGACCAGGCGCGCACCGATTTCTGCAAGGAGGCGTGAGCCGTGACCGTCTATAAAGGCAAGCTCCAGATGGAGACGCTCGCGGGAAAGCCGACCTACGTGGATATCACGGAGGGCGTACGCGGCGTGATTGCGGAGTCCGGCGTCAAGGAGGGGATCGCCGTCGTTATCTCGTGCCACACGACCTGCGCGGTGTTCTCCGAGGAATACGACCACGATCACACACCGGCGGGCGATACGTACCTGCAGGCCGATCTCTCCGATGGCCTCGACAAGATCTTCCCCGAGCAGCATGACTGGAAGACGTATCGCTATCCCGGTATCCAGCATTTCGAGGAGGTCGAGTCCTGGCCGAACCTCGATTCGTGGCTGCCCGGCGGCGACCGCACGATGCTCTGGAACGGCGACGCCCACCTGCGCTCCACGCTCATTGGCAGCAACCAGACGTTCGAGGTCGAGAATGGCGAGCTCCAGATGAACGGCCTCGCGAGCATCTACTTCGTTGACTTCGACCGCACGCGCGAGCGCACGCGCAAGGTGAAGGTCATCGTCATCGGTGAATAGGGCAACCCTACGGCATTCGTCTTAGCAGTAGCGAGGGCATAGCCCTCGAAGGAAGGGAGTAGCAATGAAGAAGATCGTACTCGCCTGCGGATCCGGTATCGCCACGTCCACGGCCGTCGCCAACAAGGTTGCGGCGTTTCTGAACGAGAACGGCATGGCCGGTCAGTACACCATCGTGCAGTGCGCCATCGCCGAGGCCCCGAGCCAGTGCGCCGATGCCGTCATGCTCATCTCCACGACCGTGCCGCCGGCGGGCATCACCTGCCCGTACGTGAACGGCGTCTCGTTCCTTACGAACATGGGCGTTGCCCAGACCCAGCAGCAGATCCTCGACATTCTCAAGCAGTAGGGTGCGGTATGCGGGGGAGGCTTTGGGAGAACGCCTTTCCCGTTGAATGTAGACATAGGAAGAAGGAGGAAAGATGGAAGCTATTACCGCGTTTTTCAGCTTCATCCAAGGGCTAGGCGTCAACGTCATGATGCCGATCCTGCTCACCATCTTCGGCACCATTCTGGGCGCCGGCTTTGGTAAGAGCCTCAAGGCCGGCCTCACCGTCGGCGTGGGCTTCATCGGCCTGAACCTGATCATCAACAACGTGCTCGGCACGAGCCTCGCGCCCGCCGTCCAGGAGATGACCACCCGCTTCGGCCTCGCCCTGAACATCATCGATGTGGGCTGGCCTGCGTCTTCGGCCATCGCCATGGGCACGACCATCGGCATGTTCATCATCCCGCTCGGCCTGCTCGTGAACATTCTCATGCTTATCACGAACACCACGCAGACGATCGACGTCGACATCTGGAACTACTGGCACTTCGCCTTTACCGGTTCCATCGTCGCGATCATCACCGGCGACGTCATGCTCGGCTTCGCCGCTGCCGTCATCAACATGGTCGTCGTGCTCATCCTGGGCGACATCACCGCACCGCAGGTCGAGAAGTCGCTCGGCATGCCCGGCGTGTCGCTGCCCCACGGCTTCACCGCCGCATTCGCGCCCATCGCCATGTTCATCAACTGGGTCATTGACAAGATCCCCGGCGTGCGCGACATCAACCTCGACGTCGAGTCCATGCAGAAGAAGTTCGGCGTCTTCGGTGAGCCGCTCATGGTGGGTACGGTCATCGGCCTCATCATCGGCTGCATCGCCTACTTCGACGTCGCCGACATCGCCGGCTCCGTGACGGTCATCCTCGGCCTCGGCGTCTCCCTCGGTGCCGTGCTCGTGCTCATCCCGCGCATGGCGTCGCTCCTCATGGAGGGCCTGCTTCCCATCTCCGATGCCGCCTCCGCGTTCATGCAGAAGCACTTTGCCAAGCGCGGCAAGATCTACATCGGTCTCGACTCCGCCGTGGGCGTCGGCCACCCCGTGACCCTGTCGCTCGCGCTCATCCTCATCCCCGTTATGCTGCTGCTCGCCGTGGCGCTGCAGCCGCTCGGCAACCAGGTCATCCCGTTCGGCGACCTCTCGACCGCGACCTACATGCTCGTGCTCATCACCCCGATCGTGAACAACAACGGCTTCCGCGGCCTCATCGTGGGTATCGTCGTGCTCGCCATCGGCCTGCTCATCTCCACGTACATGGCTCCGTTCCAGACCGCCGCTGCCCTGCAGGCCGGTTTCGACGTCGCCTCGTACGCCGGCAGCGCCGACGCGCTCATCTCGTCGCTCTGCGACGGCGCGAACCCGCTGACCTTCATCTTCGTGTTCCTGTCGAACATCAACGGCTGGGTCTGCATCGGCGTTACCGGTGTGGCTGCCATCGTGTTCGCCATCTGGAACCGCATGCGCATCCTCAAGGAGGCCAAGGAGCTTCACGAGGAGGCGTAAGCCATCCATGATGACCCCCTGGCGGCAGGAGCCGTTGCCCAGGGGATCAAGGTAGGGTAGATGCCCGCGGCCGCAGGCTCCGAGCTGCGGTCGCGGGCTTTTTTCGAACGAGTGGCGTAACGGGTCGAAAGCGGGGTGCGATGATGGCTTCTCGACATGATGGAGACGGGGACGCTCTGGCCGGCGATGTCGTGCACGGCGAGGTCGCGGTAGAAGAGCGTGGCTCGGGCGAGGGTGTGGCGCGCACCTATACGTACGACCCGCGCCGCTACCTCTTTGACGTGCAGATCACTGGCGCGGTAGGGGCGCTTGCGGCCGTTGCGGGCGCGGTGATGGTCGCCACCGGCTTCCTCGCGTTCTTCGGCGCGATCGCGCTCGTGCTAGGACTCTACACGGCGTTCAACACGTTCATCGCGAAATGCTATCCGCGCGTAGCGTCTTTGGATGAGGAGTACCTTGTGCTCGAGTCGTTCGGCCGGCGCGACGTGTATCGCATCGCGGACATACACCGCATCCAGCTGCGCGAGAACGGCAAGTCCCGTTCCATCTACGTGCGCTTCAACGGTGGCGGCGTGTTGCGCGGACGCTATTTCATCGGGTGCGGCGATATGTACGACGAAAACGGGCAGCGAGCGCAGGCGCTCTATGACGCCCTCCTCGACCTGCAGGCGCGCCTCGACCCCGAGAACATCCGCGTCATCGCCCGCAAGCAGGCGATGCGCGCCGCTGCACGCGCGGAGGCGGAAGACGCCGAGCCCAGACCTGTCTCGCGCAGGCATAACCGCAAGAAGCGCCGTACGTAGCGCGCCTGCGGCATCGAACGCCCGCCACCGAACGCCCGCCACCGAACGCCTGCCACCCTGGTGTGTTCCTTATAGAAAGGATTGGATATGCTGGTAAACCTTCGGGATATCTGCGCTATCGCCGAGCAGAACAACATGGCGATCGCCTCGTTCAACGCGCCGAGCATGGAGGCTCTGCGCGCGACGATCGATGCGGCGGAGCAAACGGGCTACCCCGTCATCCTCTCCCATGCCGAAGCGCACGAAAGCGTCATGCCGCTTGACGCCATGGGTCCCGCCATGGTGGCGCTTGCCGAGCGCTCGACCGCCATGGTGTGCGTCCACCTCGATCACTGCGAGCACCTGTCGTACATGCGTCGCGCGCTCGAGATGGGCTTCACCGGAGCCATGTACGACGGGTCCATGGAACCCTATGAGGTAAACCTTGAGAACTCCGCTCGCGCTGCCGCTATGTGCCATAGCTTCGATTGCGGCCTCGAGTGCGAGCTCGGCTCCATGGGATCGCGCGAGGGCGGCGAATCTGTCGAGGGAGGTACCGCCGAAGAGGCTGGAGCCGTCTATACCGACTCCGATCAGGCGCGCGCGTTCGTGAAGGCGACCGACCTCGATATCCTCGCATGCTCGTTCGGTACCGTCCACGGCCTGTACAAGGGCGAGCCGCATCTGCAGTTCGATGTGCTTACTAAGATCCGCTCGCGGGTGAAGGTGCCGCTCGTGATGCACGGCGGTTCGGGTGTCTCCGACGAGGATTACGCGCGTGCGATCGACGCGGGCATCCGCAAGATTAACTACTATACCTATGGGGCGAAGTATGCTGGCGATGCCGCCGTGTCTGTCGTCGACGGCGTGCGCGCGTCCGCATCGGGTAAGCCGGTCTACTGGCACGATTTGACGGTAGCGGCGTACGAGCGTCTGGTAGAGGACTTCTCTTCGGTCATCAAGGTGTTCGCCAACGGCGCGGCGCCGCTTGCATAAGGAGGGTTTCATGGGAAACGTTGACATCGACCTGTTCAAGCCTGAGCTCGTGTTCTTCGATTTCGAGGCTGCCGACCGCTTTGATTTCTTCAAGAAGATGGAGGCCGTGCTTCTGGAGGGCGGCTACATCAAGGACACGTGGTACGACGCGATCACGACGCGCGAGAAGAACTTCCCGACGGGGCTCCAGTTCGAGACCATCTCCGTCGCGCTGCCGCATGTGGATCCCGAGCATCTCGTCAAGCCCTATATTGCCGTGATTCGCCCGAAGGATCCCGTTGTGTTCGAGGGGATGGCCGGCATTGGCGGCGAGATCCCGGCGGAACTCATCGTGAACCTTGGTCTCACCGAGCACGCCGAGGGGCAGGTCGCGGTGCTCCAGGCGCTCATGGGCGTCTTTTTGGATGCGGGCGCAGTAGAAGACATCCGCGCCCAGACCACGCCCGAAGGCATGGTCGCCACCATGCGCCGCCTCTGCGCCTAAAGCCACCTAACACTTTGGGGACGGGGTCAAAGGTGTTGAAAACAACACCTTTGACCCCGTCCCCAAAATACTAAATACCCGCCGACGAAGTGGGACTTTGACACCGGGTCTCAGAGTCCCACCATCGTTGGGCCGTAACACTGCGGGCGCGTGAGCCTCGATAATTGGTCTCACGCGCCCGTCGTGTTATGGTTGCGATCGCAGGCGTGAGGGCGGGACTTTGAGACCCGGTGCGAGAGTCTCAAAAGTGGGACTCTGAGACCTGGTGTCAAAGTCCCATTCTCGAGCGGGTGCGGCGGGTGGTATATACTGGTGCGCTGCAACCCTCAACCATGTGAAAGGCGTTTTTATGCGCACCTCTCAGAATCTCCGCCCCACCATGTTTCGCCGCTTCCTGGCGTATTACCGCCCGGAGCGTGGCCTCTTCATCGCAGACACGGTGTGCGCGCTCGTCATCGCCGGTATCGACCTCGCGTTTCCCGTGATCCTGCGCTCGCTTACCGGCGGGCTCTTCCTCGAGGGCGCGGATGCGATCATGGCCGCGCTCGGCATGATCGCCCTCGGGCTCGTGGCGATGTACCTCGTGCGCATGGGCTGCCGCTACTTCGTTTCCGCGCAAGGCCACATCATGGGCGCGCGCATGGAGTCGCGGATGCGCCAGGACCTCTTCGACCAATACGAGCGCTTCTGCTTCACATACTTCGACCGTGTGAACTCGGGCGACATGATGAGTCGCGTGGTGAACGACCTCTTCGACATCTGCGAGGCGGCGCACCACGTGCCAGAGTGGATCATCATCTGCGGCGTGGAGATTGTGGGGGCGTTCATCATCCTCGCAACCATATCGCCCGTGCTTACGGGCGTCATGGCGGCGGTGACGGCGGTCTTCGTTGTCATCATGGTGCGCCAGAACCTGCGCATGCGCGAGGTGTTCGCCGACAACCGTCGCAAGATCTCTGAGGTCAACTCGCAGCTGCAAGACTCGCTCGCGGGCATGCGCGTGGTGAAGTCGTTCGCCAACGAGGACACTGAGCGCGCGAAGTTCCGCCGCTCCAACGCGCGCTACCTCGATTCGAAGGTCGCGCAGTACCACGCCATGGGCGCCTACCAGGCGACGAGCGCCGCCCTCACCGGAGTGCTCTTCACGGTCATCATCGTGGTGGGCGGCCTGCTTGTGGCTGAAGGCCACATGACCGCGGTAGACATGGCGACGTTCGCCCTGTACATCAGCCTGTTTACCACGCCTATCGAGACGCTCGTGAACTCCACCGAGAACATCCAGAAGGCCATCGCCGGCTTCAAGCGCATGGACGAGGTCATCCTCACCATGCCCGACATCGAGGATGCGCCCGACGCCCGCGAGCTCACCGTGAGCGCGGGCGCCATCGAGTATCGCGACGTGTGCTTCAGCTATGAAGACGAGGAGCTGGGAAGCGACCGCGCCGGACGTCCGGTTATCGACCATATGGATCTCTCCATCCGCCCGGGCGAGACCATCGCGCTCGTGGGACCGTCGGGCGGTGGCAAGACCACGACCTGCTCGCTGCTGCCGCGCTTCTACGACGTGACGAGCGGCTCGATTACCATCGACGGGCAGGACGTGCGCTCGGTCACGCAGCAGAGCCTGCGCCAGGCTATCGGCCTCGTGCAACAGGACGTGTACCTCTTCGACGGGACGATCGGCGAGAACATCGCCTACGGACGCCCCGGCGCCACGCAGGAGGAGATCGTCGAAGCCGCGCGTCGTGCGAACATCCACGAGTTCATCGAGACGCTTCCCGCCGGCTACGATACCGTGGTGGGCGAGCGCGGCAGCCGTCTTTCCGGCGGACAGAAGCAGCGCGTGGCCATCGCGCGCGTGTTCTTGAAGAACCCCGCCATCCTCATCCTCGACGAAGCGACGTCTGCCCTCGACAACGAGAGCGAGGAGGCGGTGCAAGAATCGCTCGAGCGGCTTGCGCGCGACCGTACGACGATCATCATTGCGCACCGACTCTCTACCATCAAGAACGCGGACGAGATCGCGACTGTCGAGCGTGGTCGTGTTGTGGAGCGGGGCACGCACGACGAGCTTCTCGCCCGCAACGGCACGTATGCTCGCTACTATCGAATGCAGTTCGAAGGCGCTCGCGCGCAGTAACCGGGTTCGACGGGAACACGATGGCGAAGGGATCCAAGCTCGCGCCCGAAGAGGTAGAGGAGCTTTTCTCAAAAATCGATGCATCGGGTGTCGTGCGCTCCAAGCGCAGCGAGCCTGCTGTCGACCCGCTTCCCGACGAGGACCCCTCGGGTTCGAAGGTGGCGAGCTCCATCTCGCGCATGGGCATCGCGTTCATTGCGGGCATTATCATCTTCGTGGTGGGCATGCAGGTAGGCTACGGCGTGATGCGCCGCCTCAATACCGCGAACCTGTCCGATACCGTGACGACGGAGACCGTCTCGCGCGCGCTCGAGGGCGGCGTTGAGTGGGGCAACGGCTTCACGCAGTTTCCCGCCGATTTCACGGTGGATGAGGCGGAGGAGCTCACCGGCGTCGTGGAGGTGAGCGTTGTGTCCGCCGAGGCGGAAAACGAGCTCGAGCTCTTCTCCAACAGCCAGATCGAGGCGGCGGCGCTCGCAACGAACACTCTGCTCAACGACAACATCAACCGCGTGGTCTACAACGTCTCGGCGTATGTCGACGAGGGCGGGAACATCGTCGCCGGCAACGGCGAGGATCGGGAGGCGCGCCTCGTCTTCACCTTCATTTGGACGAAGAATAAGTCTGAGGCGTCGAGCAACATCGACTGGGAACTGCGCATCGTGGGCATGGACGAGGAGATCGCCGGCAGGATCCAGACGCAGGTGAACTCGGTTTCCTCGCTCATCGAGACGCCGAGTGTGGACGACGCCGATATCGACGCGCACGAGCGGGAGCTCCTGAGTGCCCAGGAGCAGAAGGGCGAGGAGCTCTACCTGGGCGACGATGGCGGTGCCACGCTCGATGCCGCACGGGAGCGCGCGCAAGAGGATGCGAGCACCTCGCACTGACGTCGTAAAAAACACCCCAGGGGGTTTCTACATGAGCAGGTGGGACTCAGAGACCTGGTGTCAAAATCCCATACCCCAGGGTTTTCGACAGGTACCTTCCCGCTGAATTTTCCGGGTAGGTTACTCCCGATACACAGAACGACCCGGCGGGAAACGGAGTCCCGCCGGGTCGATTTCGTTCGCCGATAGCCTGGTAGTGCGCAGCGGCTATCCGAGCAGTGCTGCCACCTTGCCCAGAAGCGGCTCAAAGCTCACGCCACGCTCTTGGAAGTGGGGCTGTTGCGAAGAGACTGTCATCGCGTCGTGCACGAGGTCGCCGGCGAAGCGCACCGCCTCCTCGAGCGTGCGACCCGCCATGATCGCAGCGAGCAGGCACGAGCAGTACAGGTCGCCGGTGCCGTGGAGCATGTAGGGCAGGAGCTCATTATGCACCTCGAGGAAGGCTCCGTCGCGCGTGCCCACGAAGTTCCTAATGAGTCCGTCGCCGCGCTGGATGCCCTTGAGCACGACCGCCTTCGTGCCCTTCTCGATGAGCGCGTCCACGAGGCGATGCGCCTCGGTGTCGTCGATGTTCTCGCCCGCCCAAGCGTCGCCGATGGGTTCACCCAAGATAATCGCGGCCTCGGTGAGGTTCGGGGTGAGGACGTCGGCTCCTTCGGCGAGTTCGGCCATGGCGTCGCAGAGCTCGGGCGTATAGGTGGGATAGACCTTGCCGTGATCCGCCATGACCGGGTCGACGACGCGAAGCGCCTCGGGGAACATCGCGTAGATGTCGCGGATGCGGTCTACTTGCTCGGGTGCGCCAAGAAAGCCGGAGTACACGGCATCGGCCTCCACGCCGATCTTCTGCCAAGCGGCGAGGTAGTCAGGGAGGATATCGGTCGTATCGTGCATATACCAGCCGGGAAACGCCGTATGGCTCGAGAAGACGCCCGTGGGAACCGGGCAGACGTCGCATCCGGCGGCGGAGAGTACGGGGATGGCGATGCCGAGCGAACACTTGCCGTAGCCGCAGAGGTCGTGGACGGCTGCCACGCGCGGGATGTATGCCCCTTTGCGCTGGTATAGAGGCATGGCGATGCTATTGATTTTGTTTTCCATGATTGCCTTCTTTCATCGCGGACTTATGGACCAGCGTGCGAGAACAGCATAGTACCTCCCGCAGCGGGGCGCCGCGTGAGAGGGCATTCTTAGTCGTTTCGTCACAAAGGCGGGCGCGGAAGGATGTAAAAACACCCCAGGGGTTATTTTACATCTGTCGTTATGCTGTCCGGGCAGCGCATGGTACCGCAGATGTATAATAACCCCTGGGGTGTTTTTACGCCCGGCCGCGGCGCTACGGGCGGCGCGCGGTGGATTCGCGCACGATGAGCTCGGTCTCCATGACCATGGAGTGCGCGGACCCGTTTCCGCTCATACGCTCGAGCAAAAGGTTGCAGGCACCGTACCCCATACGGTAGCGCGGCTGGTTTACCGTGGTGAGCGTAGGGGTCGTCATGGTTGCGATGTCGATATTGTCGAAGCCCACAACCATGAGGTCGCCGGGGACGGAGAGCCCGGCCTTGCGCGCTGCGCGAATTACAGCCGCGGCGTAGGTATCGGAGCAGGCGAAGACGCCGTCGGGCGGGTTGTCGGATTCAAGCATGTGCGTGGCGGCGGAGCAGGCAAGTTCATAGTTGTTATCGGGAACCTGCAAGATCCAGCTGGGATCGAGCGAGAGCTCGTGCTCGCGCGCGACAGAAAGGAAGCCCTCCATGCGCCCGCGTGAGTATTTATACGACTCGGGTCCGCTGATGATGGAGAGGCGCTTGCAGCCGCAGGCGATGAGGTGCTCGACGGCGGTGCGGGCGGCAGCGCGGTCATCGATCGTCACGTAGGGAACGTTTGTCTCCGGGTTGTTCTCCGCGCACTGGATGGTAGGCAGCTCCGAATCGATGCGCTCAATGGTCTCGGTGGAAAGCGAGCACATCGTGATGAGGCCGCTCGCCCCGCAGCGCCGAAGGCTTTCGCAGAACGAGTCGACCGTGCTTTGCCGGGGCGTGTCCCACAAGATGAGGACATCGTAGCCGGCGGCGCGCGCGGAATCGCGAATGCCGTGGACGATCTCGCTGTAGAACGGGTTGTCGAGCCAGGGGATGTTCACCACGATAGGCCCGCGCTCGTCGAACGGCTTTGCCAAGCGGTAGCGATCAAGCAGGCTCGCATAGCCAAGTTCCCGGATGCTCGCGTTGACGCGGGCGATCGTTTTGGCGCTCACGAGCTCGGGGTGGTTTATGACGCGCGACACGGTGGCAGGTGACACGCCGGCATGCTTGGCGACGAGCTCAACGGTCATCTTCTTCGCCATGGGCGTCTCCTCTCACAAGCTGCCGAACATCGCGCCGCCTTCTATTGTACGTGCCCGCGTACCGCAGCCGCACAGCATTTCCGTCAGCGTAATGAAAACTTTTCATAATGACGCTCACCGATGAATTTCAACCGTCCAACACGGTTAAGCAGCCGTTCGGCGAAACAAAATCAAAGCGAAAGAAACGCGTCGGTATCATCAAAAATGAAAGAAGCGCCGGTAGTGACTGAAAATTTCTTTCATTACAGGACGCTGTCTGCCCGAACGGTTGCAGCCCGCTCGATGTGCTCGATGCACGGTGGCGAGGCGATGCGCGGTGCGTCCGCGCCTATGAGAGGGGAGTGCCATGATTCGCGTTGGCGTCATCGGATGCGGAAAGATCTCGCAGGTACGGCATCTGCCAGAGTACGAGGCGAACCCCGACGCGAAGATCGTCGCTCTCTTCGATGTAAATATGGAGCGCGCGCAGGAGCTGGCTGAACGCTACGGCGCGACCGCCTATGCCTCACTCGACGAACTGCTTGCGGCGCCCGACGTGGACGCGGTGAGCGTGTGCACCTCCAACGCCACGCACGCAGAGAGTACCATCAAGGCGCTCGAGGCCGGCAAGCACGTGCTGTGCGAGAAGCCCATGGCCATCACGCTCGAAGAGTGCGAGCAGATGGTGGCGTGTGCCGAAGAACACGGGCTCAAACTCATGATTGACCAGAACCAGCGCTTCGCGAAGGCACACATCCGCGCCAAGGAGCTGCTCGACGCCGGGCGTATTGGCGAGGTGCTCACGTTCCGCACGACCTTCGGCCACGGCGGCCCCGAGACCTGGAGCGTCGATCCGGGCACCGGTAGCTGGTTCTTCGACCCCAAGCGCGCCGCGATGGGTGCCATGGCGGACCTTGGCGTGCACAAGACGGATCTCATCCAGTGGCTTATCGGCCAGACGGTCGTCGCCACCACGGCGAAGGTCACCACGCTCGACAAGCGCGACCCGGAGGGCAACCTCGTGGGCGTGGACGATAACGCCGTCTGCATCTACCAGATGAGCGGCGGCGCCGTGGGAACCATGACCGCGAGCTGGACGTATTACGGCCCCGAGGATAACTCGACCGTTATCTACGGCACGAAGGGCGTCATGCGCATCTATGACGACCCGGCGCATTCCATCGTGATCGACCGTCGCGACGGCGAGCGCGAGCTTTACGACGTCGAGGCCATCCAGACGAACGACAACCAGACCGCATCCGGCATCATCGACGCGTTCGTCGACTGCCTGGTGAACGATACCGAGCCCGCGATTCCGGCATCGAGCGTCCTGCCCGCGATGCGTGCGGTCTTCGGCAGCATCGAATCGAGCAAGACCGGCAAGGCCGTCGCGCTCGCGTAATGTAAAAAACCCTGGGGTTATTTTACATAGGAAGGAGTGGTCGCTATGAGAATGGGATTTATCACCTCGCTCTTCGATGGGTGGACCTACGAGGAGATGATGGACGATGTGGCGCGCCTTGGCATCGAGTGCGTCGAGGTCGCGTGCTGGCCGAAGGGCAAGGCCGAGCGCAAGTACGGCGGCGTGACGCATATCGAGACCGAGCGCGTGCTCGAGGATGACGCCTATGCGCAGCACATTCTCGACTACGCCAAGGAGAAGGGCGTCGATATCTGCGCGCTCGCGTATTACCCGAACAATCTCGACCCCGACCCCGAGCGTCGGAAGACCTTCAACGATCACCTCATCACGACCATCCGCGCTGCTGCGAAGCTCGGCGTGCCGAAGGTCACGACGTTCATCGGCCGCGTGACGGACAAGACCCTCGAGGAGAATCTCGAGATTCTGCCCGGCGTGTGGGGACCCATTCTTGATGTGGCCGAACAAGAGGGCATTCGCGTGTGCATCGAGAACTGCCCGATGCTCTTCGATGCCTCGAACTGGCCGGGTGGCCAGAACATCATGACCTCGCCCGCCAACTGGGAGCGCGTCTTCGAGGTGCTGCCGAGTAAGAACCTGGGTATCGCCATCGACCCGAGCCACTTCGTGTGGCAGATGATCGACTGCGCCTCGGCGGTTCGCGAGTTCGCCGACCGCATCTACCATGTGCACCTCAAGGACATCAAGTTCAAGCCCGAGGAGCTTGCGTGGCGCGGCACCATGGCCTACCCGCTCGACATCATGGATCCGAAGATCCCGGGCTGGGGCGATGTGGATTGGAGCGACTTCATCTCACAGCTCTCGATGATCGGCTACAACGGCGATTGCTGCCTCGAGGTCGAGGATCGCTTCTTCGAGGACGGCACGCGCGAGAGCCTTGTCAAAGCTGTTGAGCTTTCCAAGCGCTACATGGATCAGTTCATCATTTAGGACTTCGCCTCGTCTGTGAGGAAGGCAGGCGAGTCAAGGTAATGCGGCCAGATTATGGAAGGAAGGAACGCATTATGAGCAACATTACTCGTCGTTCGTTTGTGGCAGGTACGGGCGCGACCGCGCTGGTCGCTGCGCTCGCCGGCTGCTCCGGTGGCACCACCACCGAGGGTTCTGCCGCGGGTTCCGGAGCCGCTGCC